>NZ_JMCB01000012.1 GCF_000737315.1 Hyalangium minutum
GGGCGCGGGCGGCGCCGGTGGCGCTGAGGGCGCGGGCGGTGGTGGCGGCGCCGGTGGCGCTGAGGCGGCCGGTGGCGGCCAGGGCGCGGGTGGCGCCGGTGGCGCCGAGGGCGCGGCGGGTCCCCAGGGCGCCGAGGGCGCTCAGTCCGCTGCTCCCGCCGAGGAGGAGGAGGCCAAGGATCCCATCAGCAAGCTCATGGAGACCCTGAAGAAGCTGGTGGAGCAGCTCCAGCAGCTCCAGCAGCAGCTGCAGGCCGGCCAGGGCAACCAGAACACCGGCATCGTTCCCCAGGGTGCCACCACCGGCACCAACACCGGCATCGTTCCCCCCAGCATCTAAGTTCAGCTCTCGCTGAATTCACGCGGCCCATCCACCTCACCGGTGGGTGGGCCGTTGTTCTTTGGGGCGTAGGCGCACCGTCGCACCGCGAGAAGGCGAGCGCAGCAGGTGTGCGCGGGGCTCAGCTGCGGATGTAGCTGCGCTTGATGAGGTCCAGCTCGGCGGAGAGCTTCTTCATCTCCTCACTCTCCTGCAGCTCCAGCCCGCTCTGCTGAAGGATGGCGCCCAGCTGCGCTTTGAAGACATCCACCAGCACGCCGGAAGCGCCGGCGAGCTCGGGCGGCAGGTTCTTGCCCAAGTCGCTCATCGCCTCCTTCACGGCGAGGGTGATCTGCTTCACCTGGGCCTCGAGCTGTGCGCGAGGAATCCCCCCCGGAGCCTTGGCGGCGCGGTTCAGGTCTTCGAGCTTCTTGAGCAGGGTGTCGAGATCCTGTGCCATGTCGTCACGCCCGGGGAAGAGAGGCTCCTTGTATAGCAGAACCCACCGCGCCCCCGCCGCTCAGCGGTTGCGCAGGGGGAGCACTTCCACCTTGAGCACGTAGCGGGCCTGCATGTCCGAGGTGAACTCGATCAGGTGGTCCCCCACGCCGGTGAGGTCCGCCTCGCGGCTGAACTCGCCGAACTTCTCCGCCGAGTCCAGGGCCGTGCGGCCGCTGACCGCCTCGCGGGTGCGCGCCCGGCAGCCCTCCTCCTGGAATGTCACCACCGTCTCCTCGCCGGCGGCCACCACGTCCTCCAGGAAGAAGCGCACCCGCACGGTGGAGGCCTCCTGCAGCTGGACGATGAACTGCCCCTTCCCGGGCAGCCGGCCCTCCGTGTAGCTCTCCGCGCCCAGGATGCAGCCAGCCACCTTGCTGCACACCGGCCACTCCGCGTCACACACGTCCTTCGCCCGGCTGCCGATGAAGTCCGCGCGCCCACCACCGCAGCCCGTGCCCAACCCCAGGAACACGCACGCGAGCAGGACCACTTGGGTGCTTCTGGGGAACACTGTTACAAACCCGACCATCTCAACCCTCACTCTGGGAGTGAACGACGATGCGCCTGAAGACCTTGTGGTTCCCCATCATCCTCCTGGCCCTGGCGGGTTGTGGAGGGGAAGACGATGTTCCGCTGCAGAAGGGCCCCTTCCTTCAGCCCGACCGCATCAAGCTGCAGTTCGACACGGAGTTCGGCAGCGGTACGTACGTGGGAGCCTCCACCTTCAACACGCTGATGCTTGAGAACCGGGGCGACGAGACGCTGCAGATCACCTCGGTCACCAAGTCGGGCCCGTCCGAGTTCATCGTCACGCTTCCCGAGGGGCTCACGGACAGCACGCCGGTGACCCTCGAGAGCCGCAAGCGCGCCTACGTCCAAGTCCAGTTCAAGCCGAGCCAGGCCAAGGCCTACACCGGCTCCATCACCATCAAGTCCAACTCCTCGACGGGGGCGGAGACGGTGGTGGAACTGGAGGGCAAGGGCATCCCCGCTCCGTAGTCCCACCGCGACTGCCCCGGCTCAGGGCTGCAGGGTGAACTTGCAGCCCGGGCCGCCATCCGGAAGCGGCGCGGGGCACTGACGGCCGCCGCCGTCGGCGGAGTAGGTCTTCGGGTAGTCCGTATAGGCGGTGCGCACCGAGTAGTTCACGCGCTCGTAGGAAGTGCGCTCGGCGGCGGACACGTCCACACGCACGGTGCCGCCGCGGATGAAGCGCGGCTCGAAGCACGAGCAGGCGTAGGGCTGCACGGTGAACACGGTGGAGTTGCCGGCCACCTGCTTGGAGTAGAGCGGCTGCAGGCCGCTGAAGCTGCCGCTGGGCGTGTGCCAGGCGCGCAGCGGATCGGGCCGGTACGAGAGCGTCAGCGGCTGATTGCGGCTGCCCTTGGACACCGGCGTGCACCCGGAGCCTCCATCCCGGGGCGTCCCATCGCAGAACGTCAGGTCCAGCGCGAGCCCGTGCGGCAGCCCCCCGTCCGCCAGGTTCTGCACCGTCCACTGCAGCTCCCATGTCCGGTCGAGCGGCTCGGGGAGCCCATTGGGCAGGTTGAGGATGAAGCTGTCCGTGTCCGAAGGCACGGCGTCATAGTCGCGAGGCCCGCGCACGCCCTTGCCGGTGACGCGGTCATCGGGGAGGAGGCGGCCGTAGCCGTGGTTCAGCTGGCCGTTGAGCGCGGTGGCTGCGGCGGGCGGCGCGGGGAAGGTGGCACCGGAGGTGTCGTTCGCCAGCGTCGCCGTGGAGGGCTGCTCCACGCCACCGGAGTAGCGGGCGGTGTCATCCGCGTCATCCTGCCAGGACACCTGCAGGGTGTAGTCCTTGTCGTCCGCCCAGTTGTTCCCGTCGTCCTCGACGACGAAGTAGTAGCGCAGCGTGCCCGTGTGCGGCGGCACGAAGAGGGTGCCCTCGAAGTTGCTCAGGTTGGGGAAGTTCTGCGGCTCCTCCTCGCGCGAGGCCTGGAGGCACAGCGGCGGGCTGCCGTTGCACAGCGCCTCCACCAGCAGCTGCGCGGACGGCGCCTCCGAGTAGCCCTTGGGGCAGGCCGTCACGTCCGAGACGCAGGCCACCTTCCAGTCCGGCTCCCCCGCGCCCTTCGTCACCGGCGAGAGCACGCGCACCTGGCGATCCACCAGGCCCGGCAGCGGCGGGAAGCGGCCACCGCCCGAGCCCTGCGCCAGCCGGAAGTACAGCACCGAGGGCTGCGTCGTGGACGGCACATCCACGCCGTACCAGTCCACGTCCGACGCCGAGCCGATGCGGCCCGAGAAGCTGGTGGAGCTGCCCGGCCCGGAGCCGATGGTCCGCACCAGCGCGCGGCCGAGGGCGTCGTTGTCCCCGTTGATGTCCTGCGGGTCCTGCTCGTCCATCACGCGGACCTCGAGGTTGTAGCGCTGCCGCAGATCTCCCGGGATGGGGTTGGGATCGTTCGCGGGCTTGTAGCCCTTCACCACCACCGTCCAAGTCCCCGTCGCCTTCACCCGGCGCGCGGTGGCCAGGTCCGCGGCGACGAAGGCGTTGGCCACGCGGCCCTCGGCCTCGGCGGTGCTGTCCGGACGCACCAGCGTGTACGAGAGCCGGTAGGCGGGAGGCGGGTTCAGCTGCTCCGCGTAGAGCCGCACATAGGCCACCTTGCCAGTGGCCGCGGGGAAGGAGAACGTGTCCACGTCATCCGTAGTGGCCAGGTACCCGCTGGCGGTGGCTACCTGCACGGCGCCCTGCGCCTGGAGCGTGAGGGCCGTGGGCTGCGTATCGTTGGGCTCGTTGGTGTCGGGGTTCTCCAGCACCTCCACCTTCACGAAGTACGGCGAGCGCGCGTCGAACTGGGGACGGCTCGGGATGGTGGGCTCGTCGGCCAGCAGCAGGAGGAGCCGCGCATTGGGCTCGGAGAACGGGAAGATGATCTCCACGGGCTTGGGCGCGCCCTGCTGGTGGTTGTCCACCTTGCGCGCCACCGAGGACTGGCCGTCCTCACGCAGCACGCCCACCGCGAGGTTCACCGGGGTGCTCTGCGCAAGGTAGCCGGCCGTCACCCGCACCAGCGTGCGCGCATTGGCCGTGGCGGGGATGCGCACGCTGAACCAGTCTTTGTCCGACTCAGGGTGCTCCGCGTCCTGCGCGAAGGAGATGTAGTCCTCCCGCTGCTCGCCCAGCGTCAGCTCGCACTCGGGCTTGGAGAGCGCGTCCTCCCGGCTGTTGCACGGATCGGCGCGGACCTGCGTCCCCCCATCGGGTTCATCGGTGCCCCCATCTCCCGGGCAGGCAGTAAGGACGAGGAGGAGCGCGAGCGGCAGCAGGCGGGCGAGTTTGGACATGGCAGTGGCTTCAGGGGTTCTGGGGTACATCCACGCGGCCGGGGCACGTCGACACGAAGTCCTCCGAGTTCACGCGGATGACGCCGTCCACGGGGGACTTCACGCCCCCGATGGGGTAGCGCGCGGCGTTGTAGCGGTAGAAGCGGGTGATGGTGCGGGCGGTGGGATCGTCCGCGGGAATCATGGCCACGGAGAGCCAGAGATCGTTGTAGCCCGCGCCGCGCAGCACGACGGGGCCTCCGTCCGTGGGGCGGCCCACGGGCAGGCCCGCGTCCACGCCCGCGTCGCTCACCTCCAGCAGCGTGGGGGCCAGCAGCACGTTGTCCACGCGGAACGCGTAGCACTGGCGGCCGAACTCGTCCGGCGGCCCCACGGCCACCATGGAGTAGCGGTAGCCGTCCACGGACAGGTGCGAGGTGTCCACCTCCACCGGGTGCGTGTGCAGGCGCAGCTCCGCGCGGCTGGTGAGCCCGTCATTGTCCGGGTCCTCGTCCAGGTCATTGCTGGAGCCCTGCGTGCCGCCACGCCACTCCACGCCGTCCGGCATGCCGTCGCGATCGCTGTCGACGATCTTCGCGTTGGTGCCGATGAACTGCTCGTCGCAGTCCAGCACCCCGTCGCAGTCGTCGTCCACGCCGCGCAGGTTCGGCGGGCAGCCGGGGTCCAGGCCGCCACCGTCCGGAAACGCCACCTGGGTGGGGTTGAAGTCCACACCCTGGCGGCGGAACCGCACCTCCACGCCGTCGCTGAAGCCATCCCCATCCGTGTCCACCATGTTGGGGTTGGTGCCCTCCTGGCGCTCCTCCTCGTCCGTCAGGCCGTCCCCATCCGTGTCCGCCACGCCCACGGGACTGCCCGGGGGCGCGCTGAAGTTGGAGGCGATCAGCTCCTTCACGATGAAGGCCCGGCGCACCTGGCCGAAGCTGAAGTCCAGGAAGTTGATGGGCTCGTTGTTGCGGAAGTCCCGGAAGTTGCCGCCGCCCAGCTGGGACATCTTCTCCAGCCGGTCCGCGTCCTGGTTGATGATGAGCAGCGGGCACCCGGCGTCCCCCGTCAAATCACAGATGGAGCTGACCGGCTGCGAGGGGTTGAAGACGTGCACGGTGTTCACGCGCACGTCCTCCACCAAATCCCTCAGCTGGCGGATGCGCACCACCGCGTCGCCGCGCAGCAGCTCGTCGTCCTGGTTGTTGGTGGGATGGCCGTCCGACAGGAAGATGACCGAGTAGCGCGCCTGGGCCAGGGCAGTCGCGCCGCCTGGTGCCGCCCGGCTCTTGGCGATGTCCGCGTTGATGAGCGAGTAGATGTCCGACAGCGGCTTGACGAAGTCCGTCGAGTCCCGGTTCGGCGCATTGTCGGGGTTGCGAAAGTTGAGCAGCGTGCGGATGAGGTTCTGCTTCTGGATGTCCGTGAGGCTGGCCACCTGCGCGAAGCCGTCCTGCCCGTTGGCGTCCTTGGTGAGGAACGCCGAGGTGCTGCCCGCGAAGAGCATCACCGAAATGGAGACCTCGGGGTCCGTGGGCAGGATGGAGAGGAGCTCGATGAGCGCGGTGGCGCGCGTACCGTCCGGATCCGTCACGTTCATGGACTGGCTGGCGTCCAGGGCAACGACGATCTTGATCGGGCGCACCACCTCGTTGGTGCCCACCGTACAGAAGGTCCCCTCGAAGGCGACCGCGCGATCCACTGGCACCTGCTCGTCGCGCCGCTCGTCATAGAGGTAGGCATCCGAACACGCGGCGATGGCCGCCAGCGTCCCCACCACCGCCGCGATGAAGAAGACAGCCCTTCTCGTCACGGCGCCGCCCCTGGCGCATCACCCACGCAGCGCGTCATGTACTCGCTCATTTCGTTGAGGGTGTCGGGTCTGCGGAAGTCGCCGTTCTCCAGGGCCAAATCCGGCCCCAGCGGGACGCGCACGCTGGGCGGCGCGTACTGCGCCCAGGCACACGCCGTCTTCCACACGCCGTAGTCCGTGGCCACCCCGCTCTCGGGAGCCTCCGCGAACCACACCTTGAAGAGGTTGTAACCCTGCTGCACGCCCGAGCGGTTGGGCGGCGTCACCATCTGCATGTTGGAGATGGTGAAGTCGTAGCAGGTACTGCCGTTGGTCCGCTTCTCGGCGATCGACACCGAGTACTGGTAGCCGTAGCGCTCGTAGAAGGCCTCGTCCCGCTGCGTGGGGTCGCTGCCCGCGCGCAGCTCAGCCTCGTCCGGCAGGGAGTCCCCATCCGTGTCGATGCCCGACACGTTCGGCGTGAGCGGATCCAGCCCGTAGCGCACCTCCATCGCATCCGGCACGCCGTCACCGTCGCTGTCGATGAGGCCCGCGCGCGTCCGCACGTACGCCTCGGCGTACTGGGACAGACCGTCGCCATCCGTGTCGCGGCACACGCAGCCCGGCGTCAGCGGCGAGGCCGGATCGCACCCACGCGCGTCGAGATCATTCCCAGGCTTAAAGCCCTGGTCCGCCCGGCGCGCCTCGAAGCCGTCATCCAGGCAGTCTCCATCGCTGTCCGGAATGAAGGAGTTGGTCTGCAGCGTGAAGGTGTTGTCCAGGGTGTCCGGCAGCCCGTCGCCGTCCGTGTCCACCTCGCGCCCGCTCTGCCCGGGGACGGAGCTGAGCGACTCCACCATCAGCGTCTTGATGACGTTGCGCGAGGCGAACGAGGAGTAGTCCAGAGCGCCCAGGCCCATCTGGTTGATCTGCCCGGTGTCGTTGAACTCCTGGTACACGCCGTTGCCGATCTCCGCGAAGCGCTGCAGCAGCCACGAGGCGATCTTCTTGGCCGCCTGCGGATACTCGCCCGGTGGGACGCCCGGGTAGGTGCCGTAGAGATCCTGGCAGATGGGGCCGCACAGCCGCACCGCCTCCTGGTTGAAGAGGAGCACCGTGTGCATGCGGATGTCGCCCACGTTGTACTGGTCCTTCAGCTCCATCAGCCGGCGCACGTAGCTGAAGAGCTGGTAGTTCTGGTTGCGATCCGTGCCGACCTCGAAGCCCTCGATGTTGTCCGGCGACTCTGGATCCAGCAGGTTGCAGAACTCCACCGCGCTCGAGGAGTCCGCCCACGTCAGGTCCGGTGTGTCCGGCGTGGCATAGACGGAGAGGTTGTCGTTGGCCGAGCAGCGCGGGTACGGCGTTCCGTCCGTGAGGAACACCACCACGTAGCGGGTGCGCGGCAGTACCTCGGGGTTGGTCTGCGACAGCGTGGTGATGTCACTGGCGATGAGGCTGTAGGCGTAGCTGATGGCGCCCTGGTAGTCGGTGCCCTTGCCCAGCTGGCTCTGGAGACCGCTGATGTACGTGTCCAGCGTGCTGTCGGGCCGGGCGAAGCGGTTGCCGGTGGCGGCCGGAGGCCACACGTTCTTCACGTTGGTCTCGAACGGCACCACGGACAGCTGCACGTTGGGCTGATCGGCGAACTGATTGACCAGGCGGCGCATGGCGCGCACGCGCGCGGGCTCGGTGACGCCGGGGGGCACCACCACCGCCACCTGCTCGCAGAAGCCTGTGCCCTCCTGCGAGCCCGGCGGATCCGACACGCACATGCTGCCCGACTCGTCGATGACGAGCACCACCTTCACCGGGAAGCCGGCGGGGTTGGCGGGCGCGGTGCAGACGCGCCCCTTGAGGGTGAGCCGGTCATCCAGGAGCGTCTGCTCCTGCACGAGCGGCTCTACCAGCGTGTCGGTACATGCGACCACTGATGCGGCCAGGAGGCCCGCAGCCATCAGCATCCGGGGGTTCAGGTGCATGGGAACGGGCCTCCTGTGCTGCGGATGGGGAACAGTCTACTCCGCGCGGCGGCGGCGCAGCAGCAGTCCGAGCAGCGCGGCGCCCAGCGCCATGCCACCCACCGGGCCCGGGAGCGCCGCGCAGCTGCTGGCGGTGCCGTTGCCCACGCTGAGCTTCAGGCTGGAGACGCTCTCACGCTGATCCGGGTACGCACGGTCCGAGAAGGCCAGCCGCGCCTGGACCTGGATGTCGTACTGGCCGTCCGCGTCCGCGGTGAAGGACGGCTCGGTCTTCGCCAGGTACTCGTACTGCCAGTGGCGGCTATAGGTCACCGCGCCCGTCGGGTTCTCCACCACGGCCTTGGAGCCGGAGGGACGCGACTTCACCGTCCACGTGTACTCGATGGCCGCGCCGTTGCGGTTGGCGAACAGCGGCAGCTCCACCTTCTCGCCGGACTTCAGGCTCAGCTGGCCACCACCGGACACGGTGAAGGGCCCCTTCGGATCCAGGCAGTCATCCGGGGTGTTCTTGTCCACCACGACGCAGTACTTGGTGTCGCAGGCATCGCCCACGCCGTCACCGTCATCGTCCACCTGGTCGCGGTTGACCACGTACGGGCAGTTGTCCAGCACCTTGCCATCAGCGTCCTTGTTCAGCACGCCGTCGTTGTCGATGTCCGCGTCACACACGTCACCCAGGCCGTCCAGGTCCTTGTCCGCCTGATTCGGGTTGGCGATGGAGGGGCAGTTGTCGCCGTTGTCGGAGACGTTGTCGCCGTCCTTGTCGATGCGGCACTGGCTGGCGTCCGCGGGCATGGCCTGATCCGCGTTGGGCAGGCGCGGGCAGTTGTCCTCGCCGTCCGCATGGCCGTCATTGTCGTCATCCAGATCGCACACGTCGCCCTGGGCGTCGCCGTCCAGGTTGCTCTGATCCTTGTTGGGGATGAGCGCGCAGTTGTCCTGGGCGTTGGGGATGGTGTCGTTGTCCGCGTCGGCGTCGCAGTCATCGCCGATGCCGTCGCCGTCCGCGTCGCGCTGCTGGAAGTTGGCCAGCGCCGAGCAGTTGTCGCAGACATCGCCCACGCCGTCGCCGTCGCCGTCGCCCTGCTCGCGGTTGGAGGCGAACGGGCAGTTGTCCTTGTCATCCGCCTTGCCGTCGCCGTCCGCGTCGTCGGTGTAGGCCAGCGTCACGCCGTCATCCGTGTACGACACCCACACGGAGCAACCGCAGCCGCAGCCACAGCCGCCGCCCTCCTCCTTGGGACGGCCGCAGCTGCTGCCGAGGCACTCCGGGTTATCGACCGCGTTGGTCTGCGCCTGGGCCGGCAAGGCGCTGAGAAGGAAGAGAGCCCCAAGGGCCAGAGAGGGAATGAAGCGGTTGCGTGTCATGACAACTCCTTTCGACGCCGCACTCCTAGCAAGACCCGATCCGCTCACCACTGGACACTGTTCGTCTGAAAATTCAGGGATTTGCACAAAGCGCCCGAGGTGTGGAGCGGGGGGTGTGGGGGGGAGCCCCCAGTGGGAGCGTGGGGTCTACCCCCCACCGCGAGGAGTGGATCAGGTCCCGAGGATGAAGTCGTTCGGGGTGAAGAGGAGGGTCTGGTTGGGCTCCTTGCCCTTCTCCTCGGAGTAGCGGAGGGACTCGATGAAGAGCGAGCCCACGCCGGCGCCCCGCGGATCATTGGCCCGGCCCACCTGCATATAGAGGTAGATGTCGTTGGTGCCCCGCGGAATGCTCACACCCGGGAAGAGCGGGTGGGGCCGCTCCAGGGTGGGCAACACGGTGATGTTCTCCGCGCGCACCTTGTAGCAGGCGCGCCCATCCGGAGTGGGCTCGATGGGCTCGAACGAGTAGCCGTAGCCGCGCTCGGCCTGGAAGGCCAGATCCGCGCTGAGCGGATCTCCTCGGATGATGGCCTCCTGGATGTTGGGGACGCCGTCGCGATCGGTGTCCAGCAGGTCCTCGGGGACGAGCGGGTTGGTGCGGCCGAAAGCCTCCACGAGATCTGGCAGCCCGTCCGCGTCCGAGTCGCCCATGCACGGGTCGGTGCCCAGCACGCGCTCCTCGCAGGTGTTGAGCCGGTCGCCATCCTCGTCCAGGGAGACATTGCACCCGTTGATGATGTCCAGGTTGCCCGGCTGAGGCTTGAGGCCCATGCGCAGCTCGATGCCGTCCATGAGCCCATCGCCGTCCGTGTCCGGCTGACGCGGATCCAGGCCCAGGGCGACCTCGTCGTCATCGGACACGCCGTCGGCGTCGCTGTCGGCGGAGATGATGCCGTCGCGCACCTGGACGTTGCGGTTGAAGGCGACGAAGCGCTTGAGCACGAGCGACGTCTGCAGCGAGGCGTAGTTGAGGGTGCCCAGCACGTCGCGCAGGCCCTGCGGGTCGGTCTCGATGGCCTCGGTGCCTCCGGCGTTGGCGATGGCAGCCACCTGATCGCGGGTGACGGGGTCGGCCACGTCGCGCACGTAGACGGGCTGCACCACCACCTCGCCGGCGCCGAACGACTGGACGAGGTTCTTCACCTCGCCGGTGACGGCCGTCAGCTCGCACACGCTGCAGGCCGCCGCGCCGGAGACGGGGGTGAGCGCGGAGCAGCGCGCGTCAATGCCCACGTTGAAGGCGGGGTTGTCGCAGCTGAGGTCCGCCTGGGTGATGACGAGCACGATGACGTAGCGGCTGCGGCCTACGGCGCCCCGGCAGGCCGTCTGCATGTCGCCGGAGAGGATGCTCTTGGAGAGGCGGAGCGCGGAGCGGATGCTCATGGGCCCCGACTCCTGGTAGCTGGCGTACCGGGGCAGCGCGGCCTGGAAGGTGGCGGCGTCCGCGAAGCTGCCCTGGAGGCCGGTGGCCACGGTGTGGAAGGCCACCAGGGAGAACTTGATGAAGGGGCCGGAGAAGCGGCTGCTGAGGGTGCCGAGCGCGTCGGTGGTGTAGCCCACCACCTCGCTCGGCACGCCCTGCCCTCCCGAGAGCGCGAAGACGACCTTCACGGGGAAGGCGTCACCGGTGGCCAGAGGGATGCAGACCTCGCCGGAGAAGTCCGCCCGGTCCTTGCCGCTGGGGCCCCGCCCATCCAATGCGTAGAGGCCCGCGTCAGAGCACGACACGAGCAGGAGCGAGACGAGGAGCCAGATCAGGTGAGAGGGGGAGCGCATCAACCCCCCATTGTAGAGCCCAGGCCCCGGGAGAGTTTCAAGCGCCTGCGCGGAGATCCGAGCGGATCCACGCTGGGGGTTCCGCTTCAGAGGAATCTTCCACCATACTCACGTCCGGGCTCTGTCCCCACCGAAAGGCACTTTCCGATGCGCCCTGCCGTGCTCCGCTCTCCTCTCGCTCGCTTCGCAGGGACCTGGCTCCTGCTGGGCAGCCTCTCCGCCTCTGCCCAGCCGAAGGCCACCGAGGCGAAGGCCACCGAGGCGAAGGCCACCGAGCCCGGCACGCAGGTTCCCTCCTGGGCCTATCTCTTCGTGGCGACCGGGCCGATGGAGCGCGTGGAGGCAGCCTTCGCGGAGATGCGCATGCCGCTGCCCCAGGTGCTGAGCCGCGAGCACCTTGAGGAGGCTTTCCCCTTCATCGGCCCGGGAGGCATTCGCCCGGGAGGCTCGGTGGGCATGTTGATGGGCGCAGGGGATCCGGGCTCGACCGAGCCCTCTGGCATCCTTCTCTTCCCCGTCACGAAGGACGCCGCGCCGCTGAAGGGCTTCTCGGAGCTAGGAGGCCGGGTGCTCCCTGATGCGAGCGACACCGTCAAGATCAAGGGCACGTACTTCCGCCGCACGAAGGGCTTCCTGCTCACGGGCCCCAAGGGCGAGTACATCACCGACGCGGATCCGCTGGGCTTGGAGGAGAACCTCACGGGCCCCGGCACGCTCGCTTCGGTGGACGTCGACCTGGAGCGCTGGCGGAAGACGGATCCCACCACTTTCTATCCGCTTCTCTCGGACAAGGAGCCCACCCCGGGCGACGAGGCCCGGCATGTCTACGCGCTCGGGCGGAGCCTGGGGACGCGCGTCTACGAGCGGCTGCTGAACCGCGTGCGCCTCTCGGTGCTGGACAACGGCACCTCGCTGCGCCTGCGCATGGGACTGGAGCCGCTCGCGCCGGGGGAGATCGCTCCGCTGCCCCGGCCCTCGTTCCCGGCCAGCATCATCGGCCGGCTCGACATCGCCTACTCCACTCCGGAGTCCTCGCAGTGGTTGCAGAGCATCACCGAGGAGTTCATGAACGCGGCGGAGAAGGATGGCCTGTTCGCCGAGGCGGAGAAGGCCAAGCTCAACGTGGAGCAAACGCGCTCGTTGATCAAGGAGGTGCTCGAGACCTTCTGTATCGCCGACGCCATCTCCCTTGCGGTGGAGCCGGTAAAGGGGGGCAAGCTCGTCTACCACCAGGTGAACCAGTACCGGGCGGCGGCGAACTTCACGGCCCGGCTGAGTGGCCTCCTCGAGAAGATCCACGAGCTCGACCGGCAGGGTGGCGGCCGCGGGTCGAGCATCGGGCTGACGACCTATAGTGCCGGTGGCGCACGCATCAGCCGATTGACCTTCCCGGGCAAGAAGAGCCTCACGGTCGACTTCGTGGACTCGGGCACCACAGTGCGCCTCGTGGCCTCGGGAGATACCCAGCGCCGCGTGCCCGGGCTCCTCAAGCTCCCAGCCAGCGGGACGCTCACCTCGGGCTTCTCGGGCTCGTTCGATCCAAGCGCGGCCGTGGATGCGTACGTGGCCTCTGGGGGGAGCATGCCTTTGCCGCTGCGCACGCGCGTGGGGGTGCGAGGGCAGCAGGTCACCTGGACGACCCGCGCCGAGGGCGCCGCCGCGGTGGTGGACCTGGACATCCCCAAGCCGCTTGCTCAGGCCATCGTGCAGTTGGTGGGGAGCCGCGCCGTGGACCTGGAGGCCTCGGACCAGCCGTAGTAGCGGACCGGCAGCACCGGATCCGGGAGAGGCCCGCCTGCGGCCACTCCCGGATCGCGGCGGACCGAACTAGCCGATGTTCCGGATGACCGACATCCGGGTCTCGTGCATCTGCTTCATGAGGTTGGTGATGAGCGTGACCAACTCACTCTCCTTCTGCATCTGCATCTGAGCCTTGAGTTTATCCTGCTGGTCCGGTGGCACGCCCTCCAGCTTCGCCTGATCATCTGCGGTCCACGCCTTTGCGTTCCTGGCAGCAGAAGAAATCACCGAATTGATGTCCATGCGTCTCTCCGTGGTGGGAAGTACAAAGCCCCCGGAGTCTCTGGCCCAACGGGTCAGCACTCGCGGGGGCTTTCAACTGATACGGAAGAACCGCAGTGAAATCGTTACCACTTGCGGCGTATGAGTGGAGCCACGTCAACGCCAGACATGAAAGCCAGACATGGCCTCCATCGGCGCGCGTGTCTCACTCGCCCGCGCGCTTCTCGGGGGCTGCAGGCTGCGCGGAGGCAGCCCGGGTCTTCTCCAGCATGTAGCTCAGGCCCATGCTCTGCACGCGGTCATGCAGATAGTTCATGCACTCGGTGAGCAGCGGAGGCGGCGGGTTGAGGGCGTTCGGCTCCTGGGTGTAGCGCTGAAGCGCCCGATTAAAGTCCTCGGAGAGGCTCGCCTTGAAGGGCATCTCCGGCTGCATGGCCAGGAACACCTCGCGTACCGAGCTCAGCAGCTGCTGCAGCGGCCCCGTGGCGGAGGCGGCCTGAGATGTCAGCTCGGCGATCAGCCGCTGGCGCCGCTCGATCAGCTCGGGCGGCTCGGGCTTGAGGGCCATCAGCAGCGTCTTGACCTCTTGGGGCAGGTTGGCGGGAATGTCTTCGGGCTTGAACATGTACATGGTGGTATCTCCTCAGGCGAGTCCAAAGCCAAACATCTGCATCTGCCGCATCACCTCGAGCATCTGGAAGAACTGCCACGTCTGCTGCATGGCGGGCAGGGAGGCGGGCGTGGCCGGAGCGGGCGGAGGGCTGGCCGGAGCCTGCTGCGTCTGGCCCGGCGGACGGTAGCCATACGACGAGCTCATGTCGCCCGGCTTGTAGTTCGTGTTGAGCTGGCTGATGCCGTGCTTCTCCAGTTCCACCAGCTCGCCCTGCTGGGTGATGCCGTCGCCGTTGCGATCCTCCCAGATCTTCAGGCCCTTGAGCTCCTCGCCCTGCACCTTGCCGTCGCCATCCTTGTCGAAGTAGTGGGACAGCTTCTCGTAGCCGTTCTTGAACGTCTCCTTCCCGTTCAGATCGACGTGGCCGAACAGCTCCTTGCCGCTGGTGATCTTCCCATCCCCGTCCGTGTCCCAAACGAGCATGCCGTCGCCGCCCGTCTTCGGGTCCCAGGCCTTGGTCCACTCGTTCTCGTTCTTGTTGCCCCAGAAATACAGGAACTTGTTTTTGTTCGTGCCGTCCTGCTTGAGCTCGCTCACCAGCCGGCCATTGGCATCCCGGAACTCGGCACGCATGCCATTGCTGAGCCCCAGTCCCATGTCCCCTCCATCCGCGTTCCAGCCCTTGCTGTTCTTCTTCTGCAGGGCCTGCAACTGTTCGGCGGTGAGTGTCTTCACCAGCTTGCCGTTCTTGTCGAACACCTGGGCCTTCACTCCGGCGGGCAGTTCAGGCGCGCCGCCCCCTTTGGCCGGGCGTCGCATGAGGCTCTTGGTCTCCCACTGGCGATTCTGGGGATCCAGGTCGAAGCCCTTGACCGTCTTGCCCTCCAGCTTGCCGTTGCCCTTGATGTTGCTGCCGGTGATATCAGGCCGCCCGTTGCCGTTGAGGTCCAGGACGATGGGGGATTTCTGAGTCGTCTTCGTGCCGGACTTTGCATCGAAGAACACGTCCCACATCTTCCCCTTCTCCAAAGGCGAAGGCTGCGGGCAAGCCGGAGGCTGCGGCACGCAGTTCTGCCCCCACCCCGTCCCGCACATGCTCCCGAAGTTCTGGAGCAGGGAGATGGAGGAGAAGAGGCTGCCCAGCGTGTTGAGCGGGGCGCTCTGCGGATGGCAGCCGCAGGCATGGTTCAGGCTGTTGAGCGTCGAGGAGGAGAAGAACATGCCGCTGAAGGAGAAGCTGGCAAAGCCCATCCCTCGCATCGCCGACGAGCCTGAAGCGGTGGGAAACATCGGAAAGGAATTGGGTGCGATATTCATGAACGAGCGCCTTTCTCCGGGTCATCCCCGGGTGTTGCTGAGCCGGATACGAGTCTGCAGGTCCTGCTGTTGACGGGTTTCCTTCGGGGGGGCGGCGGGCTCGGAGGAGACCTCATCCACGGCCTCCAGCAGCCCACCCAGGCCTCGGGCCTGCACGAGCTCGCGCAGGAAGATGAGGCAGTCGAGCAGCACCTCGGGCGGCGGCTGGGAAGCGGAGGGATCCTTCCGGTAGCGCTCGAGCGCTGCGGTGAACTCCCGGGCGAAGTGGGGCTGGAAAGGCGCCCCCGGCCTCGTGGATTGCAGCACCCTCCGCATGCACTCCAGCACCTCCCGGAGTGGCCCCGCCGAGGTCTGCACGTGCGCATCGAGCCCGGAGAGCAGCTGCTCGCGCACCTCGGCGGCGGCCTCGGGCTCTGGCTTGAGGTGGGCCAGAACGCGCTTCACCTCGTCTGGCACGCCTGCAAGGTCATCCTTGAGATCAGACATGGCTGCACATGGCTCCTACTTGGCGGGGGACTGCTGGGGCTCTTGGAGCTTCTGGACGATGGTGCTCAGCGCGATCGCCATGCCTCTGGCGCGTTGGCTGAAGCCCTGCTCGCCTTTCGGATCCAGCTCGGCGATGCGCTGGAGATCCCTCGCGGCCTCTTCGATCTTGCCCTCCTGCAGCAGCACCTCGGCGCGGTTGCACAGGGCTGCGAGGTCCCGCTCGTTGAGGGCCAGGGCGCGATCGTACTCTTCGCACGCGCGCCCCAGCTCCCCGCGGCGCTGATAGACAGAGCCCAGACCGGTGTGAAAACTGGCCTCATTAGGCGCGAGCGTGGTGAGGCCCTCGAAGATCTGCTGGGCGGCCTCAAGCTTGCCGGACTCGTAGAGGTGGCGGCCCTGCGAGGCGAGGCCGTAGAGTTCCTCATGGGTGAGCTCGTAGAGATCGGCAAGCATGAGATCTCCCTGAAGGAAGGCACGCATGCGCGCATTCAGTTCCGCGGAGGGCTCTGGAGGAGGTGGAGAGGCTGCGGGCTGACTGGGCGCGGGGGCCTTCTGGCTCATGGCAAGCTCCGAGATGAAGAGGAGGGGGATCAGCCGCCGATCGGCCGGCTCCAGCGCATCTGCATCGCGTTGAGCTGCAGATCACGCAGGCTCATGTAGCGCTGGATCATCTGGTTGACCGACGCGAGCATGCGCTGGAGGGTGGACTGGAAGCCGCCGTTCAGACCCACGCCGCACATGGCCGCGCCGCCCATGGGGCCGCAGAACGGGCTGCGAATGCCACCCATGTTGCTCAGCTGCGTCATCATGGGCAGGTAGGGCCGAGGCTGGCAGGCGGAGAACATGTTCTGGCATTGCTGCCAGTGATTGGACGTGGCTGCGTACTGGGACTGGAAGAGCGAGGCGGTGATGCCCACCATCTGGGTGGCATACACGTTCCACGGCACCTGGATGGGGCGGCGGCCGAGCTGGCTGTTCTGGATGGCATTGCCGAGCTGATACGCCAGCGTCTTGTCATCCTTGCCCTTGCCGGCGCCGCTGAGCACCTCGCGGCCCCCTTGGCTCCAGGCGATTCCATCACCCGCGAGCTGGAACGACTGGCCATCCGCGTTAGTGGCATCGTGGGCGTAGCCGTTCTTCTGCACGTCCGAGAAGGTGGTGGTGAACTTCTGACGCGCCTCCTGCTGCTCCGTGACCCGGGCGGTCACCTGGCGTTGCTCGACCGTGCCCAGGTTCCTCCAAGGCGTCGCCGACAGTTGCTGCGAGCTGCTGCTCACCGTCTGCCACTCGGCGCTGGTGAGCTGGCTGTCGACGGACACGTGCTTGTTGCCGTTGTAGATGTCCACCTGGTTGATGTGGAGGTCCTTGCTGTCCCCCTTCTCTTGGATGGTGATCTTCGTACCGTCTGGCAGGTTGAAGGTGCCGGTGCCCTGGTAGCGCCACACGTCGCCATCCGACTCGCGCACTGCGGGATCCCTCGGGAGTTGGCGGCTCTCGGTGGTGACATTGTCGGAGGTGACAGTGCGGGTGGGCGGCTCGGCCTTGAGGTCCGTCCACTTGCCGTCCGGGTTTTGGATGCGAACCTTGCCGTCCGCGACGCTGACCTTGTAGCCACCGGGCGTGGTGACCGTACCCGCCTGCTTGTCCAGGTCGAGCTGCCCGGAGTTCTCGAAGTCCGGCATCGCGGCGTAGCCCACGACATTCGTCATCGAGAGCTGGGCTCCCATGGCGCCGTAGGCTTGGAAGCACCGGTTCAGCGAGTCCATCCCCCCGAAGCCCGCCTGCTGACTCCCCAGCAGGGACTGCACTTGGGATGACCACGAGAACATGGTCGAGAACTGCTCAAACGACTGCTGCAGCGACTGGGCTCCGCCTTGGGTGGGGAAAGACAGGCGAGAGGGAGGGACAAAGCCACCGTTCTGTAGGGGGAAGGTCATGGACGTGAATCCTTTTCTTGTGCCTCCTGGGAGAGACAGGCGGCACACGCGTGGATGGAACCTCGAGGAGAGCAAGCCCGGAGTCTGGAGAGGGATTGAGAACTACAGGAGACAGGCGGCGTGGGCTGTACCACTTCAGGCGGATGAGATTGGCTGTGCCCCAGGGCGGCTGGCTATGGCGCGTCTGCCTCGTAGCGCGTGATGAACTCCACCCGACGGTTGGTGGCGCGTCCCTGCTCGGTCGCATTCGACTGCAGCGGCCGGTCCTCACCGAAGCTCCGGACGGACATGCGCGAGCGCGCCACGCCTTGACTCTCGAGATAGTCGCGCACCGCGCCTGCACGCCGCAGGGCGAGTTCACGGTTGTACGTGGCTGTGCCGATATCGTCCGTATGGCCCTCGATAGAGACGGAGACGATCTCAGGGTGCTCGATGAGCACCTGAGCCACCTGATTCAGCAGCGGGAAGGACACGCTCTTGATGGTGGCCTTGTCATAGTCGAAATGGATCGTGTCCTTGATGGCAATCCTGCGCCGCTGGATCACCACCAACTGCCGATCCTTGGCGGGGCATCCCTGGTTCTCAGAGGGGCCAGGAATCTCACGGCAGTTGTCCAGGTGATCCCACACGGTGTCTCCATCCGTATCCTTGAGGGGGCACCCTGCCATCTCGACGATGCCGGCCTTATTGGGGCACTGATCCTTCTCATCCACCACCCCGTCCCCATCCGAATCGAGCACTGGGCACCCACGGCGAGAAGCAGGACCTGGCTCATCCGGGCACGCGTCGACCCGGTTGAGCACCCCATCCCTGTCACGATCTGGATCATCCATCTCTTGGGAGGCCTGCTCTTCCAGAGAGGGCTCCCGAGGACGGGCCACCTTCCCAAAAGACATCCCGAGCAGAAGACGGAACCGCGGCGTCCCCGGCGCATTGCCCAGCCCCAGGCCCGTGAGTCCCTGCACCTCAAGCAGCTCTCCCACAGGGAGCCTGACACCGCCGAGCAGTTCCAAGGAATAGCCCTCACGCTGCAGAGGCACTGAGCCGATGGCGGCCACCTCCCCCCCCAGCCCTTCCGCCGTGGTGGACAGTCCAGCGCCCAAGCGAAGCGCATGGCCCAACTCGTCTTGGATGTTGTCGTCGTTATTCAAGATGATGCGGGGCCGCAGCATGAAGCCCGCGTCGAGCGAGGCCCGCACCGCACCGAAGCGACGGCCCAGCATGAGGTTGGGAATGGCATGCAGTTCTCGGGCGAGCGCGGACGCGCTGCCCAGCCCTGGGCTCGCACTCAGCCCGGCTGAGAGATCCACGGAGTCCTTCCGATGCTCGGCCAGCAGGCTGAGCCGGGCTGTGAGCAGTGGAGTCCCTGGCGCCACACCTCCTTGGGGCGTTCCTACGCCTCGATCCGTCAGGTCATCACCCTGCTGAGAGAGCACCAGAGGCACCTGTGCCCCCAGTTCTACCCGGCCTCCCAGTCCCACAGCCCCGGAGAGAACCGCCGTGGCCCGATGGCGGACAACCACGCCCAGAAGCACTCCTTCCTCGTAGAGGATCAGCGGCTTGTTCTCATAATGCCCAGCGAGCGCCAGCCGGTAGCCACCCGCGGGGAGCAACTCGCCCGTGCCCAGCACCCATGAGCCCATGCCGCTCGGGTTCAACCTGAGGCGTTCCAGTTCGAACGCAGGGATGTCCGTGGACTGAGCGGAAGTGGGAACGCTTATCGCCAGAGCCCCCAGAATGACGATTCCTCCCCATCCTCTCAGCTTCACACGACCGAACCGCCGAGTTCCCTGTGGCATGCGCCGACGCCACAGCAGCATCAATGCCACCCACACAACGGGAGCTGCCGCCCCCCGTGTGGCGGCACTGCAGCCACCTCCCACCATGGCACGATCTGGCAGTGCTCCACTGGGAGAGCGCACTGTGACGAGGACGGAGCAACTGGCTTGGTTGCCCGCAGCGTCCTTGGCCGTATACGTCACGGTCTTCGTCCCCACGGTCAAGCGGGGAGCCGAAGATTCAAACCCCGTGATTGCTGAGCAGGTATCCGTGGCCCAGTTCTGCGCAGGGGTTACGGTCGCCAAGCCATCGCTCTCTGCCTTAACCTCGATGGACTTAGGACAGTTGAGGGTTGGTGCCACGGTGTCCCGAACCTCAACGGTACGGGCGACGGGTGGAGCACTCTGTCCTTTGGAATCCTGCACGTCATAAGTGATCGTGTAGGGCTTTGGCACGGCAGTGTTCACGCGGCCGGTCGTCACGATCTTGTCCGTCAGATTGCCATCGCACGGATCGTTGGCGGTGGCCCCTGGATCCACATACGCCGAGCCACACTCCACCATGGGTACGTTCGGAGCATTGGGGTCGTCCGGATCATTCAGGGTGATGGACGGAATCGTATGGTCCGTTACGGTCACATACGTGGCGCAGTAGTCGAAGAACTCACCTTGAGCGTTCATGCAGGTAAGGGTCACGTCCGTAATCTCGTCAATTTTCAGCAGACCCGTTGTCGAAGGACTTTGGGTGCATACAAGCGTCCCGCCCCCAGGCATCGTGGAACCGTTGTCGATACTCACGGTAGCGCCACAGCGTGTGGTGGCCTGCACTTCACAAGCCTGCTTGCAGTGGACTCCTGGCCCCTGCCCAGGGAGCGGGTACTGAGTTGAGCACAGAGGGAGTTCATCGTTCACTCCCAGCGGGCGGGAGGGAGTCGACGGTTCCAGCGCACGAGCGCAATTGAGTGCGAGGTAGCGCCCCGTCCGGCTGGGAGACTCACTCGCGCGCAAGATTTTCTCTGCCAAGGAGGGCTCTCGGCTGTTCGGATACCTCTCCTCGCCAGCAACGACAACGTTACCGTCGACAGCGGCTTCCCAGACGCCACGGGTGCGCTTCACTGCCTGGAGACTGTCCGTACCAAGCTGGCACGCGTCGTCACCGATAATGAGGGCTCGGTAGCCACGAAACTGATCCGCGCTCATGGCGCTCCACTGGGCTGGCGTGACAGCGTGCACGTCCAGGCCGAGCTCTGACGCCATCTGCGCCTCTTGGCTGGGAGCATCACCACTCGCGCTTCCCTTGAGGAGCAAGACGGGGCGGCTGGCACGTGCAGGCGGCTCACAGGCGAGTGCTCCCCCCACCAGTAGAAGCACCACCGCCAGACTCTCGAGTCTCATGTCCCCAGACCTCTCTCAGGCCAAGCAAGCAACCCTGGCTCTCTTCATCGGGCCAGCAGCCCTGTCAGCGTGAGAGAGAAGACGGGGGGAAGCGATACGGCGATGGTGGTACAGATCAGACTCCGCACCGTCCTTACGCTGTCCTCACGCAAAGGGTCTGCTGCCCCACCAAGGCCAGGCCCTGTGTGCTGCGAGCACCTCTCCCCGCTCGCACAAGAAAGGACACCACCATGTCGTCAATCAACTCCATGGGCCCGGGTTTCATGTCGTTCCCGATGCAGACGGGCCTGCCCGCCGGGGCGAACAGGGGCCTGACCTCCGCCGAGGCCCAGATGGTGCGCGCCGCCAGCATGCAGGCGCAGGTCAATGTGAACATCAACCTGTTCATGAATGTCTTCCAGTCCATGGGGACGATTGGAGACATCTGTGGCCCCCGGCCGCGTCCCTGTTTCCCCCAGCCCCCGATGCCCGCCAATCGCTGCCACCCCCAGGGGAGCCTGAAGTCCGACCCCTCCAGCGGCGTGGTCACCACCCCGGGCGGCTACAAGATCGAGCAACTCAAGCAGCACGACTGGAAGATCACCGGTCCGGACGGCAAGGAGACGAAGATCTGGGGCGACCCGCACGTGGCCGAGGGTGACGGCGGCACGTGGGACTTCAAGCGTGACAGCACCTTCGTGCTGGGCGACGGCACCCGCATCAACGTCACCACCAAGCCCTATGGCAACGGCATGACGGTGACTGGCGAGCTGGATATCATCTCCGGTAACGACCGCGTGAAGGTGACGGGCATCGACCAGGGCAAGGGCAATGTCGGCCAAGTCACCCACGACGGCTTCCAGCACGTCAACGACTTCGGTGGCAAGGACGTGTTCGTGATGGGCAAGGAGACCGATGACTGGTCCTTCCAGGGCAAGGAGATCGTCGGCAGCAACAATGGCGGCGAGTCCTTCAAGCTGGGCAACGACCTTCCGGCCGGGGTGAAGCCCCATGGCTACATGCCTCGCTTTCCCTTCTTCGGGAATCCGGCCTTTCCAGGAGGTGTCGGCGCTCCGATGGCAGGCGGCCAGGGCATCCTGCCCGGTGAGCCTGCCCCGGGCATGCAGGGCAACCCGTTCGTGGATCAGATGCGCATGATGTTCCAGAGCCTGATGCAGCAGTTCCAGTCGATGATGCCGTTCTCGGACATGCTGTCGCAGCGCAACTTCGGCAACGACGCGCTGAACGCGCCGGGGCTCGGTGGCAACTGGATGAACCGCCGCCAGCAGCACCTGGGGAGCGGGTTCGACAGCATCGGCATGATGATGGGGCTGTTCGCGCAGATGAGCTCCATGAGCCACAGCGTGCAGTCGCTCCGCAACGGCTTCATCGCCTGACACGAGACGGACAGGCACCTCCATGAGCCAGACACCCCAGACCTCCAGCAACCCCACCGCCCCGAGCCAGGCCGAGCTGGCCCAGCGGCTCATCGCCGGCGACATCACCCCGGCGCAGTTCCTCGGCCTCTCGCAAGAGCAGTTGTACGTGATCGCCACGACGGCCCATCGCCTGCTGGCGCAAGGGCAGACGCAGCAAGCGCTCACGCTCTTCAAGGGACTGGTGGCGGCGTCCCCATACGACAGCGTCTTCCATTGCAACCTGGCCGCCGCGTACGTCCAGGCCGAGCTCTACTCCGAGGCGATGGAGGAGTACTCGCGGGCGATTCAGCTCAACATCGCCAACGTGGACGCGCTTGCCGGGCGCAGCGAGCTGCTGCTGCGCGAGGGCCGGGTCGCCGAGGCCTTGAATGATCTCCAGGCGGTGCTGCGGCTGGATCCGAAGGCCGAGCGGGAGACCACCCAGCGAGCCCGGACCACCCTGGTGCTGCTGAACAAGCTGGCGGACTCGGCCGAGACCGCCGAGCCCCCGAAGCAGCCCTGAGCCTGAGTCTCGTTGCATCACGGCGCGCCGGCAGCCCTGCGAGGGGTTGCCGGCGCGCTCTACTTTCCGGCCGCGAAGTCGAATTGGAAAACCGTGGCCTCGCCCGGCGTGATGGTGACGGTGGTGATGAGGTGCTTGCCCAGCTCCTCGTTCTCGAGCCGCAGCCCGTGTGTGCCCTCATAGAGGGTGATGGGCTCAAGCGGAGTATGTCCCAATCGCTTGCCGTCAAGGATGACCGCCGCGGAGGGATGGATTCGCAGCTCCAAGGTCCCCTTGTTCACGGGGATGTGGAGCGCCCCATTGTCGCCCGGAACCAGGACGAACGTGTGGCGCTTCGAGAAGCCCCTCACGGAGTCATACACCTCGACCTGGAGGGGCCCAGGAGGCTGGTTCCTCAGCGTTACCGGAGAGAGACCCACGAACTGGCCATTGACGCGGATCTGCGCGGGTGGCGAGCTGGAGAGCACGGCCGTTGCCAGCTGTGGCTGCTCGCGGGCGGGTTCGGAGACTGCAGGCGGCGCTGTAGGGGCCACCTCGATAAGCGGAGGGACGAGCTCTGGCTCGATCTCCCGCCTCGACAGTCCGGAGGTGCCGCCCCCAGCCTTCACCTTGGAGCGCCTGACCTGGGCCACGGGCTTCTGAACCTCCGCGTGTTCCTTCTGGCTCGGCTCGTCGGCATCCGCCTCCTGGGCCTGCGAGGCCGCTGGAGCGGGAGGCAACTCCTCGGAAGCACCTGAGGACTGGGGCTCCTCACCTCCTTGCGCGACCGCCTCCTCAGAAGACGGAGACGCATGAGGATTCTCCCGTGGCGCAGGAGGCTCAGCCTGGGGCACAGATTCCACGAAAGGCGAGGGACTCTCCTCGGACTCCTCGGAGGGCGCGGATGGGATGGCCACCATCCCAGGCGCCTCGGGTGACTCGCGGCGGGGCACTGGCGTGACGGAGCGCTCCTCTTCCTCTCGAGACAAGCGTGCGCGCCCCAGCAGCAGCGCGGCGCTCACAGCAGCCACCAGGCTGCCCGCCAGAGCGGCCTTGAGGCGGCCACTCCCGATGCGACGTTGCTGGGACTTCACCTGGGACGTTGGAGCCAGCCCCACCTCGACGGAGTTCTCTGGGAGCTGTTCGGGGGCCGGATGCTCACCAGAAGTCATGGTGACAGGGAACTCCCCGCGAGGAGGCTCGCCCTTGCGATTCACCAGGAGAATGATGGAGCGATCCGTGGCCACGGAAGCGGGCTCCTGCGCCTCGGGCAGAGGCGGTACTGGGAGCGGCGGCGGCTGAGGCCGGGCCTTGGGAGATGACGTACGCGTTGCCGGTGCTCGCGGCTTCGACATGGGTGGAGGCGTCGCCTTGGGCGAGGACTGAGGCGACGAACTCTTGCTCGACGAGGTGCCAGTGTCCGCGGGAAGAGGCCCCTGGCTGGCGGGCATCAGCCGGGCGACCAGAGCGGCCAGCTCTTCAGCACCCACGGGCTCCCCCGTGCTCAGGACGAAGCGCTCGAGGTCCGCGCGAAGCTGACGGCAGCTGGGGTAACGCTCCTCTCGGTTCTTGGCCAGACACCGCTGGACGATGCGCTCGAGCGCCTCGGGAGCGCCGGGCAGATACTCCGAGAGCCGCTTCATGGGCTTGTGGAGGATGGCCTCCATGATGTCCGCTTCGCCCTTGGCACTGAAGGGGCGACGGAAGGTGAGCAGCTCATAAAGCACCATGCCCAGCGCGAACACATCCACCCGCCGATCCAGGGGCCTGCCGCGCATCTGCTCGGGGGGCATGTACGGCAGCTTGCCTTTGACCATACCGGCCTTGGTGAGATGCGTCTGTCCTACGGCCTTGGCGATGCCGAAGTCCACCACCTTCACCGTGCCATTTCGGTCGATCAGGATGTTGTCGGGGCTGACGTCCCGGTGAACGAGCCCGAAGGGCTTCTGCGTCTCAGGGTCGACGAGCTCGTGGGCATGAGCCAGTCCCTCACAGGCTGAGGCGACCATCTTGGCGCACAGAGCGGGAGGGATCGACTGGCCCAGGGAGCCCGCCCTGCGCATGAGGGCGCGGAGATTGGGCCCGTCGATGAACTCCATGGCGATGTAGTAAGCGCCGTCGAACTCACCGAAGTCGAAGATCTGAACGACGTTGGGGTGGTTGATCCGGGCGACAAGCCGGGCTTCGCTCAGGAACATCTCCACGAACTGCTCGTCTCCTGCGAGATGGGGAAGAATGCGCTTGAGGACGAGCGTCTTGGAGAACCCCCGAGGCCCATCGGCACGCGCGAGGAAGACCTCGGCCATCCCGCCTGACGCGAGCTTCCGGATCAGTTGATACGAACGGCTGAGTTGCACACGGAACCCCGCGGGATGGCCAGACATCCTAGTCACGCAGTTACAGCGGATGCTCCATCCACCGGGTACCACCAAGGAGGTACAGCTTCAGCCCATTTCCCTGCTTGAGAGCGATCGCCCAACGCTGCGCAACGTTAGCTACTGACACACTCCGGAAGTATTACAGGAGAGCCCCGGAGCGCAGTCTGCAGAGGACACGCACCCCATATCTCGGGGGCAGTCTCCTGCCATTCCGCCAGACATCCCTTCAACCACAAACGAAATGCTTCTCACCGACTCAACAATACGCTGATTCCCCAATGAAGTTTTCAGCAAATGCAAAAGCTTTACCTTCCGGTCATCCTCGGGGGCCTCAAAAGCCCGAATATCAAGCAATTGCAGATCATTGAGTTCATTAATTTTGTCTTTGATAGCTGCCGCCACATCCTGCGCAGAATCACTCGCTCTTCTGACGATATATTTAGTGGTCTCTTGATCCTGATCCGTTCCATCAGAAGTAAACTCAAAGCTTATCGACCGAACACCGTCATCCAGAACGAAGGTTTCTCCATCCCTAAGTTCACTTCCGTTACAAGCTTGAATCGACCCATGAGCTTGAGTTGCGTCTATCGGCCTGGAACACGTTGAACTGCAGGTACCACATCGATCTGCGTTTCTATCATCACATCGCTCATTGGCCGCAGTATTGACATATCCATCTCCACACCGTGAGATGTAACAATGCTTGGTACAAGTACGAGTTTCGCCACTCTCGCCACCCGTGTCACACTCTTCACCACGAACACTGTTCACGACTCTGTCACCGCAATAAGCTAACGTGCAATCGAGGTCACAATGAAGTGATTCCCCCATATCGTCACACTCTTCTTTTATCGCGACGTTCGTGGCTTCTGTAGCAGCTACCCCGTCACCACACCTAGCCCACACACAAGTAGTATTTAGGCATTCATTTTCGTTGATAGTATCGCCGTCATCGCACTGTTCGCCAGGGTCTAACTGTCCATTACCACATTCGATTCCTGCAGTTTTGCAATCGGGACTGCATCCGTCACCACTGGTCGTGTTGCCGTCGTCACACTGCTCACCAACGCTGAAATCAGTATAGCCATTGCCGCAAGTCTCATTAGAGCGGCAGTTGGCACTACACCCATCTCCATCGAGTGTATTACCGTTGTCGCACTTCTCGCCCTTCACAGCGTCAATGTATCCATTGCCACAGATTTCAGTAGAACGGCAATCCGCACTGCACCCATCGTCACTTTTGGTGTTGCCGTCGTCGCACGTCTCCCCTGTAGCAAGATCTTGGTAGCCATTGCCGCAGAATTCCGTCGAGCGGCAGTCCGCACTGCAACCATCGCCACTCTGGGTGTTGCTGTCATCGCACTTTTCTCCCGTGGCCACGTCCAAGTAACCATTGCCGCAAGATTCCGTCGAGCGGCAGTCCGCGCTGCACCCGTCTCCGCTCTCCGTGTTACCATCGTCGCACTTTTCACCTTTGGCCACGTCTTGGTAATCGTTGCCGCAGAACTCAGTCGATCTGCAATCCGCACTGCAGTTATCGCCGCTCTTTGTATTGCCATCGTCGCACTTTTCACCTTTGGCCACGTCCAAGTAACCATTGCCGCAGACCTCCATGGAGAGGCAGTCCGCGCTGCACGCATCGCCCGACTGCGTGTTCCTGTCGTCGCACACCTCGTGCGGGTCCTCAACGCCGTTGCCGCAAGTTTCGTCCGACGTGCAGGTGCTGTTGCAACCGTCGTTATCAATGACGTTACCATCATCACAAGCCTCTCCCTCCTGGATGAGGCCATCTCCACAAGGCGTCTCGATGCAGATGTCCTGGGTGACGGCACACCTCAAACCAGGACCGCAGATTAGCCCGGAAGGACACACCACGCTCTCAACCTCCATGCAGGACAGGAGAGGGCACACCATCAATGCGGCCATAAGCTGAAGGCCGTGGCGCCGGAAGTAGAAGTCACTCATATTTCGTTTCCTCTGGGACCTCAAAAGCGGAACGTCACCAGCAACTCACGCCGGGCGGTGCCAATTTGCAGTGCAATATGCGTATCTTGCTCGTACTCGTCCGGCGTCAGGCGATACGGCTCGGCCCGGTTGATGTACGCGAGCACCGCTCCCGTGACGATCAGCGCTCCACCTGCCACGTATGTGCCCATCGCTACCTTCTGGAACTGGCGCCCCCGGTTGCGCAGGTCTTCGAATTCTGAAGACGGTACACAGCCCAGCAAGCCGCACTCAGTGGCCCTCGCATCGAAGCTGCGGAGATCATCGCGGCCCTGCAGGTGAAGCAATCCACCACCTGCGGCCAGGGCTACGCCTGCTCCCACCACGGCCCACGACTTCCACGGCGCCCAGATCCGCCGGTACCGCGTCAGCTCCCGGTCGTCATACAGGCCGTCGATGTTCAGCGTGAGCGTCTCGCCCTCCCTTGGATTGCGGACCCGCTCATTGGGAGGGTAACCCTTCTTGGCCGCCACGAAGACATGCGAGCCCGGCAGTGCCCACCCCTCATAGTGGCCCGGTGCTGTGAGCAGGGGCCGCCCGTCCATCGTCACGGACGCGCCTGAAACTTCGCAGGAGACCTCGACCCTGACGAGCTGCTTCTCGACGAACACCCTCAGGTTGCGGGCATGCTCCAGCATCTTCTGGTCGAGTGGAGCCTCCCCATAGCGCATAGCTGCTTCCAGGTGCTCCCGCAGCTCCAGCTTTAACCCCGTGTCCATCAGCGCCAGTGCGAGGTTGTAATGGATGGCGGGATGATCCCACTGCTCGAGCGCCTGGCGGTACAGCTCGGCGGCCCTCAAGAAGACCGCCTTCTCGTAGTAGCCGTTCCCTTCCTTGAACAGCGCAGCGGCCGCAGCCTGACGCTCCTGGGAGACTCCCTTGACCCACGCGCGCTGAGCCCCTGCGTCCAGTTGCTGGTGCAGCGGTTGGGCCACAGCCAGCGGTGCCCACAGCCACAACACTGTGGACGCAATCCAAAGTGCTACTCCATTCCTTTTCATCCGCGTGCCTCTACTTCTTCAATTCCGTGGCGTGCGTGCCGCGCTTCTGGAGTTCCTCGATGAGCTTCAGGTCTTCTTCCCGCCGCCTCCTGAGCTGGTCCAAGGCTTGACTTAGGTCCTTCTGCGCCTTGCGTGCCTCCGCGGCGCTCTTGTCCGACTTCCACTGCATGAAACGAGCGCGCCTCCGGGCCAGTTCCTCCTTGCGCAGGGTCTCCGCCAGCTCGTCATTCGTCCGCTGAAGTCGTGCATAAGCGGCCTCAAGCTGCGAGCCCGTCTGCTTCTCGCGCTCCAAGGCCTCCTGGAGGTCTCTCTGCGCGGCCTGCACCTCCGCCAGGCTCTTCTGCGCCTTGGCTTCGGAGACTTGCGCCTTCTGCGCTTGCAGTTCGGCGTCCTCCTTCGCCACCACAGCATCGGTGCGCGCCGCCTCGGCCGTCACCTGGGCATTGCGGATGACCACCAGAGCCACCGCGGACGCCGCCACCAGCACCACCAAGAAGGCTGTCGACCCCACCACCAGCAGGCGTCGACGCCGGACCGCTCGCGCGGCCTGCTCGAAGACCTCCTCCAAGAAGTCCTGCTGCAGTTGCGGCAGTTCCCCCTGGTAGCGGCGCTGGAACCGCCGCGCCTCCTCCACCATCTCACCGCCCCAGAGCAGGCCGCTGTCGTACTCCTTCGACTGCCATTGCCGAGCCGCGTTGCGGAGTTGCTCCAGGAAGGCCGCGTCCTCCTGGTTCTCATCCAGCCAGCGTCTCAGCGTGGGCCAGCCATGGATGAGCGACTCATGGACGATCTCCACCGTCGCCCCGCCAGCGCCCTCCGCTGTCTGCACCACGAGCAGGCGCGCCTGGACGAGCTGATCCGTCAGCCGCTGGAGTTCCGCCGCATCCTGCGTCAGCTCCCTCAGTTCCTCCATGGATGCGATGGCGCGCGTGCGTTCGGGAGTCACCAGTCGTAGGAGGATGGTGCGGACCAACGCCCGCGCCTGGGGCGACAGCTCCTCCAGCACGGTGTCCGCGTGACGAGCCAGCGCTCCTTCAATGCCGCCCATCGACTCATAGGCCTGGGTGGTGAGGAGCTTGCGCTCAGGATCCCGCAGCTCCCAGAGCTGCGTGGCAGCGAACTGCAGCAGCGGCAGCGCGCCCTGCGCCGTCTCCAGATACTGGAGGATCTTCTCGACCGTCTCCGGCGCCTCGAAGGTGTAGCCCGCCATCTCCGCCGGCTGCACCAGCGCATCGCGGAGGCCCTCCTTGCTCGGCGGTGGAAGGAAGAACAGCCCCTGGCTCAGCTCGGCCATGAAGCGCTCGTCCTCGGGCACCCGGTCCAGGAAGTCGGACCGGAGGGAGATCACGACGCGGATGGGCGACGTGGCGTCGTCGGCAATACCGGATAGGCAGGCGGTGAAGGCCTTGCGCTCGTGCGCATCGGGCACCTGCGTGTAGAGCTCTTCAAACTGATCGACGAAGAGGAGGATCCTCTTCCGCTCGTACCGAGCCCGGCTACGCAGCACAGAGCCGACGAAGCCGGGCTCCGCGCGGATTCGCTCGACGATGCCGTCGTACTCCTTGAGGTCCTGCGCGAGCGAGGCCGACGTGGACACCAGCGGCGTGATGAGGTGGGCGAGCGCCGACAGGGGCGTCCGGCCCGGGCGGACGACGAACGCCTCCCATCTCTCGCCACCGCGCTTGAGGACCGGCAATAGACCCGCTCGGACGAACGAGGACTTGCCCGCGCCCGAGGGCCCCACCACGGCCATGAGCGGCCGGTCTCGGATGCGGTGCACCAGCGCGGAGATCTCCCGCGAGCGGCCGAAGAACCGGTCTGCGTCCGACTCCTGGAAGGAGCTGAGTCCGGCATAGGGGAGCTCGTCGCCGCGCAGCACCCGTGCCGCACGGCCGGGCAAGAGGGCTTCTAGCGCCTGCAGCAGCGCTCGTGCGTCTGGGAAGCGCTGCTCCTTGTGCTTGAGCAGACACCGGTCCACGAGGTCCGCCAGTTCCTGCGGCACGTCCGAGGCCATCTGGCGCAGCCGCGGCATGGGCTCGTCGAGAGACGCGGTGACCATGAGCTGCGGGCCGCGGAGCGGATCCAGCGGATGTTTGCCGGCCAGCATCCGGAACAGCATGATGCCGACGGCCCAGATGTCGGTCCGGTGGTCCACGTCGGCGCTGCCGCGCCACTGCTCCGGCGACATATAGGAGAGCGTGCCCACGACCGCGCCGCTGCGGGTGAGGTTGGAGAGGTCCTCTCCGGCCTTGGCCGCAAGCCCGAGAGCTGCCGAATCGGAGAGCGCCGGCATGCGGGCAACGTGCGTGGAGTCCTGCACGGGTTCCTGGGACTGCAAGACCTTCGCGATGCCGAAGTCGAGCACCTTGACGGTGCCGGACTCGGTCACGAGGATGTTCTCGGGCTTGAGATCGCGGTGGACAATCCCTGCGGCGTGGGCGGCGGACAGGGCGCGCACTACGGGCACCATCAATTCCACGGCGCGCGCAGGGCTCACACGCGTCTGCCCAGCGAGGGCCTTGTTGAGGGGCTGCCCCTGCAGGTACTCGAGCACCATGAACGGGCTGCCCTGGAACTCACCCACCTCATAGATGATGACGATGTTCTCGTGGCTGCAGCGGGCAGTTGCCCGGGCCTCGAGAATGAAGCGCCGCGTGGTCTCCGAGGCCTTGCTGTGGAGGAACTTGATGGCGACCCGCCGTCCCAGGCGTGTGTCCCGCGCCAGGAAGACCGTTCCCATGCCTCCGGCGCCGAGCTGCCGGATCAGCTCGTACTGATGGATGCGTGTGCCAGGAACCAGCGTGGACGCGTGCTCACCTGGAGGCGCGTGACTGGCTTTCGCGGTGCGAGCTTGAAGGCCGGGAGGACGGCCTCCCTGCCCTGCGGCCCCGCTTGGGCTGGGAGTGAACGCTGGAGGTGTATGGCTTGGGAGCGAGCCCGCCCCGGGATCACCCTGGGCTGCAGCCCCCTTGGAAGAATGGGAGGGCGCGAGACTCAAGGGGCTGGGATTGAGCTTGCTCATTGCGTGGGGCGAACCAGGCCTTCTGAATACAGACTCGGATGCTCAAACTTTTACATCGCGAGCCGAACGAAAGCTGTACCACCTTGGTGGTAGCCCACGCGCTCAAGGACAGACAGGAGTTACCTTGGGGCTGATGTCACACCCCCTGTTATTCGTAGCGCCGCAACTCGGATCAATTTGGCAACCGGCGTAGCCTCGAAGCACGATGACTCCCGCTCCACCTCCACCGCCTCCTGCCCCACCCTTGGCAACACCATCGATGCCTGGGGTTGCCGCAACTGCCTCAGCACCACCATTTCCACCTGCAGTCCCCCTCACCCGACTATCCCCCCCTTTGGCAGAGATTGGTGCTGACTGGGAGCCATCTTCCCCATCCTCTCCCTGGTTGTTTCTCTCAGAATCCCCTCCCTCCCCCCCTGCCCCGCCGTTCGCGATAAGGCGAGCATCAAACGTAAGATTCAGTTGGCCTGCCTCTATGAGCAGTCCCCCTCCACTTCCTCCTCCCCCTCCACCCTCGGCATTCTCTCCTCCGTCCGAAGAGCCTTTGCCTCCCCGTCCACCACCGCCACTTACAGAGATCGAATTGTTCGCCGTGAGAGTACCTGCTACGGCCAGTTGAAGCGCTCCACCGCCCGCTCCGCCAATCCCTCCATTGGTCGAATTCGACGCGCTCCCTCCTGCACCTCCCTGACAACCACCGACCAAGGGCGAGAGCGCACTGCTGACCTTTGCGCCCGCAGTCCCTCCTCGTGCGCTGTTATCGAACTGACCTCCCTCTGCTCCTTGTTGCCCAAACGCTCCTCCGCCCCCTCCGCCACCTACTCCTTGAGAAAAAGTGCCATCTCCTCCTTTTTGGAGACTGCACCCCAGACGATTGCCACCGGCCCCAGGAGTCTCGAAGTTCGCATCCGCCAGCAGAGCCCCCGACAGCGGGGCGTCCCCATACACCGCGAGAATCACAGGGCGGTTCCCCACCAGTTTGAGCACTCGACCTAACTCAATCGTCAGGCTCTTCATGGCCAGTAAGGCGACCCCCTCATTCCCTTGAGGGGCTTGAGCCACTGGCATGGTCGGCGAACATCCCTGGGGAAACTTCCAACCGCCATTCGTTGAGTCGAAGATCACTGGATCCGATTGACTGCCACACGAGATACGAACATCCAAGCTTCGATCGCCAGCGGAGACAGCGTCTGGATCGAAATTGCTCGGAGGAAACGGGAAGACGCTGCAGACCCCATCAGAACGGCACTTCCCCCCTGTTCCTGCTCCATTGCATGACTGCCCCGTCTTCGAGGAATCGGCGTCAACGGTACATTGCGCGCTCTCGGAGCAATTGATGACCTTTGAGATCTTGCATTCACCGGGTGACTCACAGGGGTTGAAGTCCTCGCCCTGGCACATTCCCGAAGCCGTGCACCGATCATTTTTCGTGCACCAGTTGCCGTCGTTACAGCCGACCCCTGGATGAATGGTGGCGGTCGTGTCGTCGCAGTCTGTGCCCGCCACATCCTGGGTCTTCAGGACATATCCGTCGTGGTCATCGTCGCGGGCCTGAAGCGTGTCAGTGAACATCGCGAACTCCATTGGGGAAACCTCAATGGATTCTTGCCGAATGAGCCTCTCAATCTCGTTCCCGGAGCAGCGAGCTTCGTTGCCGGTCCCCTCTTCCTTCTCCAGGGAAGCCACCGCGATGGTCAGGACAGGTCCCCAATCTGGCTTAATGAACACGGCGGTCCTGACTTGCCGTTGCTCCTTGTGCTGAAACTTGCCGTTGGGGATATCCGTTTGCCCTACATGCCCCTTGTTATCCGAAACGATGATGCGGAGACACACGGGCTCGTACGAGCCGTAATTCACGACAACCCGCACCGCGCCGTCAGCCGAAGCAGACTCACTGCAGGCCACTGCGGTGAAGCACAGTCCCAACAACCAAAGATGACGCATGGAGAGGAGCGCCTGAGGTGGAGTTGAACGCGCACCAGGGTAGGGCTCCCCTCCAAGCGAGGCTGTACCACCAAGGGAGGACCTGCCTCCAGCAAGAGGTTCCCAGCGCACCACCGGACGCCCTCAGGCCGTCCCCACGTGAGGTGTTGCACCGGCCACACTGGTCTCTCCTCCGTTCGGGATATCTCCCTCCCTCGAAGAAGCCTCGGCGATAGTGCCCCACGCAGGTTGGAACGTACTCAGCCTCACTCCCTGCGCCCGAGTTGACTCATGCGCCCTACCTCTTTGTTGGCTGCCTCCCTGGTGCTGGTCCTTGCCACCGCTTGTGCGACGGCGACCGCCGCGAACAAGCCCGGGCTCGATCCCGAGCTGCATGGCTACGAGTACCCGTTTTCCACCCATGAGTTCGCCTTCGAGTCTCAGCGGCAGCAGCTCCGCATGGCCTACATGGACGAGCGCCCCGCAGACTGGAAGGGCCGCACCGTCCTACTCCTCCACGGCAAGAACTTCTCCGGCGCCTACTGGGAGCCCACCATGCGCGCCCTTCTCGCCCGCGGTTACCGCGTCGTCGTCCCCGACCAGATTGGCTTCGGCAAGTCGACCAAGCCCGCCGCCTACCAGTTCTCGTTCGCCCAGCTCGCGACGAATACCCGCGCGCTGCTCGGCTCCCTGGACCTGGAGCGGGTCACCGTGGTGGGTCACTCCATGGGTGGCATGCTCGCGGTGCGCTTCGCCCTCCTGCACCCGGAGCAGACCGAGAAGCTCGTGCTCGTGAACCCCATCGGCCTGGAGGACTACGGCGCGCTCGTCTCCTACCGCAGCATCGACGAGTGGTACCGGCAAGAGCTCGCCGCCACCCCCGAGAGCCTCCGCGAGTACCAGCGCCAGAGTTACTACGCCGGCGAGTGGAAGCCCGAGTATGAGCGCCTGCTCGCGATTCAAGCCGGGTGGACCCAGCACCCCGACTACTCCCGCGTGGCGTGGTGCTCGGCGCTCACCGCCGACATGATCTTCACCCAGCCCGTCGTCCACGATCTGCCACGGCTGCGTGTCCCCACCCTCCTCATCATCGGCCAGCGCGACCGGACCGCGCTCGGACGTCCCTGGGCCAAACCCGAGGTAGCAGCGACCATGGGTGACTACCCACAGCTCGGACGGCGCACCGCAGAGGCCATCCCCGGCGCGAAGCTCGTCGAGCTCCCCGGCGTCGGGCACCTGCCCCAGGTCGAGGCCTTCGATCGCTACATCGAAGCACTCGGCGGTTTCCTCGACGCGGGGTGACCCACGCCCGAGCCTTGCCTCGCCTCACTCGCATTCCGACTGACGCGGCTCACAACGTGAGGAGGAATGCGAGCAGGTCGTCCCGCTCCTGGGGCGTGAGGGCCTGCGCGTTTCCGTGCTGGGGTCCCGAGTTCTCCAGCACCACGCGCAAGGGAAAGCGCGTGCCCACCACCAGCCGATCCCCCTTTACCTCGTAGCCCGCAGACGCGCTCGTGAGCAGCGGCCAGATGTCCCACGTGCCAACAAGCGCAGGCGGCGCCGCTCCCGGCACCAGTTCCTGCTGATCCGTACGCAGGGGCAATGCGATGGGCGTCCCCACTTCCAAGTACTTGCCGCGCGTCGCCGGATCCTGGTCCAGCGTGTAGAGCGGCGCCGGGTGGCACACCGTACACCCGCCCTTGCCTTCGAAGAGCGTCCGCCCCTCGGCGGGCCGACCCGTGTGTCCGTCTGGCAGAGCCAGCGTCTCCGGTGGCGCGCCATCCTCACCTCGGAACGGGTTGGGCAGCGTGGGCACCAAGGAAGTGAACAACGACAGCGCCTCTACCTCCACGTCCGTGAGCGCGGGGTTCTGGAACCGATTGCGGTTGCCCACCGTCTTGATGGTCTCCGCAATGCTGTGTGTGCTCGCGGGCGTGAAGTACGGCGGCGTGTCCCGGCTGCCTCGCACTGTCGTCGAGCGGTAGATGCGCATCGGCTTCGTCTTCTCGAAGAAGACCCCACCGGTATGGCCCTCCAGGTGGCATGCGTCGCAGCTCATCGCCGTGCGCCCCATGTCCGCGAAGTAGAGCACCTGCCCCAGCCGACGCTTGGCCTGCGTGCGCATCTCCGTCACCGGCAGCTGCTTCACCACCCGCGCCTGTCCCTTCCGCGCCTCCGCTACGTCCACCACCGCCACCGTTCCCGTGTGCCGGTTCAGCACGTAGAGCGTCCGCCCATCCGGCGCCAGCGCCAGCGAGCGCGGCCCCGAGTGCAGTTCCACCCCCGCCCGTCCTTCCTTGCCGTAGTCCTCGTCCGGGCGCGCCCGCGGCGTCTGCTCGGGCAATGGGATGGGCAGTTCCTGCAGCAACGCCTTGCGTGCCCCGTCCTCGCTCTCCACCAGCTTCCGCCCGTCCAGCACCCTCACCTGCCCCAACCCGATGTCCGCCGCGTAGAGCAGCCCCGAGGCCTCGTCCACCGCCAGCCCCTCCGTCACTCCCGCCCCAAAGCCCCGGTGCCGCACCACCTCGCCGCGCTTCGGATCCAGCACCGCCACGCCCCCGTTGGGGCTCACCTCCATGCGCTCCGCGTTGGGCCCCACGTTCGGCCCCAGGCTCGCGATGAAAAGCCGCCCCAGCTTCTCGCTCGCCACCAGCCCTCGCGGCGCCTTGCCTCCCATCACCTGCTTGGAGAACTTCTCCGTCCCTCCGCCCACGATGGGCACGCCTGGCATCGGCACCACCGTCGACACGAGCCCACCGTCCGCCTGCCGCAGCAGTTCCACCTGCCCCGTCTGCAGGCTCCCCACCGCCAGCAGATCCTTCCACCGCGTCAGCTCGCGCGGGTTCGGATCCACCGCCGCAGACCATCGCTCCTTCCCATCCGCCAGCGACACCGCCCGCACCGTGTCTCGCACCTGCTCCGCGATGAACGCCACCTCGCCCCGCCCGTCCACCACCACCCCCGAGGCCCCCACCGGCGCCGGTAGCACTCGCGGCGCACTGCCGGGCGCATCCAGCGCATACAGCCTCAGCTCGGGGCTGAAGCGGTGCACCACCGCCAGCCACGCCCGGCCCTCCGTATCCTTATATGTAGTGATCGCGCTCGGCCCATCCGCAGCCGCCAGCGCCGTCACCTGGCCCGAGCTCACGTCGAGCGCGAACACCGTGTCCGTCGGCGGCGATGCGATGAACGCCGTGCGCCCATCCGGCGAGAGCGCCAACGCGAACAGGTCCGGAAACGCTCGGTCGTTCACCACATCCAGGCGCGCCTCGCCCTCTGGCCCGGGCCCTCCCGCAGCCGAGCTCAGCCGCACCTTCACGCTCGCCACCGGTAGCTCCGGCGGAAGCTCCACGTCCGCGGGCAGCCGCGCATACGCGTGCCGCGCATCCACCACCTTCAGCGGAAGCTCGCGCGACACCGGCTCGCCCAGCGCGAGGCGCATCCCCGGCTCCAAGCCCTCGCCGTACACCGAGAGCGGCTCGGAGGTCTGGTTGCTCGTGAGACGCGGTCCGATCGACACCAGGCGCGCGGATCCGCGCCCAGGCTCCACAGCCTGGGCCACCTGCGCCGGTGCTGGCAGCTCGCGCGAGCGCATGACGAAGACCGCCACGCCCGCCAAGCACAACACCAGCGCCGTTGTCACTGCCGCCCAGGAGCGTTTCATGGATGTTGCAGCCCTCGGTTGTTGATCCGCACTCTACCTTTCCAGTCCTCCCACATCCCCTGCCTGAAAGGTCAGCACAGGTGGGGAATCCATCCCCCAACTGAGGGGGACTGCCCCCCACACTGCCTCTCGGCTCTCGACGGAACCGATGAAGGGCGTGCGTTGACAGAGCGGTACAAACATCGCTTAACCTGGAACTCTGATGCGACGCCTCCTCTTCGTAGCTCTCGTCGCCAACCTCCTTGGCATGCTCCCTCTCCCGATCCTCAGCTCGGAGGCGTGGGCCCAGCGCTCGCGTGCGTCGAAGTCCGCTTCCAAGAGCAAGGCGGCCAAGAAGCCCACCGGCTCCAAGTCCATCCCCAAGTTCGAGTCCAAGGCGGAGCCCGCAGCCACCCTGGCGGATCCCGTCAGCGGTGAGTCCTCGGGCGCTGCCGCCTCGGCCTCTCCGCCCTCCCGAGGCCCCGCCCGCATCGACTTCGATGATCGGCTCATCCAGGGCCAGACGAACAAGTCCGGCGCGGTGTACCTGTACGATCGCAAGGAGCTCAAGACGCGGTCGATGATCAAGGAGCGCGACAGCTTCCGCTCCGAAACCCTCTCCACCGTCTACGACCAGTAGGGCTCGGCCCACGAAAGGGAGTCTCCACGTGAGCGCTCAGCCCTCCGTCCTTCAGGTCGTCATCCTCCGCGACGGGTTGCTCGTCGGCACGGAGGTGTTTGTCCCCGGCACCTACGCCATCGGCTCGGATCCGTCGTCGGATCTGCTGCTGGATGATGCCTCCATCGAGCCGCGCCACGCGCTGCTGTACTTCCAGAATGGGCGCTCGGCCATTCAGGACGCGGGCTCCACGCAGGGCGTCTACGTGAACGGCCACCGCGTCTCCGCGTGCGAGATCCGCTCGGTGGATGAGGTGCTCTGCGGTCCCTTCGTGCTAAAGACGCGCGTGCTCTCGCAGAAGCCCGCCGAGAAGCCGCCCCCGTCTCCCGAAGTGGCCGCTCTGCTCGGAGCTCCGCAGCCTGCTCCCTCGCCCGCCCCCCAGCCCGCCGTCCGTCTGAGCCGCCCCGGAGTGCAGGCGACAATGCCCGCGCGCCCCTCCGTTTCGAACCTCCCCTCGGTGCAGCCGCAGCTGGCTCCCGAGCTGATGACCCACACCGTTCCCCTCACCCAGGGCCAGCAGAGCGCGCCGCGCGGCCCAGCGCCTCAGGCCGTCGTCCCGCTGCAGCAGCCGCCTCCCGCGGAGCACCGGGCCTCGCGCGGTGGCCCCGCCGTAGCCCACGCGCCCCGCCCCGCGCCGGTGCCGGTGCCCGTTCAGCCCCCGCAGGCCTCCGCGGTGCCCGCCAACACGGTGCCCTCCGCGCGCCGCCGCGCCACCCAGGATCTGCTGCCTGTGCAGGAGCAGTCTCCCTCCATCCAACTGGATGAGCTCTTCGGCGACAGCGAGCCTTCCTCCGAGCTCCCCGTCGAGCCTCCGCTGGAGCTGGAGCACGCGCCTCGCCCGCAGCCCGTCCAGGCTCCGGCCCGCGTCTCCGCCCCCGTTCAGGTTCCGGCCCGCGTCTCCGCCCCCGTCCGAATCCCCGTGCCCGCGCCCGAGCATGGCCATGGGCACTCCGCGGAGGTGCTGCCGGATCCGGCCCGCCCCACCCATGCCCCACAGGTGAGCCTCGGCAAGGGCACGGCCCAGCTCTACCTCGAGCTGTACTGGGGCGGCATCCGCCGCGAGGCGCGCCGCTTCTCTCCGGGCAAGGAGCCCCTCAAGGCCTCCGACGCCGAGAAGAACGCCATACCGCTGTGGGGCTTCGCGCTCCCAGAGGAGGGCTTCACGCTCGCCGAGGCCCTCAACGGCGCCTACCGACTCTACGTGCCCCCCGGTTCCGCCGTGGAGAAGGCCAACACCGGCGGCAAGTACACGCCCGTGCAGCTTACCGCGCTGGAGGCGGACGGCACCCGCCGCTTCATCACCCTGCGCGAGGGCACCGCCGCCCGCCTCACCCAGGGGCAGATGTCCCTGGTGGCCTACGCGGCGCCCATGCCGGAGAAGGTCCGCGTCAACCCGCTGGCGGGTCTGCCCTGGCTGGCGCTGACCTGCTTCTTCCTCTTCGGCTCGGGCTTCGGCGCCTTCATCGCGCTGAGGCCCCAGTCGCCCGAGTCTCCGGACTTCCAGCAGAAGAACCTCCCTCCTGTCGCTCTGCGCCTGCTCTCGCCGGAACCGAAGAAGAAGGAGGAGGCCAAGAAGAAGCTCGCCGAGATCAAGGAGAAGGCCAAGCCGGAGAAGAAGGCCGAGAAGGCTCCAGAGAAGGTGGCCGAGACGCCCAAGCCCAAGGAGAAGGTGCCTCCTCCGCCCAAGGCCGCCACGCCGCCTCCGCCCGAGTCCAAGGCGCTCAAGGCCCTGGCCAAGCTGTCCGCCGCCGGCCCCGCGGCCAATGACGTGCTCGCCGCCGTGGACAAGCTGGGCAGCGGCCCGGGCAGCAAGAACGTGAAGACGTCCAACTACAAGCTGTCCGGCCTCATCGGAAAAGCGCCCATCGCCAACGCAGGCTTGGGCACCTTTGGCCTGGGCGGCGGTGGAAAGGGCGGCGGCGCCACACTCGGCGCGGAGCTGCTGCGCGGCAAGGGCGGCGGCGGCATCGGCGCGCTGGGCGCAGGGGGCGTGGGCAAGGGGCAGGTGGGCGGCGTGGTGACGCGCGCCACCTCGCGCAGCGTCGCGGCCACCCAGGGCAGCATCGACCGCGAGGCCGTGGCCAAGGTCATCAACAGCCACCTCCAGGAAGTCTACGCCTGCTACGAGCGCGCCCTCCTCAAGGACACGGGGCTCGCCGGCAAGGTGGTGCTCGAGTGGACGATCGGCGGCTCGGGCAGCGTGGTGGCGGCCAAGACCAAGTCCTCCACCCTCCGGAACGGCGCTGTCGAGGCCTGTATCCTCAGCAACCTGAAGAAGTGGCAATTCCCCGCCCCCAAGGGCGGCGTCGTCATCATCAGCTATCCCTTCATCTTCAACTCGGTCGGTTACTGACGCGGGATCCCCGCGTCTGGCCGCCTTCCCAACCGGACAGTGCCCATCGTGCGATACGCCCTGCTGCTCCTCCTGTTGGCCCCCGGCCTCGCGCTCGCGCAGGCCGAGGCGCTCGAGAACCCCGGCACCACCTCCGCCGTGCAAGACCGCCTGTACCGGATGAACCACGAGCTGACGCTCGGCGTCGGCGTGCTGCCGGCGGACGCCTACTACAAGGGCTACTACGCGCAGGTCAGCTACACGTACCACTTCAGCGACAACTTCGCGTGGCAGGTGGGCCGAGGCGCCTACAGCTACAACGTGGAGACGGGCCTGCGCAGCCAGCTGGAGCGTGACTTCGGCGTGGCCCCCACCGCCACCGCCTTCGAGGACGAGGTGGAGTGGATGGTGGGCTCGGACCTCGTGTTCAGCCCCTTCTACGGGAAGACGGCCATCCTCAACAGCAAGGTCATCCACTTCGAGGCCTTCCTGCTGGGCGGCGCCACCGTCTTCAAGCTCAACCGCGAGGGCGGCTTCCGTCCCGGCGCCAACCTGGGTCTGGGCATCCGCGTCTTCAAGAGTGACACCGTCTCCTTCCGGCTGGACGTGACCAACAACGTCGTCTTCGCCGGCGCCTCGCGCATCATCAACATCCCCACGATCCAGCTCGGCACCGCGCTCAACTTCGGCGCCACGGAATAACGCGGATGCTTCCCTCACGACTCGCCGCGCTCTCCAGCGCCGCGCTCCTCCTCCTGCCTCTGGCCTCGCGAGGTGCGCCTTCCAAGGCTCCCGCCGCCAGCGCGCAGCCCGCTCCCGCTCAGCCCGCTGCTGCCACCCCTGGCGCGCCAGCTCCGGCCCCTGCGGCGGCTCCCGGAACGCCTCCCGCCACCCCGGCTCCGGCCAAGACCGACGCCGCCGCGCCCGCCGAGGGCCAGGCCGCCGCGCCCAAGGCCGAGGAGCCTCCTCCCCCGCCCGAGAAGGTGGACCCGAAGACTTTCGACGAGGCCTTGGCGGAGTACTTCCAGGGCCACTGTGACGACACCGCGGAGGCCCAGGGCCGCCAGACGGTCGTCGTCAGCAAGGTGATCATCACCGCTCCGGCCACCGGAAGCGCCTCCGCGGACGCTGCAGGCGCCACCATCGGAAAGGCCGTCGCCAAAGCCGTCAAGGCCGCCTCCAAGTCCGCAGAGGAGCTGAAGTCTGGCAACGCCCAGCCGTGCGGCAACAAGCACAGCGCACGCGCCGCGAGCATGCTCTACGCCTGGCTCGCCGCCACGCCGAAGACGGACGACAACTACGCCTGGGGGCAATACTTCCTGGCCCGCAGCCTGATCGATCTGGGGCTCACCCATGCGGGCGCCGTGTACCTGGCCCGCATCGCCCGTGAGCGCACCAACCCCCAGGTACTGCCCCGCGCCCTGGAGGCGCTCAAGGACCTGACGGACAGGCCGTACAACGAGGTCATGATCGACGAGCAGGTGTTCGCCGCCTTGGATCTCGGCTTCCTGGAAGAAGAGGCCGGGGCCTATGCCCACTACCAGCAGGGTCTGGTGGATCTGCGCGTGGGCAACGAGCGCTGGGCCAACAACCACTTCGCCAAGCTCGAGGAGGGCAGCGCCGAGGCCAGCCGCGCGAAGTTCGCCCAGCTCGTCACCCGCCTCAAGACGGTGAAAGAGCCCTCGGAGGAGCTGATCAACGACTTCCTCACCCTCTCCACCGACGAGAAGCTCACGCGCGAGGCGCGCAACGAGGCGGCGCTCGCGGTGGCCCGCCTGCGCTACGAGCGCAAGGACTTCCAGGGCGCGCTCGTGGCCTACAACCAGGTGCTGCTGCCCGAGCTGGATCCGGGCCGCGCCACGCTCTACCTGGAGGAGGCGTGGACCCGGTACAAGCTGGGCGAGCTGCGCGCCGCCCTGGGCATCCTCACCACCCTGGACGCACCCTCCTTCCGGGACGAGTTCCTCCCGGACAAGTACCTGCTGCGCGCCCTCATTTATCGGGACTTGTGCCACTACCTGCCCGCCAAGCGCGCCGCCAAGGAGCTGACGCGCCGCTTCGCCGACTCGCTGGATGCCATCGCCGAGCGCGATGACCTGACGCAGGACCTGCGCCTGCGCCGCGCCGCCGAGGCCCACGGGTCCACCCAGCGCGCCTCGCGCTTCAAGGGGCTGCTCGAGCTGGAGTCCGAGCGGCTCGGGCGCTGGGCCGGCAGCTTCGGCGACCGGCTCCAGTCGCACCTCACCAAGGTCTACGCCCTGTCCCTGGGCGAGTCCGAGCGCGTCCACCAGGCCCGCCTGGCCGAGGCCGTGCGCCAGGAGGCCGACACGCTGCTGCGTGCCGCCGAGCAGGTCCGCCTCATGGAGTACGAGGTGGGCCTCAAGCTCTATGAGCGCGTGAAGAAGGGTTCGAAGAAAGTCGCCCCACGGGAGGAGGAGCTGCTCGGGCCTGACCAGGTCGCCTTCCGGTTCGAGGGCGAGTACTGGAACGACGAGCTGAAGTCCTACCGCGTCAGCATCGAGAGCCGTTGCATCGAGGAAACCCCATGACCGGGAAGTGGACCGGGATCATCGCCGCGGCGCTGCTCGCCGCGAGTTCCGCCGGGGCCCAGCGCCAGGACCGGAACTTCAACCCCATCGTCTCCAAAGCGAAAGAGCGCGAGGAGCTCATCGCCAAGCTCAAGCGCGACATCTTCAAGGTGGACCGCGCCATCGGCGAGACGGACAAGCTCATCTCCAAGAGCCGCAACGCGCCGTACCTGCCGGACCTGCAGTTCCGCCTGGCCGAGCTCTACGTGGAGAAGAGCCGCTACGTGTACTACCTGCAGGCCGAGCAGCGCCCCGAGGGGGCCTCGGGCGCCATCGTCTCGCCCGAGACGCGGCTGATGAAGAACAAGGCCGTGCAGCTCTACCTGCGCCTGCAGCGCGAGTACCCGGACTTCCACGACGGCGACAAGGTGATGTTCTACCTGGCGCACGAGCAGCGCGAGCTGGGCACCTTCGACGAGATGCTCAAGACGCTGGGCGACCTGACGCGCAAGTACCCCAGCAGCCCGCTGCGCCTGGAGGCCGAGCAGATCATCGGCGACTATCACTTCGACAAGGCGGACCTGGCGGAGGCGGAGAAGCACTACACCGCCATCCTCGCGCAGCCGCCCTCGCCGGTGCATGACCTGGCCCGCTACAAGATGGGCTGGATCCGCGTGAACCAGGCCAAGCACGCCGAGGCCGTGGTCTTCTTCGAGGCCGCCGCCGCCAGCGAGCCCCTGCCGGGCGTGGACGCCAAGAAGGCGCTCAACGTGAAGCGCGAGGCCTTGTTGGACCTCGTCTACAGCTACACCGAGGCCAAGCCGGCCAAGGGCGCCATCAACTACTTCGAGAAGCTGTCCGACAGCCGGGCCACCTTCGCGCTGGCGCTGGACAAGCTGGGCAACCGCTACTTCATCAAGGCGCAGTACGAGTGGGCCATCCCCGCGCTGCGCAAGCTGATGGAGATCCAGTTCGACCCCGAGCTGGACCTGGAGCGCGGCCAGAAGCTCTATGACGCGATCAAGGCCTCCAAGGGCAAGGTGATGCCAGAGCCGGCGGACCTGCGCTTCCTGGTGCGCGCCGGCGTGCAGGCCAAGACGGACCCCGAGCTGCCCGAGGCGGACCGCAAGAAGCAGCTCGCGGAGCTGGAGGAGATGGCACGCGACCTGGCTACGCAGCTGCACGTGGCCGCGCAGAAGAAGGACGACAGGCCCATGTATGTGACGGCTGCGTCCGCCTACAAGGAGTACCTCAGCCTCTTCCGCCCCGAGCAGTACGTGCGGCCCATCATGAAGAACCGTGCGGACGCGCTCTTCGAGGCGAGCGCCTTCCCGGACGCCGCGCGCCAGTTCGAGGAGCTGGCCCGCTACGAGGAGAAGGCCAAGCAGCGCGACGAGAAGGCCATCGACGCGGCCATGTACGGCGCCCTGCTGAGCCATTTCTCCACCGTGAAGCCGGAGGAGGCGGCCAGGCGCACCACCTTCGAGGTGGCGGATGCGCGCCAGGCCCTCAAAGTGCTCGGCGCCAACTACGTCACCCGCTTCCCCCAGAGCCCCAACCTGCTCGAGGTGAAGTTCAACATCGCCCGCGCCTACTACGAGGACGGCGAGTACCCGAAGGCCGCCGAGCTCTTCACCGCCTTCGCCCTGGCCCACCCGCAGCACAAGGACGCCAGCGTCGCCGGTAACCTCGCGCTCGACAGCCTCCGCCAGCTCAACGACTTCAAGGGCATGGAGGAGACGGGCAAGAAGTTCCTCGGCACGCCGCTGCCCGCCAAGTTCCAGGACGACGTCCGGAAGATTCTGGCGCAGAGCAAGGCCGAGGCGCTGGACGAGCTGGCCCTCAAGAGCGCCGAGGAGACAGGCGACGTCATCCAGGGCCTGCTCAAGGTGGCTGACGAGAACAAGAACTCGGAGATCGGCGAGAAGGCCCTCTATGGCGCCTTCACCGCCGCGCGTGAGAAGCGCGACCTGATCCGCGCGCGCGAGCTGGCCAACAAGCTGTCCGCCGACTACCCCAAGAGCCAGTACCTCTCGGACGTGCTGCTGACGCTGGGCCGCTACTCCGCCGAGGCCGGCTCCTTCACCGAGGCCGCCGACTGGTTCGAGAAGGTAGGCCAGAAGCTCGGCGCGGACGCGGTGGGCCTGGATGGCTACCTGTCCGCCGCGCGCCTGCGCCTGGCCATGGGTGACTACAAGGAGGCCTCTCGCAGCCTGGAGACGGCCGCCGAGGTGGCGGGGGCCCGCAAGGGCGAAGTGCTGGTGCTGCTGGCCGAGGCCCGCCTGAAACAGAAGGACTACGCCGCCGCCCGCCGCGCCGCCGAGAGCGCCCTGGCGCTGAACAAGACGAGCACCGGTGCCGCCGCCGTCATCGCCGAGGTGCAGGCCACCACCGCTCCGAACGACTCGCCCGAGAAGCTCATCGCCACCCTCACCACCGCGGTGCAGGGGCCGGATGGGCAGACGGAAGAAGCCGCCAAGGGCCTTTGGTTCCTCGGAGAGATTCTCTACCGCAGCTACAAGGCCCTGCCCGCCGACAAGGTCGAGGAGAAGGTATCCGCCCTGCAGAGCATGGAGGGCATCTACACGCAGGCCGCCTCGCTCGGCTACCCGGAGTGGGCCGTGGCCTCGCTGTGGAAGCTGGCCCTGTCGTATGAGCACCTCGCCAGCGTGGTGGACGCCACGCCCGCCCCCGCTGGAGCCTCGGCCGCCGAGGTGAAGGCCTTCCAGCAGGCGGTGAAGGAGCAAGTGGCTCCGCTGCGCCAGCGCGCGGACGAGGCCTTCAAGGTCTGCCTCGCTCGCGCCGAGCAGCTCGACGTGTTCAGCGCCGCCGTGGTGGGCTGCCGCAGCCGGAGCGACACGGCCGCGCTGCCCGTGCCCACCCCCGGCACGCCCACGCGCAGCCAGGCCCTCGAGGAGGTCCGCAAGAAAGCCGAGGCCACGCTCACCGCCGAGGCGCTCGAGGCCCTGGGCATGGCGTACCTGGAGAACAAGCAGTACGGCCTGGCCCAGCTCACCTTCGGCCGCGTCACCGAGCTGCAGGACACGCGCGCCGTCTCGCACAACGCGCTGGGCTGGGCACTGCTCAACCAGGGCGATGCGATGGGCGCTCACGCCGCGTACGCCAAGGCGCTCGAGGCGGACCCCACGTACAGCAAGGCCCGCCTCAACGTCGCCGCCCTGCGCTGCCGCTTCGGCGATGTCGAGGGCGCCCGGCGCGAGCTGTCCGTGCTCAAGGATGTGAACTCGCTCGGCGGCACCGACGTGGACACGGGGTGGAAGGCGTGCAAGTGAGCCCGCGCATACTGCCGGCCCTGCTCCTGGGGGGCCTGCTCACCGGGTGCGGCCAGGGTCCGCACCTGGAGGGCAGCGTCACCCCGCTGCTGGACCTGCGCTACGACATCGCCCGGGCGGCCGCCACCTCCGACGAAGTCTCCATCAGCTTCATCGATCAGCTGGAGCCTGCCCCAGGCGCAGAGCCCCTCCCCGAGGACAGCCCGCCCCCTGAGGGCATCGTCTTCAAGGTGGCCGCGCGGCTCGACGACCTGCAGCTCACGCCGGGCGTGAAGATCGACCTGGCCGAGCTGATGGGCACCGAGCCGGACTCCGCCCAGCGCGGCGCGCTCAGCCGCAGCATGCCCGACGAGCCCTCGCGCGACTTCCCTCGCATGCTCCGGGGCGGGCTCACCGTCGACAAGGCCCTCGAAGGCTTCACCCCTTGCGCCAAGATCAAGGGCGACTTCCACGTCACCTTCGTCAACGGCACCGACGTCTACTCCGGCCGCACCGTGTTCGGCCACTTCCAGGCCACCGTTCCCAACGTGGACCCGAAAACGCCATGTTCATGAAGCGCATCGTCCTGCTCACCCTGCCGCTGCTCGCCGCGTGTGGCTCGCGCTATGGCATGCGCCTGCCAGACGAGATGGAGAAGAATCTCCCGTACGAGACCCGCATCGAGCTGCTCGAGGCCGAGAATGCTCTCGCGCTCGCCTACGACAAGGTGGACGAGGCCAGCAGCGAGATTGTCCGCGCCCGCGACAACATCCGCCGCGCCCGCTCGCGCGCCCAGGCCGCCGAGTCCGAGCTGGATCGCGCCGAGGACACCGTGTCCAAAGAGGTGGCCCAGCTCACCATCGAGGAGGCCGAAGCCCGCGTGGAGTACCTGCGCTCCCGTCAGCGCCTGAACGTGGCCAAGCTGGAGGTGGAGGAGCTGGCCAAGCAGTGCGCCGTCGCCCGCTTCGAGCTGTCCCGAGTGACGGCCGCCCGCAAGGCCAAGGTGGCAGGCAGCGAGGGGCTGGACCCCAAGGAGTTCGAGTCCCAGGTGAGCGAGTGCGAGGCCGAGGTGAAGGAGGAGCGGGCGGGGCTCGGCGCCAACACCGCGGACGAGAAGGCGGCGCGCGAGGCGTGGGAGGCGAAGAAAGCGGCGCTGGCCAAGAAGACCTTTGACGCGCGAACCAGTCCTTACGTGGAGAACCTGTGATGATTCGAGCCGGCGTCCTCGTCCTCCAGCTCTTCACGGCGCAGACTCCGGCGCCGGCCACCTCTGCCCCGGAGGCTCCGGCCACCGAGGCCCAGGCGCTGCCACCGGATGTGGACGCGCTCTACAAGCTGGGCGTGGCGTTCCTCAACCAGGGCCAGCCGAAGAAGGCCGCTCCACCGCTGAAGAAGCTGCTGGAGAAGGCCCCCGAAGTCATCGCCGCCCGCGTGGCGCTGGCTCGGGCGCTGCGCCTGTCCGGCGACACGGAGGAGGCACGCACGCTGCTGGACGGCTCCATCGCCATGTATCCGGAGGAGTCCACGCTGCGGGCCGAGCGCGGCCTGCTGGCCCGGGTGCTGGAGGAGAATGACGTGGCCATCAGCCAGTACTCGGTGGCCGCCGAGCTGTCTCCGAAGGACGCGGAGCTGCAGTTCAACCTGGGCGAGGCGCTCCAGCGCGCGGGCCGCACCGAGGACGCCCTCGCTGCCTACGAGGATGCGCTCAAGCTGGATCCGAAGCTCACGGTGGCTCGGGTGAACATGGCCAAGGCCCAGGCCGACAAGGGCCTGCTGGGCGAGGCCAAGGAGACGATGAAGGAAGCCATCCAGCTCGCGCCGAATGACGCCGAGGCTCACTACAACCTGGGCGTGCTGCTGATGCGGGAGAACAACCTCCCCGAGGCCATGTCCAAGTACCAGGACGCGCTGAAGATCAACCCGAAGCACGCCCTGGCGCACAACAACATGGGTGTGGTGTACGACGGGCTCGGCCAGCACCAGAAGGCCACCGAGGCTTTCAAGAAGGCCATCGCCGCGGACCCCAAGTACGCGGAGGCGCACTTCAACCTGGGCCTGGCGTACTTCTGGCTCGGCGAGCAGGTGCTGGCAACGAAGTCCTTCGAGAAGGCGCTCACGCTGGAGCCGCGGCGCTCCAGCGGCCCGTACACGCAGCTGGGCCACCTCTATCTGCAGCAGGGCAAGAAGGACCGCGCGGTGGAGGCCTTCAAGAAGGCCATCGAGGCCAGCGCCGAGGACGGCAAGAAGACCACCGAGGCCTACCAGGGCCTGGCCCGCGCGTACCTCGCGCAGGGCAAGGTGGACGACGCGGTGGCCACGCTAAAGAAGGTGGTGGATGACTTCCCCAAGGACGCCAGCGCTCGCGAGGCCTACGGCGATGCGCTCAAGGCCAAGGGAGACCTGGACGGCGCCATCGCCCAGTACGAGGAGGGCGTGTCGCTCTCGCCGACGACGGAGCTGCGCCTGGCGCTGGCGAATGCGTATGCGCGCAAGCGCGTGGGCGCCAAGGCCCAGCCGCTCCTGGAGTCCATCCTCAAGGAAGAGCCCGGCCATCGCACCGCGAAGCTGGAGCTGGCGGACCTGTACCTCGCCATGGGCCGCTACGTGGAGGTGGAGGAGCTGCTCAAGGCGAAAGACGGCGACACCGCGGACTCGGGCGCGCTGGCGCGGCTGGGTATCATGCACTCGCGCCTCGGGCGCCCGGACAAGGCACTGGAGCTTCTGGAGCAGGCCGTGAAGCGCGACCCGGCACAGCTCGACGCCCGGGCGGAGCTGGGTCAGCTCTACCTGCGCGGCGGCGACACGGACAAGGCGGTGCGAGAGCTGGGGAACGTGCTGGCCATCGAGCCGCGCCACCCCATGGCACTGCTCTACACGGGCCAGGCGCTGTACCGGCTCGGCAAGGCGAAGGAGGCCGAGCAGTCCTTCCGCGCCGCGGCCCAGGTGGATCCGAACTTCGCCGAGCCGCACAACGCGCTCGGGCAGTTGCTCGAGGCCGCCAAGCGCACGGACGAGGCGAAGGCGGAGTACGCCAAGACCGTGGAGCTCCAGTCCAACCACGAGGACGCGAAGGCCGCCCTCAAGCGGCTGGGCGGAAACGTGGCGGCCTCGCCGAAGCCCTGAGTTACGCGGGCCAGCCCAGCAGCACCGCCCCCGCCATCACCAGCACCGCCCCGGAGAGCTGACGCCGCCCAGGGCGCTCGCCCTGGAGCATCGCGAGCCCCAGGGCAAACGCGATGGACGTGTTGCGCAGCGTCAGCACCGCCCCCGCGCCTCCACCGGCGAGCGCCGTGAGCAGCAGCGCGAAGGACAGCGTGCTCACCGTCCCCGTCGCCAGCATCAGCCACGGACTGAGCCGCACCTGCCGGAGCACCGCGGCCCGCTTCTCGCGGCTGGAATGCATGAACAGCAACATGGGCAGTGCCACCCCCAGCCCGAGCGCGAACAGCGCTGGAGGCTGAGCCCCCGTGCCGAGCGCCTGCTTATAGGACACGTGGTAGCCGGCAATGCACACCGCGCTCGCGGCCGCCCACACCACACCGCGCGAGGACGGGCCCGAGGGCCGCACCAGCCCCGTCACCCCCAGCCCCGCCGACAGCACGAGCGCGCCCGCCACGGTGAGTGACGTGAGGGCCTCGCCCAGCCACAGCACGGACACCGGCCACACCAGCAGCAGCGCTCCGCCGCGCGCCACCGTGTACGCGAGTCCAAGAGGAGCGTTGCTCAGCGAACGCGCGAGCGAGAACAGGTACAGGCCTTCACACACGCCCGCGCTCAGCCCCCACAGCCACCCCGCCCGCGTGGGGAACGCCTCGCCGCGCAGCCCCAGCGCCCACAGCGCACCCAGCACCACGTCCACGGTGATGACGCCTACCACGCCCGCCTCGGGATCCTCGTGCCGCTTGAGCAGCGCGTTCCACAGCGCGTGAAAGAACGCGGACAACAACACCAACATGAGGACGACAGGCTCCACCACGGCTCCTCGCACAAACAGGGCCCTTCTATCCTCCTCCCCATTTCACGCCACGTGGGCAGCGATTTGTTCCCGAGGGAGGCTTGCACGCCGCGCCTTCGAGGCACACCGTGCGAGGGGGGGACGGTGGGCGTTGGCGCCCCGGGCGGCTCGACACGTGAGCCCAGGACGTCAGGACAAAAAAGTCCGACCCGGTGCGTCGTGAAAAAGCGTCAGCGCGCGTGATTCCTCCGGGGAACCCCACGGGCGCTTCGGCTACACTGGGATCCGGGAATACCGGACTAAGCAGGAAAATTATGCCCACGCCCGAAACTCACGGCCCCCGGCTGGATGTCCCAAACCTCGCGGTGCACGCGCTCTGGGGCGCGTGGTTCGCGGCAGTGCTGACGAACTGGGCCTCCTGGTCCGCGGGGGTCCGCCTGGGAGCCATGGGGTTGGGGTGGGCGGTGATGTTCTGGAACTACGCGGTGCTGCACAATCACATGCACGTGCCCATCGCGAAGCCACGGCTGCTCAAGTGGCTGGTGTCCCGCACGCTGGGGCTCGCGTGTGGCTTTGCGTACCGCGGCTATTACAGCCACCACTTCAACCACCATAAATACAACGACGGCCCGGGGGACTGGGGCCGTCCCCGGCCGGGCGAGGGCGCGCTGCACTACTGCGTACGCTGGGCGCTCACGCCGTGGTTCTGGCCGTGGACGGTGGTGGGCGACGTGTGGAAGGCCTGCAAGACGCGCGGCCAGAAGCTGGAGCTGATGCTGGACTTCGCGGTGGTGGATGGGACGCTGCTGGCGCTGCTCGCGTGGCAGCCGTCGCTCGGAGCCTCCCTGTTCGCCATGCTCCTCGTAGGCCAGACGTGCATCCACTACCTGAACCTCGCGGCGCACGTGGGCTCGGACTCCACGGACCGCAAGGCATTGGCGGTGACGTCCGCCTCGCCTTTCTACAACCGCTACTTCTTCAACGCGGGCTACCACCTGGCGCACCACCTGAAGCCGCAGACGCCATGGCGTGCCCTGCCCGCACTCACCGAGGAGCTCCTCCGCCAGGGGCAGCACCAACCCTCGCTCTTGGCGGAGCCCTCGCCCATTCACCCGTCGTGGATCTCCCGGGTGAGCGCTGTGCGCAAGGCCTTGAGCGCTACCGGGGACACCGACAAACCCTCCAGCCCGTCCTCTCCGGACCCAGGCGCCTCCGTCAGCGCGGCGCCAGGGAGCCGTGCTGCCGCGGCAGCACAACCGTGAAGCGGCTGCCCTTCCCTACCTCGCTCTCCAGTTCCACCCGGCCCTGGTGCAGCGCCACCAGGCGGCGCACCAGCGCCAGTCCCAGCCCCGAACCCTCCTGGCACCGGTCCAGCCCTGAGTCGAGCTGAACGAAGGGCTCGAAGATGCGCGCCCGGTCCTCCTCCGGGATGCCCCGCCCCGTGTCCCAGACCGTGAAGGCCACCGTACCGTCTGGGCCCGCCTGCACCAACAACCCCACCTGTCCTCCCTGGGGCGTGAACTTCTTCGCGTTGCTGAGCAGGTTGATGAGCACCTGCCTCAGCCGCCGCCGGTCCGCCCAGACGCTCGGCACCGCGCCGTCGCTCGCATAGCAGACGGTGATGCCCCGGCGGCGCGCTTGCTCCCGCACCAGCCGCAGGCTCTCCTGGCACACCTCCTCCACCGGCACGTGGCCGAACTCCAGCTCCAGGTGCCCCACGCTGCTCTTGGTGATGTCGAGCACGTCGTTGATGAGCGACAGCAGGTGCCTGCCGCTCTCCTCGATGGTCTTCAGCGCGGAGCGCTGCTCGGGCGTGACGGGACCGAAGATGCCCTCCTCCAAGGCCTCGGCCTGGCCCAGCACCGCGTTGAGCGGCGTGCGCAGCTCGTGGCTCATGTTGGCGAAGAACTCGTCCTTCATCTTCGCCAGGCGCTCCAGATGCGCGTTCGTCCGGCGCAGCTCCTCCTGCAGCCGCTCCTGCTCCGCCTCGCGCGCCTTCTGCCCGGTGATGTCCACGTGGTAGCCGGTGAGGCGGACGCCCTGGCCGTTCTCGCCCCGCACCACCAGCCCATAGCCGGCGATCCACCGCCACGTGCCATCCTTCGCGAGCATGCGGAACTCGTGCACGAAGCGATCGCTGCACGAAGGATCCTGCACGTGCCGCATCACCGAGGACGGGATACTCTCGCGCTCCTCGGGGTGCAGCAGGTTCCGCCACGTGTCGAAGGAGTTGGACAGCTCGTGATCGGCGTAGCCGAGCTGGGCCTTCCAGGTGGATGAGAAGTAGACGGTGTTCTCGAGCACCTTCCAATCCCACAGGCCCAGATGCCCCGCCCCCACGGCCAGCTCCAGCCGCTGGAGCGTCTCGTGGAGGAGCTGCTCGATGCGCTGACGCTCGCTCAGGTCAGAAGGCGTCTCGCTCATGGGGAGGCCCGGGGCGAAGCGGAGGCCGGAGCCACGGGCAGATCGATCACCATCCGCGTGCCGCGTCCGATGGACTCCTGGACGTGGATCTTCCCTCCCCAGGACTCGACGATCTGTTTGACGACCGGCAGCCCCAGCCCAGTCCCAGCGCCAACGGGCTTGGTCGTGAAGAAGGGCTCGAAGATGCGGGTGCGCAGCTCGGAGGGAATACCGGGGCCGTTGTCCCGCACCCAGGCCTCGAGCCGTCCCTCGGGACCGGCCTGGACACCGGCCTCGATGAACGGAGAAGGCGCGTCCACCACGGCGTCGGCGGCGTTGCTGATCAGGTTGAGGAACACCTGCTGGGCGTGCACGGGGTTTGCGCGGATGCGGCACGGCTGCTGCGGCAGGACGAGGACCACCTGCGCATGCCGGGTGCGGCCCGTGAGGCGCAGCATGTCGCGCACCTCCCGGAGCGTCTGGCACAGATCGGCTTCCTGGAGCTCCGCGCCCGTGGGACGCGCGATGCGCAGGATGGTGCGAGCCAGCTCGGTGAGGTGGTTCGACACGTGCGTGAGCGCCTCCCGGTTGGATTGGACATCCGCCCGCGCCTCCGCGCTGCCATCCCGAGGCGCGAACGGGGACTCGAGAGCGCTGCGCAGCACCTGGGCGATGTTGTTCAGCTCGTGGCTGACGCCCGCGGCGAAGGTGCCCAGCGTGGCCAGCCGATCCGCCTGCAGCACCTGCTGACGCAGCACGTCCACCGTGGCGAGCGCGCTATCGCGCTGCGTGGCGAGCAGCTGGTAGTAGGCACGCACCTTGAGCAGGTTGCGGACCCGCGCCCGCAGCTCGGCGCCGTGCACCGGCTTGGGAAGGAAGTCGTCCGCGCCCGCCTCCAGCCCTCGGACGATGTCCTTGCGCGCATCCAGCGCGGTGACGAGCACGATGGGGATGGAGACCTCCTGCAGCAGCGCGCGCATGCGGCGGCAGACCTCGAAGCCATCCAGCCCCGGCATCATCACGTCCATCAGCACCAGGTCCGGGATCTCCTCCTCCACGGACGCCAGGGCCTCCTCGCCGCTCGCGGCGAAGCGCAGCCGGTATCTCAGGGGCGATAACAGGGCCGCCACCGTGCTGCGGCTCGCGGTGTCGTCATCGACAATCAGCACACACGCCGGAGCTCTCGGGGCGTCCTGAGCCGAGGGCTCCGCGGAGGAAACCGGGTCGGGCATTTTGTCTCGATGTTAACACTTCTAGGAGCAGCGCCGCCTGCAGGGTTGCACTCCTCGGGAGTTCACGTCACCACATCCGGCGGCCCCGGAGGCGAATCCATGGAAACAGGCCGATACATGGAAAACAAGCTTTCCAGCAGCCCTCAAATCTTTTGTAATAATCACGTTTTTCCTTCAAAGTAACTTTTTGATGAGTGCACTCGAGCGACCCTGGGCCATCAATTGGGATGTGACGTACGCCTGCCCGCTGCGGTGTACCCACTGTTACTCCGAGTCCGGTCGGCGGGCTTCGCGTCAGCTGAGCCTGGAGGAGATGTACCGGGTAGCGGATGCGCTCATCGCGCTCAAGCCGCGGACGGTGCAGTTCAGCGGGGGCGAGCCGCTGCTCGTCAAAGGGCTCTTCCCGGTCGCCGAGCGAATCGCCCAGGCGGGCATCGCGGTCATCCTCTATACGAGCGGTTGGCTGTTGGACGAGCGGATGGTGCCGGACATCCTGCGCGTCTTCTCTCAGGTGAACGTGAGCGTGGATGGGACGACGGCGAAGGTGCACGACACGGTGCGCAGCAAGCCGGGCGCTTTCCAGCGGGCCATGAAGGCGCTCGGGCTGCTGAATGACGCGGTGCGCGAGCAGCGGCAGCGCGGTGAGCGGGGCCTGAACTTCGGGATCGATTGCGTGGTGGTGCGCAGCAACTTCCACCAGCTGGAGGAGTTCTGCACGGCGATTGCCCCCCGGTTCCCAGAGATGCGGTTCCTGACGATGGGCGCGGCGGTGCCTTCTGGGCTGGCCAATCGGCCGGGCTTCGCGGACCACGAGCTGCTGACAGATGATCAGCTGTGGCTGCTGGGCTCGCAGGGCTTCACACGCTACCTGCAGACGCTGGCCCCCTCTTCGGTGCGGGTCACCACCCTGGACGGGCTCGTCCTGCAGATGCACCCGGACCACATCGCCAGCGGCCGGGCCTTGCGCAGCCTGATGCACGTAGAGCCGGACGGGGCGGTGCGCGGCATGCCCATCTACGAGGGCACCGTCGGCAACCTCTTGGAGGAGCCTCCGCAGGTGCTGTGGGAGCGCGCGCTGGCGCGGCACCTGGACCCGTTCCTGGCGGAGACGCTGCGGCCGGTGCGGACCATGAAGGAGTGGGCGAAGGCGGCGCGCCGTATCGATCTGCACTACGGCTCGCCGCAGGACCGGGCCCGGATCTTCCTGCGGCAGAACTACCGCCCCCGTCCCAGCGAGCCGGGAGTCCTCGGCAAGCTGCGCCCGGGGCCGGCTCCTGGCTGGACCCCCAAGCCCACGCACGCGACCGCGCACTGAGGGGCTGCCCTCCAGGGCGCTCGCTACTGCACGGGCAGGATGACGGTGACGTGGGTCCCCACGCCGGGCTGGCTCTCCACGCGCAGGTTGCCGCCCAGGCTGGTGACGATGGCGTGGCTCACGGACAGCCCCATGCCCATGCTGTTGGCGCGCGTGGTGAAGAAGGGCTCGAAGAGGCGCGCCATCACCTCGGGCTTCATCCCCTCGCCGGTGTCCTGGATCTCCACCACCACCTCTCCCGCCGGACTGGTGCGGGTGGCCACGCGCAGCACGTTGCGCGCCGCGTCCCGATCGGACATGGCCTGCACGGCGTTGAGCATCAGGTTGAGGAACACCTGCCCCAGCCGGGCCTCGTCCGCCTCCACCAGCGGCACGGGCTGGAAGTCCTTCTCCAGCCGGGCGCGGTGGCGCAGTTCGTTGCGCAGCGCCTGCAAGGCGTCCTCCAGCACCTGGTGCACGTTCACCCAGGCCCGGTGCGTGGGCGGCTCGCGCACCAGCAGGTGGAGATCATGAACGATGAGGCGCAGCCGCTCCGCGCCCTCCCGGGACTCGCCGAGCGCCTCGAGCACCTCGTCGAACTCGTCCAGCAGCTTGTCGTTCTTTTGGACGCGCAGCGCCTGCCGGAGCCGGGTGATCTCCTCGCGCGCGAAGGAGAGGTTGGCCATCAGGTAGGCGAGCGGGTTGTTCATCTCGTGGCCCACGCGCGCGGCGAGCGAGCCCAGGGCGGCCATGCGGTCGGCGTGGAGCAGGCGCGTCTCCATCAGCTTGCGCGTGGTGACGTTCTTGGCAAACACGCGGATGACGCCCGCCTCCTGCAGCGAGGAGATCGCCAGCTCCCAGTGGTGGTGGGAGATCTCCACCACCAGGGGCCCCGTGGAGTCCTCGCCCTTCTTCAGCGCGGCGAGCGCGGCCGACACCAGCGGGTGGCGTGAGCCGAGCACCAGCAGATCCGGGAACGCGGTGTGCGCGGCCGGGTTCGCGTAGTGCAGCGCTCCATCCTGCCCGAGCTCCAGCATCGGCTCGGGATGAAGGAGTGGGAAGGAGGCCAGGCGATAGAGCTCCGTCTCCAAGGAGTGCTGCTCGGTGATGTCGCGCACCAGCAGGGCAGTGCCGGGCGAGGGCTGGCCGGGGGGCGCTGGCTGAGGGGTGGCCTCGGCGGCGTAGAGCCGCATCTGCCCGTCCACCTCGAGGCGGTACTCGGCGCGGCCGCCGATGCCGTGGTGCCGCGCGGCGCGGGCGAGCGCCTCCAGGGGTGCCCCTGCTTCAGGGGGCAGCACATCCGTCAGCGTCTGGCCCTCCTTGCCACGCACGTCCTGGCCGAAGACGAGCCCCGGAGAGGAGCACACGCTCAGGCTCTTCTCCTCGTGATCCAGCTCCACTGCGAGGTACTCGGCGCGCCGGATGGGCGAGGCGGGAAGCCGCTGGCCCTGGGCCTCGGGCGCCAGGGCGAAGCCGTCGATCTCGAACAGGCCGAGCAGCGGCGCCATGCCCCGGCCATCGGCGGTCATCGAGGTGAGGGCGGAGGCCATGGCGTCGGCATCCGCCTTGGACAGCCGGCGGGTGAGGATGATCCCATCCGAGAGGGTGGGCTCGGTGAAAGTGAAGGGCGTGAGCCGGTGCTCGGAGGCACCCACGCGCTGGGCCAGCCCCGCGCGCACCGTCACTTCATCGGGGTGCGTGGTGAACAGGGAAGCGACCTCGGCCTGGCCCTTGAGGACGGCGAGCAGCGCGTTGCGGTAGCTGCCCACGAAGCGCTGCTCGGCGAAGAGCGTGTCGGGATTCAGCCCCTGGGACTCCAGGTGGCGCTTGGCCAGCAGGTAGCCGCCGGTGGACAGCGGAGCCACCCACGCGGCGCGAGTGCCCTGCAGCGTCTTCAACGTGACGGGCCGGTCCCACCGGCAGATGAGGGCGGCGTGGTACTGCCAGCGCCCGGAGCGCACGGCGCGCAGCACGGCGTGGGACTGGGGCTCGAAAGCATTGCACTGCTCGGCGGTGCCCCAGGCCATGTCCACGCGGCCTGCGGCCAGCTCCTGCTCCACCATCTCGTAGGTGCGCGCCAGCTCCACCACGATGGGGCGCCCGGCGCGCTGCGAGAGCAGCCGGCCGAAGAACTCCACCCGGACGTGCTCCCGGATCTCTCCTATCGCGGGGTAGATGAGAAAGCGGATGGGGGCGCTCAGCGATGACAAACCGTTCTCCTACCCCACGGACACCAGCAGATTGCCAAGGATCGGAGCATGCCGAACGCTCCATCGCCACAACGCTGGATCTCCAATCCACGCGCGGCCTGGAGCCTTCACCTCCAGCGTAAAGTCTTGAGGCTGGTGGAGAAATACGGCGGCGCGTGCGGCGAACGGTCTCACTTTTCAAGAGGGATTCGCATGACTGGGGCGATGATCACCCAGCCGCTTGTGTGTTCAGTGGATCTTCGGGGGGCGAGGGCCCGCCTCGCGGGGCGCACGGGGCTTGGGCGTCACCATGCGGGCGATGCCGTAGAAGAGCTGGTCCTCGGTGTAGACCTTGCGCACGCGCACGCGAGAGGCGCCAGGGATGTACGCGTGGCCGGGACGCTCCAGCCACTGCAGCACGCGCACCTCGCCGCGGTAGGCGAAGGCGGCCTTCAGCTCGCGGGGACACACCTTGAGGTAGCGCCGCACGATGGGGCGCAGGCGCCGGGCGAAGTCGCGGCCGAGCACGTCATGCCGCCGCCCCGAGTGCAGCGTGCCGTCGAAGCGGCGCGAGCAGTGGAACAGCTCGTGGATGACCGTCTCGATACGGGCGCGGGCAGTGGAGCCCCGGAAGAAGAGGGGGCGCAGGGTGATGCAGTAGAGCATCCGCCGGCCGCGGATGCGGACGATGGGCTTGCGGCGGCCGGTGCGGTCGATGCTCTTGCCCCCGCGGAAGCACAAGGGCTTCACGGTGCCTCGGGAGGTGCGGCGGGCTTCGCCAGCGACGACGAGGACGCGGCTGGCCTTCACGTGGCCGAACTCCGGCATCTGGGCGGCGATGTCGCGGATGAGGGCGCGGAGCGCCTTGTTGAAGTTGGGGCGGCGTGGGGCCACGAGTGGTGGACACTCTAGCGGAAAACCCCTTGGGAGCAGCCGGTGAGGTGCCCACAATGTTGTCCTGTGAAGCCCACTGCCCTTTCCCAGACCTTCGTCTCCGCGCTGGCCGCCCTGTGGCTCGGGTGTGCCTCGGCGCCTTCCAAGCCCTCCAGCCCGCCAACCCTGGCGCTCCAGGAAGCCACCGTGCCGTCGCAGAACCTCACGGAGGCCACGGTGAGCTACGCCGGCCAGGTGGTGAGCCCCGTGCCCGGGGTCCTGGAGAAAGCGGATTATGAGCTCGTCTCCGAGGGGCAGGTGGTGAAGACGGGCTCGGCCGCGCTGAACGTGCCGCTGACGGCGAACCAGCCCACCGCTTTCTCCTTCCAGGAGCGCGCTCCGTACGTGCGCGGCCCGGAGGACCTGAAGGCGCTGAGCGACAAGGGTGGGACCATGCTGTTGGCCTTGCGCGGAACACTCACGGTGCGCTCGGGGCAGGACGTGCAGACGCTGCCGTTCGCCGCCTCGCGGGCGGTGCGCGTGCCGCGGCTGCCACAGGTGAGCATCGAGAGCCTGGACGCGGCGCGCTACTCGAACACGGAGGTGAACATGACCTTCCGTGTAGGCGTGAAGAACCCCAACCCCTTCCCGCTGCGGCTGGACCAGGTGAACTACACGCTGCGGGTGGGGGGCAAGCAGCTCGGCGAGGGTACGCTGGCGAAGGCGGACACGGTGGATGCATCCGCCACGGGCGTGTACCCGCTGGAGGCCTCGGTGACGTCCGAGACGTGGGGCCCGGACGTGAAGGCGCTCATCTCCAAGGGCGTGCTGCCCTACACGCTGCAGGGCGAGCTGGCGGGCCCTCTGTTGAAGGTGCCCTACTCGCTCGACGGGAACGTGAAGCTCAACGTCTCCAAGTAGGGCCCGGCTCCCGGTAGGCTGTCGCCGTGCCGATCTACCTGCTCGATCCCGATGATCCGGAGGCCTTTCCTCCGCCCGAGAAGGCCCACCGCAGCGGTGTGGTCGCGGTGGGAGGGGATCTGCGGCCGGAGCGCCTGCTGGCGGCGTACTCGCGCGGCATCTTCCCCTGGCCGTCCGAGGGACAGCCGCTGATGTGGCACTCGCCGGATCCGCGCTTCGTGCTGGAGCCGGCCAAGCTCCACGTGGGCCGCAGCCTGCGCAAGACGCTCAAGGCGGGCACCTATGAGGTGCGCTACGACACGGCGTTCGCGGACGTCATTGCCGCGTGCTCGGAGGCGCCTCGGCCGGGGCAGAACGGCACGTGGATCACGGACGACATGCGCGACGCGTACACCACGCTGCACCGGCTGGGCTTCGCGCACTCGATTGAGTCCTGGCAGGACGGCAAGCTGATGGGAGGCCTCTACGGGGTGTCGCTGGGCGCGGCCTTCTTTGGCGAGAGCATGTTCGCGCGAGGGCCGGATGCCTCGAAGGTGGCCTTCGTCACGGCGGTGGAGCGCTTCCACGAGTGGGGTTTCCACTTCGTGGACTGCCAGGTGGAGACCGAGCACCTGGCCCGGTTCGGCGCGGAGCACTGGCCTCGCCGCCGCTTCCTCACGGCGCTGGCTCGGGCGCTGGAGGAGCCCACCCGCCGCGGTCCGTGGACCGTCAGCCCCGCTCAGGGGGAGCCGGCCTCATAGAGGTAGATGCGGGTGCGGTACAGGTCCTCCACCTGAAGGGTGCGCACGGGAGTCCATCCTCGGAGCGCGAAGGTGTGGCTGAGGATGGGGGTGCGAGGCGCCAGCTCCGCGAGCAGCTTGGGCGCGAGCTGCGCCATGGCACCAGGAAAGAGGTAGCAGACGACGAGCGACGCGCCCGAGAACGAGGCGCGGAAGAAGTCCTGCCGCCGCAGCTCGAGGTTGGGGCGTGGAGAGAGGCGCTGCCGCAACCAGCAAAAGGCCCAGGGCAGCGGGGACAGCTCGTAGGCGACCACCTTCGCGCGAGGGCAGCGGTCCGCGAGCGCGAAGGCCAGCGTCCCCCACCCCGCGCCGAGCTCGAGGATGGTGCCCTCCTGTTCGGGCTTCACCAGAGGCAGCAGCTGCCGGCGGACTGCACCCAGGGTGGGCATGGGGGAGATGCCGGTCCGAAGCGTGTAGACGACGATGGACAGCATCCCCCCGAGGAGGAGCGCCAGCAGGAGCAGAACGAGCGCCCCGGTCACTTCGTGGGAGCTCCGCGCTTGCGCTTCCCAGGCTTCTCGGGAGTCTCGGGAGTCAAGCCCACGCCCGCGTCCACGGGCCCGGTGCCCGCATCGGGCGCAACCTCGGGCACGTCGAGCTGCACGCGGTCTTCCAAGGGGACGCGGCCCACGGACTGGCGGAACAGCTCCCAGAGCGCACGCCGATGGTTCTGAGGCGAGGCCTTCCCCTGGAGCACGAGCCCCGCGCCGCTGTAGCGGGCCTCCAGCCCCAGCTCCTTCAAGCCGGTATTGAGGAGGGAGAGCTGCTCCTGGAGCACGGGGAGCTCGAAGGTGAGGTCCAGCTCTCGTCCCAGCCAGGCATCCGTCTGGAAGAGGGCCAGGAGCGCCTTCCGGCAGGCCGAGTCCTTCACGGTGGCAACCAGCGAGCGCTCGGTGCCCTCGTTCACCTGGAGTCCGGGACAGGCCTTCTTCGCGGCGGCCAGCTGCTCGGGCGCAGTCTCAAGCGCTGCTCGGACGCCCTTCGCGGTCACGGCCAGGCGCCAGACGCCGAACTTGCCCTCGGCATAGAGCAGCAGGAGGGTGCGGCCGGGGCGCAGGCCGGTGACGAGCAGCTCATTGCTGCCCGGGAGCACCTCCACGGTGGCGACCGAGGGGTCTTCCACCTCGATCCACTCGACGGCGGAGAGCTTATGAAACCGTTCAGTCCCGGTCTCCAGGGAGAAGACGAGGTCCACCGGCCACGCGAGGGCGCTGGCGGGAAGAAGCAGGAGGGTGGCGAGCAGGACGGCTCCCCGCCCCGCCCAGAAGGACACAGGTGCGGCCATCGGGCCTCCGCCAAAGTGGTGTGACCCCTTAGCACAGGTTAAGAAGGGGGCTCCATGCCTACCTGGGCCCTGTGGGCCACCTGCTTGGCCCTCTGCTTCCTTCGTGCGCTCGTGGCTGCCGCCGAGTCCGCGCTCTATGGCACCTCTGACCTGCGCGCCCAGGAGCTGGCGGAGTCGAACGGCGCCTCGGGGAAGCGGGTGCTGCGCCACAAGACCGAGCGCGAGGCCGCTGCCACGGCGCTGCGCCTGGGGAGCGTGCTCTCCGGCTTCCTGGCTGCGGCGATTGCCACCCTCACGCCGCTGCGGCTGCTGAACTTCACCGAACTGGTCGAAGGGGAGGATGGGTGGCTGCGGGTGGCCACGGTGACGGCGGGGGCGCTCTTCGTGGGCGTGCTGGCCAGCCTGATGGAAGTAACGATGCGCGGCCTGGCCAATGCGGGGCCGGATCGCTGGGCGCTGCGGCTGTCGTGGCTGGTGTCCGGGCTGGTGTTCCTCCTCTACCGGCCGATGCGCGTGCTGTTGAGCGTGCTCAATCTGGTAGCAAAGACGTTCGGCCGCACGCTGCGCTTCGAGCCTCCGCCTCCGCCCCTGGAGGAGCTGGAGAAGCTGCTGGCCGCGCAGGCGGCGAACAACGAGGTGGACAAGAGCGCGCCGCAGCTCATTCGCTCCATCTTCGAGCTGTCCGACAAGCGCTGCCGGGACGTGATGGTGCCGCGCACGGACGTCATCACGGTGGACATCTCCACGCCGCCCACCGAGGTGCTGCGGCTGCTGGCGGAAGAGAACCACTCGCGCATCCCCGTGTACCGGGATGACGTGGACCACATCGTCGGGGTGCTGCACGCGAGAGATCTGATTCCGCTGCTCCAGCACCCGGAGCTGATCGTCTTGCAGGATGTGATTCGCCCGGCGAACTTCGTGCCGTGGATGAAGCCGATTGGCGACTTGCTGCGGGAGATGCAGAAGAAGCGCATCCACATGGCGATGGTGGTGGACGAGTACGGCGGCTTCATGGGGGTGGTGACGCTGGAGGACATCCTCCGGGAGATCGTCGGCGACATCGGCGACGAGTTCGAGGAGGTGGAGAAGCAGGTGGAGAAGCAGGCCGACGGCACCTTCCTGGTGGACGCCTCCATGGAGGTGGAGCAGTTCACGCAGAGCTTCGGCTTCGAGCTGCCCGAGGGAGACTTCGACACGCTGGGCGGCTTCCTGTCGTCCTTGGCGGGCCACCTGCCGGACGTGGGCGAGCGCTTCACCTACGGCGGCTGGCAGTTCACCGTGGCGGCGAAGGAAGGCGCGCGTATCGACCGAGTGCGCGTGGCCAAGCTCAAGCCATCGACGAATTCTCCCAAGGAGACCAAGGGAGACGGGCGCGCCGAAGCGGCCTCCGGAGACGGGCGCCCGGACGCGCCGCCTGCACCCAAGCCCTGATCCAGTCTCACTCCAGCATCGGCTCGGGAGGTGGCAGCCAGGGCAGCTCCATCGTGCGCTCCACAAGGAACGTTGCCCGGCGCTCCGTCCGGGGCCCATAGCGCAGCAACACCCCACCGCTCAGCCGCACCTGATGGTGCAGATGGGACACGCCCCCCGCAGTCCCTTGGCTCACCAGCGGGAAGGACACCTCCAGCGCCCGTGGCACTCCATCCTCGCCCAGCCCCACCTCCACCTGCTGCAGCCCCACGGCCAGCCTCCGCCCGTCCACCGCCAGCTCGAAGTCCACGCCGGTGATCAACGCCAGGTCCGAGGTGGGATTGCGCACCTCGAGCTTCAGCGTGAGCAACCCCGAGCCATCCGGCGCAAAGCGCACATCCAGCGCCTCCACCCGCACCGCTGTCTCATAGGCGTGGGGCTGCCAGGGCACCCCACGGCACCCGGCCACCAGCACCAAGCCCAGGGCCACCCCAAGGGCGCGCATCATCCTCCCAACAGGGGCCGCAGCGCCTCCACCGTGAGCGGCCACCCGGCGCGCTGCGCCAGGGTCTCGAGCGCCTTGATGAACTCCGCCGCCGTCTGGAACCGCTTCGCCCGGTCCGCGAAGAGCGCCTTGCGCACCAGCTGCACCGAGTAGTCCGGCAGCCCCAGGTTGAGCGAAGACAGCAGCGGCACCCGCGCGTCCCTCACCTTGAGCGCCAGCTCCGCCTCACCCGTCTCGCCATACAGCCGCCGGTTGGCGAACAGCTCCCAGAGGATGATGCCCACCGCGTACAGGTCCGTGCGCGTGTCCACCGGCTGCCCCAGCACCTGCTCCGGGCTCATGTACGCCATGGTGCCGCGCATCGCGCCCGCCTCGCCCTGCATCATCCCCTCTACCTCGGCCACGCCGAAGTCCGTGAGCTTCACATCCCCCTGCACGCTCAGCAGGATGTTGTTGGGGTTCACGTCCCGGTGGATGATGTTCGCCCCGTTCTCCCCCACCTTCGCGCGGTGCAGGTAGTCCAGCGCCTTGAGCACGCACCAGGCGATGTAGCAGGAGGCCTCGGGCGGCATGGACGTACCCACCTGCCGCAGCAGCCCCTGCATGAACCCCAGGGTCCGGCCGCTCACCAGCTCCTGCACCATCAGGTAGTCCTGGCCCGCCTTGAACAGGCGGAAGGTGCGGACGATGTTCGGGTGGCGCAGGCGCACCGTGAGCTTCGCCTCATCCACGAAGGACTTCACGTACGCCGCATCCGCCCGGAACGAGGGATGCAGCCGCTTGAGCACCACCTCCTCGGGCTCTCCCGGGGAGCGCTGCGTCGTGGCCTTGGCGCGCGCTTGGTACACCTCGGCCATTCCGCCCACGGCGAGACGGCCGACGACTTCGTACCCTCCTAACTCCTGCGCTTCCGCCACGATGTGGAGCCTAACGTGCCTGCTCTCGCCCGACTATTCCTTGAGCAGGGATGTGAAGAGACTTTCATACCGCCGTGCCGAGGACGTCCAGGAGAAATCCCGCTGCATGCCCCGGCGCCGGAACCCTTCCAGCCGGGATGGATCCGCGTAGAGCGCCTGCGCCCGCCGCATGGCCGCCAGCATCGCCGCCGGATGGAAGGCCTCGAAGAGGATGCCGTTGCCCTCCAGCCCTCCCTCCACCGTGTCCACCAGCCCTCCCGTGGCCCGGACGATGGGCACCGTTCCATACTTCAGAGAATACATCTGATTCAGCCCACACGGCTCGTACCGGCTGGGCATCAGGAAGAAGTCCGCCCCCGCCTCCACCAGGTGTGAGAACCCCTTGTGGAACCCGATGTAGACGCCCACCTGCTTTGGGAAGCGCGCCTGGAGCGCCCGCAGGCCCTCCTCGTACTGCCCCTCGCCGCTGCCAATCGCCACGAAGCGGATGTCCGACTGGAGCGCCACCGGCATCACCTCCAGCAGCAAGTCGATGCCCTTCTGGTACGCCAACCGGCTGACGATGCCGAACACCGGCGCATCCGTCTCCTCCAGCCCCGACTCCTTCAGCAGGGTCCGCTTGCAGGCCGCTTTCCCCGTCATCTCCTCCGGGGTGTAGCGCGCCGGGATCAGGGTGTCCTGGGCCGGATCCCACTCGTGCGTGTCGATGCCGTTGAGGATGCCCACCAGCCGCCCATGCTGCCGGCGCAGCAACCCTTCCAGGTTGCAGCCCGCCTCCGGCGTCTGGATCTCCTTGGCATAGGTGGGCGACACGGTGGTGATGGCGTCCGCGAACGTCAGGCCCGCCTTGAGGAAGTTCACCGTGTCGTAGAACTCGATACCGTCGTGGGCGTTGAACAAGTCCCACGGCAGCCCCAGCTCGCCCATGATGTCCTTCCTGAACTGCCCCTGGTAGGCCAGGTTGTGGATGGTCATCACCGTGCGGGCGCGCGACAGCGGAGAGGCCTGGAAGCCGCGCTTGAGCGCTACCGGCACCAGCCCCGTCTGCCAGTCGTTGACGTGGACGATGTCCGGAATGAAGCGCAGCCGCTGGGCCGCCTGGAGCGCACCCACGCTCAGGTAGGCGTAGCGCCGGTAGTTATCGCCAAACTCCCCGAGCGCATCCCCGTAGATGCCTTTTCGGCCGAAGAAGCGTTCATTCTCCAGGAAGAGCACCTCGAGGCGCTCGGACAGCCGCACCGAGAGGATGGGCCCTGTCTCCTCGCCAAAGGGGAAGCGCACGTGGAGCGAGTGCCCCGTGGGCGTCAGCCGGGGGTCCTTCACGTCCGCGTAGCGCGGGGTGACGACCTTGACGTCATGGCCCAGCTCGGCGAGCGCCGCCGGGAGCGCTCCGGCCACGTCCCCGAGGCCTCCCGTCTTGGAGAACGGGGTGACCTCCGAGGCGATGAACAGAATCTTCATTCCCCAACCATGCCGTGTGGAGCCTGTGAGTCAACCTTCTTCCGAAGCGGTGCCAGGACGGTCTTCCCTCGACGGGGGGGATGTTAGGGTGCCCCTCATGGAACTGCCCATGGATCCCATCGAGCACTTCGCCATCCTCTTCGAGCAGGCGAAGAAGGCCATCCCCGTGGACCCCAACGCGATGATCGTCTCCACGGTGGGGGACGACGGCCACCCGTCCTCGCGGGTGGTGCTGCTCAAGGACTTCGACGCGCGCGGCTTCGTCTTCTACACCAACTTCGAGAGCCGCAAGGGGCGCGAGCTGCTGGCCCACCCGAACGCGGCGCTCCTCTTCTATTGGGCCCCGCTGGAGCGGCAGGTGCGCATCGAGGGCCGTGTGGAGCCCGTCTCCTCCGAGGAGGCGGACGCGTACTTCCAGAGCCGGGCGCGAGGCAGCCAGATCGGCGCCTGGGCGAGCCTCCAGAGCCAGCCGCTGCCGTCTCGCCACCTGCTGGAGGCCCGGGTGGAGGCGCTCACCCGTCAGTACGAGGGCAAGACGGTGCCCCGCCCTTCCCACTGGTCGGGCTTTCGGGTCATCCCCGAGCGCATCGAGTTCTGGCACGCGCGCCCCAGCCGCCTGCACGAGCGCATCGTCTACCAGCGCGACGCGGACGGCTGGAGCACCGAGTTCCTCTACCCATGAGCCACGGGCGCGAGCCCTCCGGCTACCAGGGAAGCTCCTTGCCTTGATAGTCGAAGAAGCGGCCGCTGTTGACGAGGGTGAGCTCGTCGATGACGCGCAGCATCCCCTGGACGGAGTCCTCCACGCGGGTGGGCGCCATCTTGCCGCCCATGTCCGTCTGCACCCAGCCGGGGCTGAGCACGGCGGTGATGAGCCCCTGCTCGCGGAAGTCCACGGCCATGGTGCGCATGCCCGCATTGAGCGCGGCCTTGGACATGCGGTACGCGTACGCGCCTCCGGCGATCCCATAGACGCCCGCAGGCGTGTTGTCCGCCAGCGAGGCCATGTGAGTCGTCAGGTGGACGATCTTCCGGGTGTTTCCCTTGAGCACAAAGGGAATCAGCGCGGAGGATAGGCGGATGGGACCCACGGCGTTGGTCTCCATCACCTGGCTCATGTCTTCGAAGTCCATGTCCACCAGCGGATGCCACTTCCCGCCGATGCCCGCGTTGTTGATCAACACGTCGACGGGCGCCTCGCCCACCCGGGAGGCGAAGGCCTTCACACTGTCGGTGTCGGTGATGTCGAGGGAGTGAATGCGCAGGCGAGCACCGGCTTCGCGCGCCAGGGAGGCCAGCTGCCGGGCCTCCGAGGGAACACGAGCCCCAGCTTCTACGGTGTCGCCACGAGCGAGGAGTTGTCGGACAAATTCAAGGCCAATACCGCGACTGGCCCCTGAGATGGCGTAGCGCATGGGATCCATTAGGCGCTTCGCTCGATGCAGTTTCAACCGATGGGACTCTTGACCCGAGGGACCTACACGAAGCAAAGGAATCCCTGATCCAGGAGTCACGGAATGACTGTTATCGCTGTTATCGGCGGAGGAATCAGCGGACTCACGCTGACACATTGCTTACGTTCTCGCGGCAAGGATGCGCTTCTACTGGAAGCGAGTTCTCGGCTCGGCGGCAACATCGAAACGAGGCAACGTGACGGGTTCCTCATCGAGACAGGACCCAACAGCTTCCTCGATCGGGAGCCCGCGACGCGCGAGCTGGCAGCGGGCGTCGGCGTGGAAGATCGGATCCGATCTGCGGATCCGGCGGCGAAAGCGCGCTACCTCTACACGCGAGGCCGACTGCGCCCGGTGCCATCCTCTCCGCCAGCGTTTCTGAAATCGGACATCCTCCCGCTGGGAGCGCGCCTGAGGGTGATGGCGGAGCTCTTCACGGGCCGGGCTCCCGAGGGCGTGGACGAGTCGCTGGCAGCCTTTGGGCGGCGGCACCTGGGCCCGGCGGCGACGGCAGTGCTGCTGGACGCGGTACAGACGGGCATCTACGCGGGGAACATGGAGACGCTGAGCGTGGACGCCACCTTCCCGCAGCTGACGAAGCTGGAGCGCGAGCACCGCAGCCTCATTCTCGGAGCCATCCGCTCGCAGAAGGCGCAGCGCAAGGCGCTCCCTGCGGGGGCAGCGGGAAGCCCGGAGAAGCTGCGCGGCACGCTGTGCACCTTCGATGGGGGTCTGCAGACGCTGGTGGATGGGCTGGCACGGGAGCTCGGGCCCGCGGCGCACACGAACGCGAAGGTGGAGGGTCTCCAGCCGAGCCACGGTGGCTGGCGAGTCTCCGTGCGAGAGAACGGGGGCCAGGCCGAGCTGCTGGCATCCCAGGTGGTGCTGGCAACGCCAGCCTTCGTGGCGGCGGGGCTGATGCGGCCGCTGGACGAGCCGCTCGCGGCGCTGGTGGAGGGCATTGCCTACGCGCCCATCGCCGTGGTGCACCTGGGATTCGCGCCGGGCAGCACGCCCGCGCCGGATGGCTTCGGCTTCCTGGTGCCGGGGCTGGAGAAGCGGCGGCTGCTGGGAGCCATCCACGCCTCCACGGTGTTCCCCTTCCGCACCGAGGGCGGACGCGTCCTCTACACCTGCATGGTGGGTGGAGCGCGGCAGCCCGACCTGGTGAAGCTGGACGAGGAGGCGCTGGTGGCGCTCGCGCGCGAGGAGCTCAAGGAGCTGGCCGGAGTGACGGCGAGCCCGAGCTTCACGGAGGTGATCCGCTGGACTCGGGGCATTCCTCAGTACAACGTGGGGCACCTGGAGCGGGTGGCCGCCATTGACGCGGCGCTGAAGCGGTGGCCGGGGCTGCACCTGACCGGCAACGCGTACAAGGGCGTGGGCATCAACGACTGCATCCGCAACGCCTTCGCGCTGGGCGACGCGCTGGCGGCCTGACACACGCCTGGGTGGAACATGACGCGCCGCGGACTTCTCGTACTGCTCTGGGTGGGACTGCTGCCGGCGGTGGCGGCCGGCGGCAAGGCCCCGAAGCCGGAGCCGGTGAAGCGCTTCATCAGCGAGGCGGCCCTGAAAAACCTCGAGTGCGTCACCCAGTGGGAGCAGATCTGCGCGGACGATCCCGCGCGCAACCACCTGCTCGAGCTCACCCGCGGCACACTGCGGTACCGGACGTGGCCGGATGGGAACGTGGCGTATGACATCCTCGGCCGGAGCGGGAAGCTGCTTCAGTTGGCGGCGCCGGGCAGCCGTCAGGAGGTGGCCACCCTCAAGCAGGAGAAGGACGAGGCGCTCTACAAAGGACCGAACAACGTCCCCGTGAAGTGCAAGCTGCCGAACTGCGCCATGGTGCCGGAGTGCCTTCCCCCGGAGCCGGCTGTCACGGTGCGGTTCGTCAGCGAGGCCCGCCTCACCCAGCGCATCAAAGAGCTGATGCCGCTGGTGCCGGAGCGGCAGTGTCCCAAGCAGAAGCCCGAGTATCTCGCGCCCAAGGCGGGCGAACGCTGCCTCAACACCCGCAAGCCTTACATTCCCCCGGCCCGGCTGGTTCGGAAACAGGCCCCCGTGCGCATCGACGCGCAGCCCCTGCGGCTCTTCCTGTCGAACGACGAGCGTACGCTGCTGGACAATGAGGCGGAGCCGCTGCTCGAGGCCGTGCGGCTCTTCTATACGTCGCGGCTGGCGCGGAACTCCCGGACGCGAGGCGCGCTGACGGTCCGCCTGCACTTTCCCCCGGGTGACAAGCGGCCCGAAGTCTACGTGCAGAAGGACGAGCCCCGCGACGCGGACCTCACGGCGTGCCTGAGCGCAGCGCTGCGCTCCAAGGAGCTGTTCCCATGGCGGCCGTCCCAGGTGGCCGATCTGGAGCTCTCCTTCCTCTTCTCGCGCTGAGTGACTTGCCGGGTATGCTGCGAACCGGGCAACGTGAAGAGCCCCAACGCATCCTGATTCCGCGGACATTGCCAGGAGGAGACATGAACAAGGCGTGGTGGCTGGGCGTACTGTGCTGTCTGACTGCGGTGTGGGGATGCAGCAAGGACAAGACGGAGCCCGTGTCCGCGGGGCAAACCGCGAGCGGGACTGCGGCCACGAAGCCCGCCCCAGCCAAGGTGAAGCTGGCGCTGGACTGGGTGCCCGAGCCGGAGTTCGGCGGCTTCTACGCCGCGCGCGAGATCGGGGCCTTCGCGCGCCATGAGCTGGAGGTGGAGATCCTCGGCGGTGGCGCCGGGGCTCCGGTGGCGCAGATGGTGGCGACGGGACAGGCGGACTTCGGCACCACGAGCGCGGACTCGGTGCTGACGGCCCGGGCCCGAGGCGTGGACCTGGTGCCTCTGTTCGCCACGTACCAGACGACGCCGCACGCCCTCATGGCCCACGCCTCCAAGGGGTTCACGAGCATGGCGCAGGTGCTCACCAGCGGCAGCACGGTGGCCCTGGAGCCGGGCCTGGCCTACGCGCAGTTCCTGAAGAAGAAGTACGGCTTCGACAAGGTGAAGATCGTTCCCTACGACGGCGGCGTGGCCCGCTTCCTGGCGGACAAGGACTTCGTCCAGCAGTGCTTCCTCACCTCGGAGCCGCTGGCGGCCAAGAAGCAGGGCGGAGACCCTGTGCTCTTCAAGGTGGCGGACGAAGGCTTCAACCCCTACGCCACGGTGGTGGTGACGCGCGGTGAGCTGTTGAAGCAGCAGCCCGAGCGCGTGCGCGCCTTCGTGGACGCGGTGCGCGAGGGGTGGCGCGCCTACCTGGACAACCCCAAGCAGGCCAATGACGTGATGGCGAAGCTGAACACCACCATGGACGCGGAGACCTTCGCCCGGGTCGCCGAGACGCAGAAGCCGCTCATCGAGACCGACGAGACGCGCGCCAAGGGGCTGGGCGCCATGAGCAGGGAGCGCTGGGAGACGCTGGGCCAGCAGCTCGTGGACCTGGGCATCATCGAGAAAACGCCCCCGGTGGATGAGTACCTGCGGCCCGAGTTCCTGGGCGCTCCTGCCCCCGCCCCCGCGAAGTAAGCCCTCAGCGCACCGGAGCAAGCCACGCCATGAAGGAAGCGCTCGTCATCACCGGAGCCAGCAAAGGAATCGGCCTCGCCACGGCGAAGCTGTTCCGCGAGAGGGGGGCCGTCGTGGTGAACCTCTCGCGCTCCCGCTGCGAGCAGGAGGGAGTCCTCAACCTGACGGTGGACCTGACCCTGGCCGGGTTCGAGCGCAGGGTGGAGGCCCCGCTCCTTCAGGCCATCGCGGGCTGTGAGCGGCTGGTGCTCGTCCACAACGCCGCCGTTCTGGAGCAGGACTCTGCGGACGCGGGCTCGCCAGACGTGCTTCGGCGGGCGCTGGAGGTGGAGGTCGTCGCCCCCACGGTCCTCAACCGACTGCTGATCCCGAAGATGCCCCAGGGCTCGTCCGTGGTGTACGTGGGGTCGACGCTGTCGGAGAAGGCCGTCTCCGGCATCTACTCCTACGTGGTGGCCAAGCACGCCAACGTGGGAATGATGCGAGCCACCTGCCAGGACCTGCTTGGGCGCGGCGTGCACACGGTCTGTGTGTGCCCCGGAGTGACCGACACCGAGACGTTGCAGAAGCGGGTAGCGGGAGATGCGAAGACGCTCGAGGTGCTGCGCTCCATCACGGGCGAGGGCCGCCTCATCGAGCCGCAGGAAATCGCCCGGGTGATCGCCTTCGCGGCCGACCACCCGGTGCTCAACGGCACCCTTATCCACGCGAACCTCGGGCAGAAAGAGAACTAGGACGGCCATGACCTCGCGCCATCGGATCTTCGTCAGCAAGGACGTCCTGAAGTTCTCGTCGGCCCACATGACGGTGTTCCCGGATGGCTCCAAGGAGCGCCTCCACGGCCACAACTTCCAGGTGCTGCTGGAGTTCGAACTCCACACGACGAAGCTGGTCTCGCTGCTGGACTTCGGGCTGGTGAAGCAGACGCTGGCCCAGGTGTGCGCGCGGTGGGATCAGCGGCTGCTGCTCGGCACGCGCTGCCCCGCCTTCGAGCTGGTGAAGCAGGACGCCACGGAGGTGGAGTTCAAGCTCTGCGGCAAGCGCTACGTGGTGCCTGCGGACGAAGTGGCGCTGCTGCCCCTGGAGAACGTGGTGGTGGAGACGCTGGCCGAGGAGCTGGCCTTCGTGCTGGTGGAGCAGCTGGGCTCCCTGCTGAAGCGGGACGTGGTGGCCGCCATGATCGTCACGGTGAGCGAGTCCACGAACCAGGGCGGCTCATACCGGTGGGAGTGGGAGCCCCGGCCGTCCTGAGCGGCGCGGAGCCCCTCCGGCAGCGACCGCTCACCCCTCCGGCACGACCGCTCGGCCTGTTCCCGGCCACGTCGGAGCCGGCCGGCATCATTCTCACTCCCACCACGCCGCCCCGGAGTGAGCCATGACCTCGCTGTCGATGCCGCTGCTGATCGTCTCCGCCGTCCTCCTGTTCCCCTTCGTGCTGGTGGGTTCCATCGTCCTGGACCTGACCGAGGCGGAGGTGTCGCCGTGAAGGCCAAGCGCCTGCTGGATCTGGCCCTGCTCTTACCGCTGGTGCCGTTCTTCGGGCTGGCGGTGGGGGTGCTGGCACTGGTGGTGCTCGTCGTGGACGGCCGGCCGGTGTTCTTCACCCAGCCACGCCTGGGCCAGGGGCGGCGCGTGTTCCGCATCCTGAAGCTGCGCACCATGACGTGCGAGGCGGACATGCGCGCCCGGCGCCCTACCCGGCTCGGGAACCTGCTGCGCCACCACGGCCTGGATGAGCTGCCCCAGCTCTTCAATGTCCTCATTGGGGATATGAGCCTGGTGGGGCCGCGCCCGCTGACTCCAGATGACGCGGAGCGTTTGATTGCCGCGCATCCGCCCCTGGCTGCCCGCTTCGAGGTGCCTCCGGGCATCACGGGGTTGGCGCAGGTGTGCCAGGCGCGCGGGGCGGCACTCACGGCGCAGCTGGATGCCGAGTATGCTCAGACGTCGAGCGCCATCGTGGATATCGGCATCCTTCTCCGCACCACCTGGATCAACGTTGTCGGCAAGCGCCGGGGTGCACGGCCGCTGCCGCCGCACCTCGTCCCGCGATGATCTGGATCCCGGAAGGCTCCATCGTCCGCGCGACGCTGCGCGCGCTGATTGCCCCGAAGCGGCTGGTGCCCATCCTGCTGGTGGCGGCGTCACTGGTGTTCGCGCAGGCGAGGTTCAGCCGGGATCCGCTGGCCGTGCCGCTGGGCGTCATGCTGTGCATTCTCTTCGTGGCGGCGGCGCCGGTGTCCTACCGGGTGCTGTTCCCCGAGGGCCTCGACCTGAGCCACGGTGGCGTGCGGCTGGTGCTCTACGGGGCGATGGGCAGCGGCGTGGTGCTCTCGACGGGGTATGTGCTGCCGAAGATGCTGAAGATGGGGCCGACGTTCCTGACGCAGCCGGTCAACCTGGCGGTGTGTGGGGCCCTGTATCTGGTGGGGGGATGGGGCTTGGGGCGGGACATCGACTTCGAGGAGTCGCTGGCGCGAGAGCGAGCCCGGGCGGAGAGGCTCCAGTTGGAGGCGGAGCAGGCGCAGCTCCTGGCGCTGCGGAGCCACCTGGATCCACACTTCCTGTTCAACACGCTGAACGCCATCGCGGAGTGGTGCCGGACGGACGGGGCGGTGGCGGAAGCGGCGGTGCTCAAGCTGTCAGCCATGCTGCGCAGCGTGCTGGCGGGGGTGCGGAGCGCGACGTGGCCGATGGAGAAAGAGCTGGAGCTGCTGCGCACCTTGTTCGACCTGCACCTGCTGCGAGACCCGGAGCTGTTCCAGCTGACGTTCGACGTTTCTCCTGGAGTGAGTGAGGTGCCAGTACCACCGCTGATGTTGTTGCCGCTGGCGGAGAACGCGGTGAAGCACGGCCCAGCGGCGGGGCATCGCGGGCGCATCTCATTGCAGCTGGCACAGCGTGAGAACGAGCTGGTGTTCACCTTGGAGAACCCGGGGGCCTCGAAAGGTCCACGACCGGGCAGCACGGGCCTGCCGACGGTGGAGCGGCGGCTTGCGCTGGCCTACGGTGGGGCGGCGCGGTTCTCGCTAGAGAGCGCCGAGGGCCGCACCCGCGTCACAGTCACCCTGCCCCGCTCGGGCCCTCTGCTGGGAGTCATCACGTGAGCCAGTCCCTGCGTGTCCTGATTGCCGACGACGAGCTGCTGGCGCGCAAGCGCCTGGCGCGGCTGCTGAGCGCAATGCCGGAAGTGAAAGTGTGCGGCGAGGCCGCGGACGGCGAGGCGGTGCTCGCGGCAGCCCGAGCAGGAGGATTGGACGTCATCCTGCTGGACATCCACATGCCGGGGCTGAGTGGACTGGATGCGCTGTCGCTGCTGCCCGAGGACGGGCCGGGCGTCATCCTGTGTACGGCCCACGCCGAGCACGCAGTGGATGCGTTCGAGTACGGAGCGGTGGACTACGTGCTGAAGCCGGTGGAGGCCGCGCGCCTACAGAAGGCGCTGGAGCGGGCTCGGGCGAGGATGAGCCCCAAGGAAGGCGCGCAGGAGCCTACTCGGGGACAGGCCACGGGCTCCAAAGGGCTGGCGCGGCTGCCCATCCCAACGCGGCAGGGAATCGTGCTGGTAGATCCGGAGACGATCTCACACGCGACGCTGGAGGGCGAGCTGGTGACAGTGTTCACCACACAGGGCGAGTTCCTCACCGATTTCACGTTGAACGAGTTGGCCGACAAGCTGCCGGTGGAAGGCTTCCAGCGAGTGCATCGGCGCGCACTGCTGAACCTGGCGCACGTGACGCGGCTGGAGCCCCTTGAGACCGGGGGCTACATCGCGAAAACCGCGAAGGGGCACTCGGTGGAGGTCAGCCGCCAGTCTGCCCGGGAGCTCCGCCGGATGCTGGGACTGCGCAAAGGCACCGACGAAGACTCGGGCGCCTGAAGGCCATCCCGTCACTCAGGCCATTTCTGGGCAGCTTCGTGCACCCATGCGCGGATCTCCTCCGCCCCAAGCGGCAGATCATCTTTCCACAGCCGCACGGTGCCATCTATTCCGGTGGATACGAGATAGCGCCCATCAGGCGAAAAAGCTACGCGAGTGACATCTCCTTCATGGCCCAGCAGGACCCTGGCCTTGCCGCTCTGCAAGTCCCATAAATGTATAGATCCATCTACGTCGCCAGTTGCCAAGCGCTGGCCATCTGGCGAGAGGGCCATGTCGAATATGGGATCGAAGCCCTCCGTGAGGTAACCTAAGTGTTTGCGCGTCTCCACATCCCATCGCATGAGCACGCTAAACGGCCCACCGGTAAACAACTGCTTTCCATCGGCAGAGAACAGCAGTGTGCCTGTAGAAAGCGACTCCAACAGTTCCCCCTCTTTCCCATCGAGTGGTTGCAACCAAGTGCCTTCTGAACCACCCGCTGCAAGAAAGTGACTGTCGGGAGAGAAGGCGCTGGCCGACAATTCCCCCCGATGGCGATGAACCGTGCGTCCTACCCCATTGGTCAGTTCCCACAACCGCAATTCGCCGTCTGCACTTCCCGAGGCGAGATAGTGCCCATCTGGAGAAAAGGAGAGCGTGAAAACGCGTTCTTCATGGCGCCCTAAAACACGGCTCTTGCCAGAAGATACATCCCACAACCAGACTCCACCTGAGGCATCGCCCCCTGCTATCCGAGTACCGCCAGCACTCAGCGCTAGCACGCCGATAGGCTGATCCGAGGAACGGAAGCGCTGTAGCAACTGGCCTGACTCGTTCCACAAGGCAACTGTGCCATCAACTCCAGCTGTGACCAACCGAGAGCCGTCCGAAAGAGCATAAGCCGCTGTCATTCCGCCCTCATGGGCACTCGTCTCCACAATGGAATCACCCCTCACGTTGGAGAGACGCACCTTGTTGCCGTTGTTCCAGGTATCGAGCAAGTGGCTACCACCCTGAGTCCACGCCAGAGTCGTGACAGTCCCAAGCAATCTCTCGTTCAATTCAGAGTTTTTTGTAAATTCTCGCGATTTCGGTGCCGTAGGCATGGAGGTTCTGTCGTGTCGCACAATGATGCGGGGAAATGGATCACTCTCTTTTAAGCGATAAAGACGGACGTTGACACGTTCTGCAACAGCCAGCCACTCTCCATTGGGAGAGAACGCCGCTGAAAAAATGAACTCACTTGTCTTTGACAGGAGGCGGGATGTTCCTGTGGCGAGTTCAAACAACAGCAACCGTGCACTGCCAGTCTGCGCCTCCCCTATTACCAACCACTGACCATCCGGCGAGAATAAAGCGAGTGGAGTTTGCGCAGGATCCCAGTCCCTTGTACTGATGATGTCCCGAGAAGCACCAGTCTCCAGATCATGAAGTTTAATACCTCCGCCATTGCAGTCGCGACTCCCGTATGCGAGCCACCGCCCGTCTGGCGAGAGGGCAATGGAGTGCAACCAATCCTGGCCAGTTTTTAGCGTGTGCTTCCGCCCATCCACATGGTCCCACAGGAAGATCTCCCCCTGACGTATCCCAATAGCCAAGGACCCCACTTGTGATGCAACCCCAACTGCACGGACTCGTTGAACCCCCTCACAGAGTTGCTGGCTCGACCCCTCTTTGAGTTCCCAGAGTTTAGCGACATTGTCCTCTTTCCCAACTGAGACCCCCTGCTCCCCGCCGGGGAGGAGGTGGAACTGACGAATCCCTCCTAAGTGGGACCCCACGAGTCGGCTCACCCCCGACGCTACGTCCCACCATCGGATCTGCCCATCCAACGCTGCCGAAATGAGACCGCGACCATTGGGCAAAAACGCTAGGCCTGTCACGCCCAAGGTATGGCCCGTCAGGTCGCGGGAGGCCCCTGTGTCTATCTCCCTCAGTTTGATGGGGCCATACCTGCTGCTTGTGGCTATGTACTTTCCATCCGGCGAAAAGACGCCGATCCCAGCTTGCGAGTCATGGGTTGCCACCACACGGCTTGTACCTGCTTGGATGTCCCACAACCGGGCTGTTCGGTCATCATTAGTTGTGAGTAGCCAGCGACCATCTGGTGAGAACCGGAGAGCACGAATGGATTGTGTATGACCTTTCAATTGTGTAGCCATTCCCAACGAGACAGCATCCGCAGCCAACGTGCGGACCTGCCCCCACTGAGCAAAAGAGGGCGCCAGCGAGTCCAGCAATTTGAGAACCCGCTCGGGCGAGTGCGCCAATGAGTTACGTGCCTCGATAATGGTGAGTTCGTCTGCGCGCTGGGTGGCTTTACGCTCAGCCTCCTCAGCAGCCACCTGCTTCTCTTCTGCCCGGTCACGCTCGTGACGGACGCGCTGGTAGTCGAACACTGCACCCGCCACGAGAGCCGCCAGCGCTACGACTGCGACTCGAAGCGGTGCTTGATATTGCCGGGCGAAGCGCCGCATCCGCTGCCACACCGAGTACTGGTGTGAGCCCACCAACTGTCCAGACGTGAAGCGCCTGAGGTCTTCGGCGAACTCCCGGGCGCTCGGGTAGCGATGCTCGGGTTCACGCTTCATGGCGCGTGAGACAATGGTGAGCAGTTCCTCGGGAACCTGCGGCTGGAGATGAGCGAGCGGCGTCGGCTCCTCCTTCAGCACTTTCTGGAGCACCTCCTGAACGGATTTGCCCTGATAGGGTGACTGGCCAGAAAGCACCTGATAGAGCATGGCGCCCAAGGCGTAGACATCAGCTCGCTCGTCGACGGCCTTGCCCGCAGCCTGCTCCGGAGGAAGGTAGGCCGGCGTCCCCATCACCGTGCCTTCCTGGGTGTACTCGGATCCAAGCGGCAGAGAGGAACCTGTACTGGACTCTGGATGACTGGGCTCAATCCGATCAAGTTCCTTGCAGAGCCCCCAGTCCACAACGACCGTCTCGCCGAACTCTCCCACCAGCACATTTGCGGGCTTGAGGTCTCTGTGAATGATCCGCTGGCTGTGCGCGTAGGCGATAGCCTCGGCCACCGTTAGCACATGTGGCAAGGCGGCCAAACGTTCAGCCAGTGTGTGCAATGATTCGATGAACCGCGCCAGGGAGCGACCAGCAACGAGCTTCATGGCGTAAAAGGGCTCGCCGCTCGGCCAGCGCCCAGCTTCATAGACAGGGACGATGGCCGGGTGCTGCAGACGGGCCGTAATCCGCGCCTCGCGCACGAAGCGCGTCTCAAGTTCGCCGCCAGACTTGCGCAGTTCCTTCAGCGCAACGATTCGCTCAAGTTGGAGATCCTTCGCTCGAATGATTCGGCCCTGTCCCCCCTCTGCAACGACACCATACAGCAGATAGCGTTCACGATTCGCAACCTGCAGGTCCTGTGCGGTCCCCTCAGCGTTCGAACCGGAGACGGTGAGGGTTGGAGTGTCTTTCCCAGGCGGAGGAGGTGGAGCGGGCGGACTGTTCTCTTCCATAGGCAAAGCGCACGGTACTGCACATATGCCTTTGAAAGCGAAGCGACTAGGCAGGTAGGAGCCCGGCTCCTCAGTCAAGTGGCCATTCGTGCACGGGGGCTCCGGACTCGGCGTGCTGGCGGTAGCGCTCCAGAAGCGCGGCGAGCGCGTCTGCCTTGGGCATCTGTTTCTCCAGCTTCGCGAGCACCTGGCGCTGCCAACTCGCTCCCGTGCGCCGTGCCGCCACGCGGGCCTGGATGATGCCTAGCATCGCGTCGGCCTCCTCGGCGTCCACGCCTCCCTCCACCAGCCCGCGCCGCGCCACCGGTAACAGCCTCGGAACCAACTCGGCGACGGGCACTGGCCGAGGCGAGGGCGCCGACTCCGAAGGCCACAGCAGCGTCGCTTCCATGCCCTGCTTCGCCGCCCGGAGGAAGTTCCCCCGTGCGGAATCGAAAGGCATCGCCGGCAGCATCGCGTCCATCTGGTTCGCCAGCCCCAACGTCAGCCCCAGCAGGAACGCCCCGTTGGCCACCATGTCCACCACCGTGGGGCCCGCAGGCAGCGCGCGGAACTCGATGCGCAGGTGCCCCCCGCACTTCGGGTCGTAGATGGCTCGGTTCCAACTCCACACAGTGCTCTGATGGAGACGCAGCTCATCCAGCCCCGGGAGTTCCCCCCGCGACAGGCACTCCAGTGGGGACTTCGCGCCCACCACCGGCAACAGGGGCGCGTACAGTGCCACCACCTCCGAAAACAGCTCCAGCGCCCCCTCGCGCGCCCAGCCATGGCCGAACGTCACCCGCGCGTGAGAAGAGCCCGGCTCCGTCGGCTCGCCCCGGTCGTCCACGGCCTGCCGGAACAGCGCCACCCGTGTTTCCTCCCACAACCTCCGGCCCAGGAAGAACGGCGAGTTGGTCGATACCGCCAGCACCGGCGCCGTCGCGAGTTGCGCCGCGTTGTACATCCGCGCGAACTCCGCAGGCTCCACTCGCAGGTGGAACTGCAGCGACGTGTTCGCCCCCTCCAGCGTCACGTCGTCCCAGGTAAGCGACAGCGTGTCCTCGCCCGAGATGGCTACCTGGAAGGGAGTTTCCCGCCTCCGCCGGATGGCCGCTGAGAGCGCCCGGTACCGCGGCATGCCCGTCAGCGCTCCACTGCCCAGGTCCGCCTCCCGCAGCGTGGGAAGAATCCCCGTGACGACCACGTGCGCGCCCTGGGTGGCGGCGGCGCGGCGGACCTCGCGCAGGGTGTCCTCGAACTCCTCGCGCAGCGCCGTGAACGGCCGACCCGCCAACGGTGAGGGCCGCAGGTTGGTCTCCAGGTTGAAGCGGTCGATCTCCAGCGTCACGCGGGGGTCCATCGTCTGCCCCAGCACCTGGCGGTTCACCGGCAAGGGGAAGCCCGCCGAATCCACCAAGAACAGCTCCAGCTCCGCCCCCACCGTGCGCGGACCGACCCCAAAGTCCGGGCGGCTCAGCAGCCGCCGCAACGCCTCCACGTTCTCGAGCAGCCGCTGGGAGAAGCGCCGGTAGTCCTCGGGGGCGAATTCCTCGCGTTCAATGGCCAGACCCATACGGAAGACATGGGCATGCCCCCATTCCCCGGCAGGCTGCCCGCCGCAGCCCGCGCATGGCCGCCTGCTCTAGTGGCAAGCAACACTTGACCGGCCGCCTGCCCCCATGCCAGTCCAGCCTCTGCAATGAGCCTGCTGACTGCCCTCACCCGGAACGTCGCCGAGACCTCGCCCAACGCCGAGGACCCTCGCCTGCGCACCCGCCTCTACTCCCTGTCCCGAGAGACGGTGTGGAACAGCGTCCAGCAGGTCGCTGCGCTGCAGCCGGGTTGGACGGTCACCAAGCGGGATCCGGTCGAGGGAACGCTCGAGGCCGAGGCGCGCACCCGACTCCTCAAGCTCGTGGAAGACGTCACCATCCGCGTGCGGCCGGCCAGCGGCCAGCGCGTCTCCGTAGACGTCCTCTCCCGCTCCCGCGTCGGTAAAGGGGACTTTGGCACCAACGCCCGGAGAATCCACCGGTACCTCGAAGCCTTGGACGGCACCCTGGCCCCCTCGAGGACCTGACGCCTCCGTCAGCCCGGCTCCGGGGCGGCCGTCCCCGAGCAATTCCTCCTCCTGCTGTGTTATCGCTCGACGACACCATGCAGCCCGCCTCTTCCCCCCCCTCTCCGGTCAACCTGTATGACCTGCCGCGCACCGCCCTGGGCGAGCTGCTCGCGGGCTGGGGCTACAGCGCCTTCCACCGGGACGCACTTTGGGAGGCGCTCTACCGCCAGCAGGTGGACTCGATCGACGCGCTGGAGGGGCTGCTGCGGCCGGACCTGGTGAAGCGGCTGCGCGAGCACTCCTTCCTCCGCCGTCCCGCCGTGCATCACGAGTCGTTCAGCAGCGACGGCTACACGCACAAGCTGCTCCTGCGCCAGCATGACGGCCAGACGATCGAGACGGTGCTGATGCGGTTCAAGGGCCGCGCTACCGTCTGCGTCAGCACCCAGGCTGGCTGCGCCATGGGCTGCGTCTTCTGCGCCACCGGACAGATGGGGCTGGCGCGCCACCTGAGCCCGGGGGAGATCGTCACCCAGGTGCTCCACGTCACGGGCATCCTGCGCCAGTCGGGCGAGTCCCTGCGCAACATCGTCCTCATGGGCATGGGCGAACCCCTGCACAACTACGACGCCACGATGGAGGCAGTGGACATCCTCGTGGATCAGCTGGGCTTGGCCATTGGCCCGCGCTTCATCACGCTGAGCACGGTGGGCGTGGTGCCCGGCATCCGCCGGCTGGCCGACGAGGACCGCCCGGTGCAGCTCGCCGTCAGCCTGCACGGCGCCACGGATGCGGAGCGCGCCGCGCTGGTGCCGGTGGGCAAGCGCTGGCCGCTCGATGAGCTGATGGAGGCGTGCCGCTACTACAGCGAGAAGCGCAAGCGCCGCATCTTCTTCGAGTGGACCCTCATCGCCGGCAAGAACGACACGGCGGAGCAGGGCCACGCGCTCGGCCGGCTGCTGCAGGGCATGGATGCACACGTGAACGTCATTCCGCTCAACCCCACCGTGGGCTACGGCGGCACGCCCAGCTCGCCCGAGTCCGTGCGCACCTTCCAGGACGTGCTGGCCTCCTACGGATTGCCGAGCACTGTGCGCCAGCGCCGTGGCATCGACATCGACGCGGGTTGTGGCCAGCTCAAGGCTGCGGTGGAGCGCCAGCGCCGTTCACTTCCGGCAACTCCCCGAGAGGCCTCTTGAGTGTGGGAGGGCGGACCCGGTTAAGGTCCGTACCGCTCGCCTCGGAGGACCTCCATGCCTGCAGCCTCGCCTCTCCCCGCCGCCGCCGCCGGTACGTTCCGGCTCGGTGACATGACCGTCAACCGCATGGGCTTCGGCGCCATGCGCATCACTGGCCAGGGCGTCTGGGGCGAGCCCAAGGACGTCGAAGGCTGCAAGCGCCTCCTGCGCCGCGTGGTGGAACTGGGCATCAACCTCATCGACACCGCCGCCTCATACGGGCCGGACGTGTCCGAGCGCCTCATTGGCGAGACGCTCCACCCGTACGCCAACGGCCTCGTCATCGCCACCAAGGGCGGCCTCACCCGCAGCGGCCCGGGCGGCTGGCACGCCCACTGCTCTCCCGAGGAGCTCACGAGAGACCTCGAAGGCAGCCTGCGCAAGCTGCGCGTGGAGCGCATTGACTTGTACCAGCTGCACACAGTGGATCCGAAGGTGCCCTTCGAGGACTCCGTGGGCACGCTCGCGCGCCTGCGCGAGCAGGGGAAGATTCGCCACGTGGGCCTGTCCAACGTCTCCGTGGAGCAACTGCGCAAGGCGCGGAAGATCGTTCCCATCGTCTCGGTGCAGAACCGCTACAACCTCTCGGATCGCTACAGCGAGGACGTGCTCATCGAGTGCGAGAAGGAGGGCATCGGCTTCCTGCCATGGTACCCGCTCGCCGCGAGTTCCCTGGCCACCGAGGCCAGCCCGCTCGCGCAGGCCGCGAAGCGGCACAACGTCACTCCGGGGCAGCTCGCACTCGCGTGGCTGCTGCACCGCTCGCCGGTCATGCTGCCCATCCCCGGCACCTCCTCCATCGCCCACCTGGAGGAGAACACCGCGGCCGCGGCCGTGAAGCTCTCGCCCGACGAGGTCCGCCAGTTGGGCGGCCGGTGAGCGCGGGAGGAACTCTGGCAGGCCACCGCCAGTTCAAGGCTGCGGTGGAGCTACCCCACCGTCCCCCTCCGGCACCTCGCTGAGGTCTACCTCTGGGAGCTTCCTCAAGATCGAGAACGCGGGATCATCCATCAGGTGCCGGAGTCCTTCCGGCACTCCGCCATCTGTTTCGGGCACCGGGGGGCGCACGGCACGAATGGGCACGCTCGCAATCAGCGCTCCATCGAATGAAGAGACCAGGAGCTGAGCGTCAATGCACTCCGGTCCGATTCCAGTGAAGTATTCGCTGAACAAGGTGAAGCGAACGGTCCGCCCATACCAGTCACCCGGGCTGAGAATCAAAAGGTCATCTGGGCCGGGTTTGGCTCCGAATGAGTCCATGATCATCCGGGCGTGCGGCCGCCTTGCACAATCCGCCACGCCCTGGATGTCGGGAGCGAACCGTTTGTTCAGACGGAGGACCTTCTCCTCAGGACTGACAAGAACCCTCCCTGAGAGGGTAAACCCGTCATATTGAACATCCTGGAACTCGACTTTGACGCGTGGCGGGACTTCTGCGGCATCTGCTCCCGGCGTTGCCTCATCCTGGGTCCAGAAGGGAATGCAGCCACACGCTGCAACCAAGACCAACCCCACAGCTCCGAGTCTCCTCTGGCTCATCGGTAAGACGACCTCTCGCCCTTCTCATCCACACAGGCACATTCGGGAATGGGTATCTCTGGGGCATCGTTTCCCGGAACGTTGTGACCTTGCTTATGGTTCCACCCACAAGAGTGCGCAACCTCGTGGATGACGGCCTTCACGACGCATGAATGAGAGGCGGGCTCTTCGCACCAATGGGTCTCTTGCACGGGAAAAAACGAATGGAGCGTCCCGTAGTAGGAGACCACCGTAAACGCGCAGGAGCTGTGCGAGAGACACACCCTTCAGCGCCCAACGCTCATGCATGCACTGATTCTACCTCCACCCATGTGCCGACAGGCCACACCGTTGAGGCTCAGGATAGGCCTCCCCTCACCCTCAGCTCCCGTTCGAACACGGGGAGGTGGCTCGCGGCCTCGCTCACCAGACCGAGGAACGCCCGTGCCGCGTCCGTGAGCGGGATGCCCATCGTCCTCAGCGTACGCCGGTGATCCACCAGCACCACGGTCATCGCCGCCAGCGCAATGCTCCACCACGCCACCTGCCACACCGCGCGCATCGGCGCGCCCCACCCCTGCCGCGCGAAGAACTCGCCGTGGAAGTCCAGGTGGTGCTGCTCGTCCTCGCAGATCTGCTCCAGCCCTCCGCGCAGTCCACCCTCGGGCAGCCGCGAGGCCAGCAGTCCATAGAAGGAGCCGCCCACCACCTCCGCCGCCAGCAGCACCAGCATCTTCAGCCGCAAGCCCAGCAGCCTCCGCCCGAAGACGAAGAGGCGCTCGGTCCAGTTGCGCGCCAGCAACTTGCCGCCCAGGCCTCGCACCATCAGCCCGAGGATGCGTGCATGTCGCCCTTCCTCCGCCACGAAGAGCTTGAGCGCCGCGCGGTAGTCCGCGTCGATGCCGGGCACCTTTGCCCGGTCGATCTCATGCGCGATGCGTCCCTCTCCCGCCTCGCCGAGTTGGAACGTCGCCAGGGACGCCACCAGCGCGGAGCGCCACGCCTCAGGCACCTCCTCCGCTCGCTCCAGCCCCTCGGGCAGGGGCCGCTGCCGGTTCAGCTCGAAGTGTCTCCGCCAGTCGCTCCACCGCATGGTCCTCTCCTTCGCGAGACGCGGGCCGCGTCCCTCACGCGAAAGAGAGATGCCTCATCCCCGAGCACTCAGAGCGAGGACTCGCCCGAGCGGTCGCGCCTTGCCTCCAAGCGGTCGCGCAGCACCTGCGAGCATTCCCCTCGTCAGCGCACTCCTCTGTTCAGTGGCAACGGATGCGGGGGTACTTCCGACACCACACGTCACGATGTTGATCGTGGACACTCGCGCCAAAGCGCCACGAGGCCTCTTGCGTGAACTCGGCACGTGGGCACATTCTTCGAAGTGGCAACACCGAGGGAGGTGGGGCGATGCAGCTGGCCATCCATGAGCACGCGACGGTGGAAGAGGCGAGCACGGACCTGCTCGCGAGCATCCTCACGCCCGCCACCTGGCTCTCCATCGAGGAGCAGGCGGCGGATGCATCCCTGCGTCCGGTACAGAACGCGCTCTACCAGCGCCGGGTCGGCCCGCTGCGCATCTGCGCGTGCGTGGAGGTGTCCACCTCGCTCGAAGTCTTCCTGCGCATTGCCTTCCGCGCGCCGGGGCTCACTCCGGTGAAGGCCGCCGATCACCTGGAGGCCTTCCTGCGCTCGCGCCTGCCGCTGACGCCCAACTCCGAGTGGCAGGTGGAGGTGGACGAGCGCCGGTGGATCCACTTCGTGCGGCGCTACGCCGGCACGCGCCTCCAGGCGTGAGAGGCACGGCCGCGCTCACATGAGCTTGTAGTAGCGCAGGGGCTGGCCCACGTTCTTCACGGGCGTCTCCGTGAGCGGACCGAACTGCAGCCCCTTCACCCAGGCATCCGTGGACTCGGCCAGCGCATGGCGCGCGCCCTCCATCACCAGCGTCTCGCGGAAGCCTCCGAGCGACTGCAGGCGCGCCGTCTGGTTCATCCCCGTGGAGAAGGCCGTGTAGTTCCGGTTGGGCCCGAGCAGGCCGCAGTTGACGTGCGCCAGGTTCACGCCGATGGCCACGCCCAGCCCGGGCAGTTGCACCTTCTTGCACAGCGCCATCACTTCCTCCCGGGCGCTAAGCGACGCGGTGTACTGCTGGATGTCGTGCGCGGCGCGCAGCACGGCCTCGGCGCGCTGCTCGCGGCTCGTCTCGAAGAAGGGCGGGCCAAACAGGCCGATGACGCAGTCGCCCACCATCTTGTCGAACACGCCGCCGTGCTCCCAGATGAAGTCCACCACGCGCGCGCTCCACTCATCCACGAAGCGGGCAATGCTCTTGGGGCTGTCGAAGCCCTGCTCGCAGATGCGGGTGAAGCTGTTGATGTCCGCGAAGAGGATGCCCACCTCCTGATCCTGCGGCCGCAGGTGGTTGGCGTAGGCCGGGTCTCTCAGCAGTTCGTCGATGGTGTTGGTGCGGAAGAACTGCGACAGGTGGATGCGCTCGCGGTTGTAGTCCAGCAGGCGTTGGCTGAGGCCCGAGGCCAGCACCCGGACAATCTCCATGGTGTACGAGGAGAAGCCCTCGTCGCTCCACAGGACGATCTTCCCGAGCAGGTCGCCCGAGGAGGAGCCAGAGATGAGCACCACCTCCGAGGTACGCCCCCGGGCCTGGCCGAAGAGCTGGCGCAGCGAACCATCCACGCCCGTGAGGAGCTCCGGGCCGTGCTTCTGGATGAGGCGCTCCAGGTGCGGGCCGGGGCGCTCGGTGCTCTCGTACTCCAGGTGGCCGTGGCGCCAGGTGCGGTAGTGCAGCATCTGCGGGCGCACCGCGTCCCGGTACAGCAGCAGGAAGCCAGGCAGCCGCACCCGCTGCGACAACGCCAGCACCGCCTGATCCATCCCCACCTCGAAGACAGGGTTGGACAGGTGCTGGTTGCACTGGATGATGAGGTGTTGCTTCTCCGCCGCGGTGTGCACGAGGCACAGCACGGTGTCGAGCAGCTCGGCCACCGTCTCCAGAATCCGGGAGATGCGCGCCGACTCCAACACGCCGGTGTGGTCCCCGGGGAAGAGCATGCCGATGGAGCCCACGCGGGTGCCCACCACGTCCAGTGGCTGGGTGACGAGCGTCCCCTCCTCCAGGCGCCGCACGCCGCTGGCCTCTTGCAACAACCCGCTGGGGTGGCGCTCGCCCCAGGGGCCCTCGTGCCACGTCTGCTCGGCCAGCTCCTCGTTGCGCGTGCTGAGGGCGATGGCGCGAGCGTCCGTCAGCTCCAGGACGCGCGGGAAGCACCGATCGAAGGTCTGCTGCAGACCCTCGCGGTTCTTGAGGCTCTCCTCCACCAGTTCATCGAGGGTGCGATGGAGGTGGCGCAACATCCGGAGCTCCTCCAACGAGGGCTCCGCGGGCAGCGTGTACGACGCTTTCATGAGGCGAGGTTCTACAGCCCTCCGGCCTCCGTGTCACAGGCTCACCCGGACACCTGGGGGACATGCATCTCGCCGCCGGTCACCTTTCCCCCTGAGACCTCAATGACCCAGTACCCCTCCCGACCCGCCAGGGTGGAGGAGCCCGCTCCGAAGATGTGGGGGCGATCGGCGGTCGCGACGTGGTGGTAGCGGTGGTGAACGTGGCCGTGCAGCACCGCGTACCGAGGCCCCGGCAGCAGCTGGCAGAGCGCGTCCGCGTCCCGCAGCCCATGGAGCCACGAGTCCGGGCGGCCATGGTGCGTCAACGGCGCATGGTGGACCACCACGAGCACGGCGCGGTGCGCCAGCCGTGGATCCTTCACGATCGCCTCGAGCCCCTCCAACTGCGTGGGACCAATGAGGCCACTGGAGACGCCGGGGACAGGGGGGACGCGAGCCGAGAGGAGCCCTACGACAGCAGCTTCCTCGCCCACCAGCCGGACGAACGGAAACGCGCCCTCCCGGCGGTGCTCGGGCAGGTCGCTCTCCAGGAGGTGGCCGAAGTAGCGCTCGAAGCGCCCTTTGCGGTGGCTGCCCGGGGTGTAGACGTCGTGGTTGCCTGGGATGATGGTGCACCGGCTCCGGTCCTCCACCAGCGGACCGAGCGCGGCGCGGGCGCGCTCGAACTCGGAGGGCAGCGCGTAGGCGGTGAGGTCTCCCGAGAGGATGAAGTGGTCGGCCTGATGCCCCTGGGCCTCGCGGGCGATGGCGGCGAGCGTCTCCGGGGCCTTGCGATACGCGCGAGCCCGCCCTCCGATCGTCAGCTCAGCCAGGGCCACCCAGCGGCGCCAGCCCAGCTTGAAGAACGACTGTGCGAAGTAGTCAGCGGTGATGTGGACGTCGGAGCAGTGGACGAAGCGCATGGAAGAGGCCCAGGCAGGAACGGCCCGCCCGGGGACAGCATTCTCTCCGAGCCAGGGGGGAGGGGAAGCAGCTTCGACAGGTGTCTCGCGCTCGACTGATAGAACCCGGCGGAGTACGAGTTCAGCCCATGACGCGAACCGTGCTCCTCCTCAGCCTGCTCCTGGGCACCTCGAGTGGCGCTCAGAGCACTTCCCGGCGGGTGGCCGTGCTGCCCTTCCAGGCGCTCTCGGGAGATGTGCCGGGGAAGGTGGGCCCCCGGCTGACGCAGCGGCTCGCCACCGAGGTGCGCGGCGTCGAGGGCCTGGAGCTGGCCGAGCCACCCGAGACAGAGCCCCCTCCGGATGCGCTCGCCCAGGCCCGCGAGGCGGTGAAGGAGGCCGTATCCCGCAGGCAGAAGCGCGACTTCGCGGGAGCGGAGGCCTCGCTCGGCCGGGCGCTTGATGCCTACGCAACCCCCGCCGTGGCCGCTGCCCTCCCAAGTGGGAGCGAGCTGGCCGATGCCCATGCGCTGCGCGCCGCGGTGCGCTACTCCCAAGGCCGGGATGAAGAGGCTGCACGGGAGCTCTCCTTCGCCCTGTCGCTCTCTCCGGGGCGAGCGCTTCCCCTGGCCGCCACCTCTCCCCTCTTCTCCCTCACAGTGGAGCGCGTGCGCGCGGAGCTTCAGCAAAAGCCTCGCGGCACCGTGCGCTTCGTCTCCGTGCCTCCGGGAGTGCCGGTGGCGCTCGACGGCCACCCCGTGGAGAGCGCTCCAGTGCGAGTGGTGGAGGTGCCACCAGGCCTGCACCTTTGGCGCGCCACCCTGCCCTCCGGAGAGGCCACGGGCGGGGTGGTAGAAGCGCTGAGCAACAAGGAGGTGGAGGTCCAGGTGCAGCCCCCGGGCGAGGGACCGGGCGCGGTGCTCGCCGCGGCGCTCGCGGGCAACCGGGTGGACGCGTCGGCGGTGGATGCGGCGACGGCGCTCGGACAGACGCTGCGCGCGGAGCTCGTCATCTTCGGCACGGTATCCCGGACGGACCAGGGGCTCGCCATGGATGCCTTCGTGCATGCCCCCGGCTCGAAGACGCTGCGCCGGGTGCCGCGCATCGCCCTGGACACGGACCTGCTCGACGCGGGTCCACCGCTGCGGGAGCTGTCCGCCGCGGTGGCCTCGCGCGGGGCACAGCTCGGAGACGCTGTCACCCTGCCCGTGGCGCCCTCCCCCAGAGCTGCTGCCGCGCCGCGACCCTCTCAGGTGAAGTACCCGCTGGAGGACGTGCCCTTGAGCGCTCCGAAGCCCACGGCACCACCGCCCGCCCGTCCCCCCCTCGCCCCCAGGAAGCCGCTGGTTCGCCCATGACCTTCCGCGGACGCTTCGCGCCCAGTCCCACGGGGCGCCTCCACCTCGGAAATGCCCGGAGCGCGTTGCTCGGCTGGCTCCAGGCCCGTGCCGCGGGAGGCCAGTTCCTCCTGCGCGTGGAGGACCTCGACCGTGCGCGCTGCCGTCCCCAGTTCCTGGACGACCTGATGCGCGACCTGGAGTGGCTGGGCCTCACCTGGGACGAGCCTCCGCTCTTCCAGAGCGCACGGGACGACGTGTACCGGGACGCACTGGAGCGGCTGGCACGGCTGGACCGTGTGTACCCCTGCTTCTGCACGCGCGCCGAGATCGCCCGTGCGGCCAGCGCTCCCCATGGCTTGAGCGACGAGGGCCCCCGCTACCCGGGAACCTGCGCCCACCTCTCCGCCGCCGAGATTACCGAGCGCTCCCTGACGCGCACGCCCGCGTACCGCTTCCGCTCCCTGCCCGGCGAGGTGCGCTTCGTGGACGGACTGCAAGGTCCCTCCTCGCAGGACGTGGCGGCGGTGGTGGGGGACTTCGTGGTGCGCCGCAATGACGGTGTGGCCAGCTACCAGCTCGCGGTGGTGGTGGACGATGCCGCCTCGGGCATCACCCACGTGCTGCGAGGGGATGATCTGCTCAGCTCCACCCCTCGGCAGCTCCAGCTCTACGCGGCGCTCGAGCTGCCCGCGCCCGAGTTCTTCCACGTCCCACTGGTGCTGGGCGAGGACGGCAAGCGGCTTGCCAAGCGCGAGGGTGCGTTCGCACTGGCCGAGCTCCGCGAGCGGGGACTACCAGCCGAGCGCGTCCTCGGACTGCTCGCCGCGTGGAGCGGGCTGGGAGACGGGAGCCCCGTGGCGCTGGAAGAGCTGGTCCGGCGCTTCCGGCCCGAGGTGCTGCCTCGCGCTCCCGTCGTGGCGCGGGAGCAGACGCTCGTCACTGCGCTGGGGCTGGGCTGACGCTGACCACATGCCCATCTTCTCCTTTGGATGGCTCCGAGCGCTCGGCGGTCGGCCGGGCGCTCCCTCTCAGGAGAGACTCACATGGTAGAGATCGTGGAAAAGCCGCGCGTCGAGGCGATACCCGGAGTTCCCTTCAAGCTCAGCTGGGGCGCCATCTTCGGCGGTACGTTCGTAGCGTTAGGAGTATGGATCCTGCTGTACGCGCTGGGGCTGGCGCTGGGCTTCTCCTCCGTGGACCCCAATAACCCCGGCAGCGCGAAGTCCGCGGGCATTGGCACGGGCATCTGGTCGCTGATCGCCCCGCTCATCGCGCTCTTCGTGGGAGGCCTGGTCGCAGCCCGGACAGCGGGCGTGGTGGACAAGATGGGCGGCGCGCTGCACGGCGCGGTGCTCTGGGGACTCACGACGCTGGTGGGCGTCATCGTGATGGGCATGGCGCTCTCCTCGCTGCTGGGAGCCGTCTTCAACGTGGGGAAGACCGCGGTGGAAGTCACGGGAGCCGCCATCTCCGGAGCCGCCTCGCCGGGGTCCCCAGCCAGGAAGATTGCTAGCGCGTTCGGGCTGAACGCGGAGGACGCGCTCGCCCCCGTCAACCAGCGGCTGCGGCAGGAGGGCAAGGCGCCCATCACCACGGACCAGCTCCAGGCGGCCACGAGGGATGTCCTCAACACCGCCATCCAGCAGGGCCGGCTGGACCGGGAGCTGCTGGTGAACGCCGTCGCCCAGAACACGGCGCTCTCGCTCCAGGACGCGGAGGGCATCGCCAGCCGGATTGAGGTCCAGTGGAACCAGGCCCAGAACCAGGTAGCGCAGGTGGGCCAGCAGGTGCAGCAGGAAGCACTGAAGGCCGCGGACACCACGGGCCGCGTGTTCTGGGGCGTGTTCGCCGCGCTCCTGTTCGGGCTCGTCTCGGCCATCCTCGGAGCCACGCTGGGGGTGAGCAGGCGCCAGCGCTACTACGCGGAGGATACTGCCGTCCCGCCCATGGGCCCGCGCCGTGAGGTGTATCCGTAGGGTATCGCTCCTGCCCGGCCTCGCCTTGGAATCCCGAGGCGAGGCCCTGGCTCAGGAGGCTGGGGATTCCGTCATCACGCCGCGCACGAACTCGCGCAGCTCCTTCGGCGTGAAGGGCTTCTCCATGTGGCGGTTCTTCACCCGGCCCAGGAAATCACGGGCCATGGGCGTGAAGGCGCCTCCCGTCAGGAACACCACCCGCGAGGACTGCTCCGGTGCCACGCGAGCGATCTCCTCGAAGAGATCCATGCCGCTCATCTCCGGCATCATCAGATCGCAGAGGATCAGATCGTAGCGCTCGCCGCGGATCAGCTGCGTCAGCGCCTCGCGTGCGCTCGTCAGCGCGGTGATGTCGTGCTCTTGCCGGAGCGAGCGCGAGATGGCCGTGCCGATCATGGGTTCGTCGTCCACGCTGAGGATGCGTCCCCGGCGGCCAGGGCACGGCGCGGGAGCGGCCAAGGGCTGCGCGGCAGTGGGCTCGGTGACGACAGCGGGCAGGATGACCCGGAAGGTACTGCCCTGGCCCAGCTTGCTCTCCACCTCCATGCGCCCGTTGAAGCCCGTGACGATGCCCAGGCAGATGGAGAGACTGAGTCCCGTCGTCCCTCCACCCGGCCGGATCGTGAGAAACGGCTCGAAGATCCGGTCCCGCAGCTCCGGAGGGATGCCTACTCCCGTGTCGTGGATCTCGATGATGGCCAGGTTGTCCTTCCGCCGGGTGACGACGCGGATCTGGTGCCGGTCCACGGCGTTCTCGGGGGTGGCCCTCGCGGCGTTGACGAGCAGGTTGAGGAACACCTGCCCCAGCCGCGGCTCCTGCGCCTCCACGATGAGTGTGTCCGTGTACTCGCGGACGAGCAGGGCCCGGTGGCGAATCTCGTTCCACGCCAGGCGCACCGCGGACTCGAGCACGCGGTGAACGTCCACCTGCGTGTTGCGCGCCTCGCGCTCCACCTGGGAGAAGAGCCGCAGTTGCTGGGTAATCTCCCGGATGCGCTGCACGCCCTGCTGGGTTTCGGCGAGCAGCTCGCGCAGCTCTTCACGCCGGTCTCCCTCCAACGGGAGGCTCGGGAAGATCTCCGTCTCCAGGTGGGAGAGGTTGGCCATCACATAGGCCAGCGGGTTGTTGATCTCGTGGCCGATGCCTCCGGCAAGCGTCCCCAGTGAAGCCATGCGATCCGACAGCATGAGCCGGGCCTGCATCTGCCGGCGCTCCGTCAGGTCGCGGACGATCCACATGGAGCACGGGTGCCCATCGAACACGACGATGAAGTGGGCGACCTCCACGGGGACAATCCCTCCAGGGTGGCGCAGGAACCGCAGCTCCCTCACCGAGCGCGCGCCCTGATGGCCCTCCAGCTTGACGTGCGGCAGGATGTCCCGATCCTCGGGGTGGATGAAGGACATCATCTGCGCGCTCGTCATGCCTACGAACTCTTCCGTGGAGGTGCCCCCCAGCAGCGCGACGATCGCGGGGTTGGCGTAGATGAGCCGCTCCTCGTGCCACACGCTGATGGCATCCGGGAGCCGCTCGATGAGCTCGCGGAAGCTCTCCTGAGAGCGGCGCAGCGCCTCCACCATGCGTGCCTGCTGGAGCGTGTAACGAACAGCGCGCGTCAGCACCATGGGCGTCAGCTGGGCTTTCACCAGGAAGTCCGCGGCACCGCCCTCCAGGGCCCTGCGGTCAATCTCGGCATCGGCCACCCCCGTCAACAGGATGACCGGCACATGGCACCCGCGCTCCCGCGCCTGCTTCAGCAGCTCGATCCCCGTCTGTGATCCCAGGTGGTAGTCGAGCAGGCACATGTCATGGCGACCCTCACACAACGCCTCGAGCGCCGTGTCCGTGTCATCCCTCCAGTCAAGCTCCACTGGTTCGGAGCGCACGCCTCGCAAGGCGTCTCGTACGAGCACGTAGTCATCTTCGTCATCCTCGATGAGGAGGACGCGAATGGGACGTTGGCTGGCCTCCGGCGTCATGGCTGAGCGGGCTGCGCGACCGCCTGTACCTGCGGGAGGCGGATGGTGAACGTAGAGCCTTGGCCGGGAGAGCTGTGGGCAGCGATGGTGCCGCCGTGGCGCTCGGCGATCTTGCGGCAGATGGCCAGCCCGAGCCCGGTGCCCTCGTACTTGCCGCGCCCATGCAAGCGCTGGAAGAGGGCGAAAATCTTCTCCGCGTGCTTCTCCTCGAAGCCGATGCCGTTGTCCTGCACGAGGATCTCGTGGCGTCCGGACTCCTTCTCTACCGAGGCCTCGAGGGTGATGCGCGGCGGGGCATCCTCGCGGCGGAACTTGAGGGCATTGCTCAGCAAGTTCTGCAGCAGCTGCCGCATCTGGGTCGGGTCACCCTGGATGACGGGGAGCTCCCCCACCGTAACGGTGGCCTTCGCCTGCTCAATGGCCACCTCGAGATCTCCCAGCACCTCGCGGGCGATGGTGGACAGATCCACGCGGGTGAAGGGCTGAGCCTTGGAGGTCACACGGGCGAAGGCGAGCAAGTCTTCAATCAGCCGCCGCATGCGCGTGGCGGCGTTGTGCATCCGCTCCAAGTAGTCCTGGGCCTCGGGGGCCAGCGTCCCGGCTGTCACTGTCTTCAAGCGCTCGCCGAAGGACTGGATCTTCCGAAGCGGCTCCTGCAAGTCATGCGAGGCCACGGACGCGAAGCTCTCCAGCTCGCGGTTGGACTGCGCCAGCTCGCGGTTGGACTGCTCCAACTGGAGCTGCGTCTTCTTGAGGCTCGTGACGTCGGTGGTGATCATCGTAAAACCGACAATCTGCCCCTCGTCCCGGATGGGCCCCACGCGCACCACGTACCATGAGGGTCCCGTGTCGGCGTACGACTGGACATCATACGAGTCCGGCACACCCGTCTCGAGCACCCTGTGGAAGACGGCCCGGCACCGCTCATGGTCCGCGGGCAGGAGGAAGTCGTAGACGCTGCGGCCCAGCACCTGCTCGTACGTCAGGCCGGGGATGGTGAAGTTGACGAAGCGGATCCGATCGGAGGTGTCGGCGGTCATCATCATGTTCTGCGACTGCTCGACGAGCGCCCCGATGCCGAACTTCTCCACCGAAGACAGCCGGCGGGCCTCCAGCAGTGCCGCATGCTCGTTGAGGGCCTGAGCCACACGTCCCAGAGGGCCAGAGCCTGTCCGGCAGCGGATATGCGGCTCGTTGGTGGCCAGCCTTTGGATGAACTCCACCAGTTCTTCAGGGGTGACGTCGGTTCCTCCTTCGAGTGACGCCTGGCTCCCCGCTGCTGGCTTCCCCTTGACAGCCGCATCCTGGCTCATCCGTCTGGCTCCTCTCGAGATGCGTGCACACGCAGAGGGGAGCGCCGCTCGCCCCCTGGCCCCCTGGCCATGTACACTTCCCCCCCAACATATCCTGCAAAAGAGGGGGCAGGCACATGCCGCAGTGGGACCATCGCGCGGATGTCGTGGTCGTTGGATCTGGAGGTGCGGCATGTGCTGCAGCAGCCGCCGCCGTGGACCGAGGCGCCTCGGTCGTCATGCTGGAAGCCGCGGATACGGCTGGAGGCACCACCCGGCGCTCCGGCGGCGCGTACTGGATTCCCAACAACTCCCTCATGCGAGCCCAGGGGTTCACGGATCCGCGCGCGGATGCCCTGAAGCTGATGGCGCGCCTGGCCTACCCTACGCTCTACGACCCGGACCCGCCGCGGCTCGGGCTGCCCAAGCTCCAGTACGACTTGCTCGCGGCGTTCTACGACAACGCGTCGTCCGCCATCGACCGGCTGCGCCAGCTGGGCGCGCTGGACCCGATCATCCTGCCCAATTACGGCTACTCGCCCAACCCGGTCACGGATCCGGACTACTTCGCGGAGCTGCCGGAGAACAAGGCCCCGTACGGGCGCGTGCTCACGGCCAAGTCGCCTCCCGGCTCCACTGAGTTCCCCGGCCTCTACCTCTCCGAGGGGATGCTGCAACACCTGAGGAGCCGGAACGTGCCCATCCTCCTGGGACACCGGGTAACGGACGTCCTGCGGAACGGGCGGGGCGAGGTGATTGGCGTCGAGGCGGAGCACGACGGCTGCACGCGCTTCATCCGTGCGAAGCGCGGGGTGGTGTTCGGCTCGGGAGGCTTCGCGCACGATCGGGACAAGCTGCGCTCGCACCTGCGGGGCCCCATCTTCGGCAGCTGCAGCGTCACCACGAGCCAGGGCGCCTTCGTAGACATCGGCGGCAAGACAGGCGCCGAGCTGGGCAACCTCTCCAATGGCTTCTACTACCAGGCGGCGCTCGAGGATCCGGCGGCCCACGAGGGCTACGTGGTCCGCCCGGACGCGCACGTGTTCTTCCCGTATGGGGACAGCACGATCCTGGTGAATAAGTACGGCCAGCGCGTGGTGAACGAGAAGTCGCCGTACCACGTGCGGACCCAGAGCCACTTCCACTGGCGCCAGACGGAGTACCCAAACCTGGTGCAGTTCATGATCTGGGACCAGTGGACGGCCAACGAGCCCACGTTCTGGCCGTGGCGCGGCGTCGTTCCGCTGCCGGGGCAGTCCTCTCCGCTCGTCATCCAGGCGGCGACCCTCGAGCAGCTCGCCCAGCGCATCAGCGCGCGCCTTGACGCGATGCGCGGCCTGCGCTTCCTGAGCAGCAACATCGTCCCCAACGTGCGGCTCTCACCTGACTTCGTCTCCTCGCTGCGGGCCACCCTCCAGCGCTTCAACACGTTCGCGGCAACAGGCGTGGACCTCGACTTCCACCGCGGCGAGACACCGCTGGAGCGGGCTTGGCAGGGGCCGTCGCGCAGCACCACCGGCAACCGGACGATGTACCCGCTGTCGCCGAACGGGCCGTTCTACTGTGCCATCCTGGGCGCCGCGACGTTGGACACGTGCGGCGGACCGGTGATTGGCACGAACGCCCAGGTGCTCCGCCCCGACAGCACGCCCATTCCGGGGCTGTACGGCGCGGGCAACTGCATCGCGTCTCCCACCGGCCAGGCCTACTGGGGCGCAGGCGGTACACTGGGACCGGCCATCACCTTCGGCTTCATCGCCGGACGGAGCGCCGCCAGCGCCGCGCTGCTCCCGGACTGACGCCAGCGGCCAGAAGCGCGCTTCAGGAGCGCGCGCTGTGCCAGGCGGCGGACCGCTCGGCCAGGGCGCACCGCAGGACATTCTCCGCGCTGAACCCGTGACCCGAGGCACCGGGGTTGGCGATGTGAAGCACCGTCGAGGAGAGCGCGTCGATGAGCACCGGTCGCCGTTGGTCTCCCGAGGGCCGGCCGGTGCGGTAATCAATTGCCTGCCCTTGGAGATCCGTGCCGGTCTCGCCCACCGTGGCGCCCCCCCGGATGCCCTTCCCAGCCAGTATCCAGCTGGTCTCGGGCCAGTGGTCCTTCCCGCCTGAGGCGCTGTATTGCGGCGCCCGGCCGAACTCGCTGCCGATGACGAGCGTCGTCTGCTCGAAGAGCGAGCCGTGCGCGTTATGCGTGGACTTCAACGCGTCGATGAAGCGCGCGAGGTCATCCAGCGCGGGGACGAGCCGGCGGCGCTGGAGCGCCAGGTGCTCGTGGTGCGCGTCCAGGTGAAGCGAGCGGGTGGAGACGGTGACGGCCTTGGCGAAGTTGCCTTGGAGGGCGTGGAGCGCAAGCCGCAGCTGCGGGCCCAGCACGGCATCTCGGTACGGCGACGCGGGCTCCGCCGTCCGCAGCAGCCGAGCGAGTGGATCCTCCGGCCCCTGCTCGCGCGAGCGGAGCCACGGCTCGACCTTTGCCGTGCGGCCTCTCGGGTCGAACAGCGCCTGGGCCAGCGGAAGCGAGACCCCAGCGGAGGCTGGACCGGCGTCGGACTCGAAGTCCTCCGGTGTCTGCCCCAGCGCCAGGTGAGGAATGGGCGCGTCACCTGGAAGCGCGGCGCCCAGCAGCTCCCCCAACCAGGGCTCATGAGCGGAGGCCTTCACCCGGCCGCGCTGAGCGGTGCGCTCGCCCACGGGGTGGAGCTCCGTGTCCGTGCGCACGCCGTGGATGAGGCACAGAGCGGCATCATGCCGGAGCAGGTCTCCAACCAAGGGGCCAAACATCCGGTGCGTCCCCTGCCGGCGCTCATCCGCGCGGTAGCCTGGCTCGATGCGTCCACGGGTCAACGCAGCGTCCTTGGGGTCGACGGTGAGGACCCCATCGAGTCCCCCCCAGAGGAAGACGCTCACCACGTACTGCCGAGGAGAAGAGCCGAGGGAACCATTCCAGGCCGACGCCTGTCCTGGCAGCAGAGAGCCTGCGGTCCCCGCCAGCGCAGCTCCCAACAAGGAGCGTCGGGTGAATCGGCTCATGTTCCCCTCCCTCGGATGACTCACCCGCCAGAATACAAGGTTTCTGGACGGAAGCGGCGACAGCCGAGTGGCATATTGGAGATATGCGGGGCCGCTCCGTTCTCTTCTGGGTTCTCCTGCCCTTCGTGGGCCTGTGCGCAGTGGCGCTCTGGCTCACCCACCCGGCCGCTCCTCCTTCTCCCGCCGCCCCAGTCGAGCCGCAGCCTTCCGTCCGGGCGCCCGCGCCTCCTCCTCCCTCGGTCCCCCAGTCCCGGACATTCGGGGAAGGCTCGACGCTGCCCTCCCGCTCGCCCCCGCCCCCGCCCATCACCATCCCCGAGGCCGAGCCTCGCGAGCAGGCCTCCTCGGGCACCGTGGACAAGGAGGATGTGCGCCAGGCCATCCAGACGGTGGTTCCGCTGATTCGCGAGTGCTTCCAGGACGTGGCCGAGCGCTTCCCCGGGCCCCACACGGTGACGCTGAAGTTCACCATCGAGGGCCAGGGGCTGACCGGGTTCTTCCGGGACGGGGAGGTGGTGGACTCGACCCTCCAGGACCCGTTCGCCCTGGCCTGCTTCCTGGATTCGCTGTTGGATGTCCGATTCCCTGCCCCCCGAGGGGGTGGCAAGGTGACCATCACCTACCCTTTCCACTTCCAACCTGGGACGGACGCTGGCCGTTGAGGCGCCCTTTGCGTAAGGTGCCCTCGCTCAGCAGCATGCCCGCCACCATCGAACAGCTTGGACCTCAGCACACGGATGCTTTGCGGTCGTTCCTGGCGAAGGACTCGACGCACAACATCTACCTGCTCGGTCTCTTCGAAGAGTTCGGCATCGTCCCGCGAGCGGGGCGAGCGCGGTTCGCTTTTCACGGCCGGTTCGATGGGAAGAACCTGACGGCGGCCCTCTTCGTGGGCGGCGAGGGTGGGCTGGTGGTGCCCTCGGCGAGCGACCCGGCCTTCATCAGCGAACTGGCCGAGAGCCTGGGCTCGCAGTTGCGGCTCCAGGCCTCGGTGGGCGAGAAGCCCACGGTGGATGCACTGGTGCGCATCCTCGGGAACAACGCCAAGCCCCGGCTGTCGCGGGTGCAGCGGCTGTTCGCCGTGTCCGCCGATGACCTGGGGCCCTTCACCAACCCCATCCTCCGGCTGGCCAAGGAGGAGGACCTGCCCCGGCTGATGCCGCTGGCGCTCGGCGCGGTGCGCGAGCTGATGGAGCGGGACCCCCTGGCCGAGGACCCGAACGGCTATGAGGCGCGGGTGATGCAGCGCGTGCGCGGCCGGCGGACCTACGTGCTGGAGGAGAACGGCACGCTGATCTTCAAGGTGGACATCGGCAGCCGCTCGCAGCACGGGGCGGAGCTCGAGGGCCTCTACACCCTGCCTCAGGAGCGCAACAAGGGCCACGCGACGCTGTGCCTGGGGCAGATCTGCCGGCACCTGCTGTCCTCGCTGCCTCGGCTGGTGATACGGGTGGACGAGAAGGACGAGAGCACGGCGCGAATTGCCCGGAAGGTGGGCTTCCTGGCCGGACGCGTTCAGCGCCTCGTGTTGTTGGAATAGGAACCATGTCTCGGCCGACGCCCAGCCGCCGCCCTCTCTCGGGAGAGGGCCCTGTCATCCTCCACTCGGCCACGGATCCGCGTTGGCTGCCGCAGGCCCTCGAGCGCTTCAACGAGGTGCTGGTGGACCATGCCCACTGCGAGAAGAAGGCTGCGGCGAACGCGCTCTCACTGCTGCAGGCGTACCCGGAGCTGCCGGGCCTTCCGGCGCAGATGGCACGGCTGGCGCGCGAGGAGAGCGCGCACCTGGCCCGAGTGCTGGACCTGATGGCGGCGCGGGGGCTGACGCTGAGCAAGGACGCGGGGGACCCGTACGCGCAGGGGCTGCAGAAGCTCATCCGGACTCCGGCGGGGGAGCGAAAGGTGGACCGGCTGCTGGTGGCGGCCATCATCGAAGCACGCTCCTGCGAGCGCCTCTCGCTGCTGTCCGAGGGCTTGGAGGATCCGGCGCTGCGCCGCTTCTATGGAGAGCTGGCGCAGTCCGAGGACGGGCACCAGTCCCTCTTCTACCGGCTGGCCGTGACGGCGGGCGGAGACGAGGCCACCATCCACGAGCGGCTGGAGTTCCTGCTGGCCCGCGAGGCCGAGGTGATTGCCTCCGTGGGGCTGCGCGCCGCGATTCACTGAGCGGCGAGCCCGGCTGGTGTGTCCTCAAGGTTCCCGGAGTCTGGGCTGGGTAAAGACAGACACCCGAGCGGCAGGTAAACCGAGACATCCCCTCATTTTCTCAACCCCCTGTAACTGCTGGGAATTTCAGCCAGTCTGATGTGTGAATCCGTGAATCACTGGGTTTCGTCGAAATCAGGGGATGGTTCAGATTGATGGCAAGAAGGCGGTGCGTGCGAATTGTGTGCATCAATTTCCACAGTGCCGGGCTCCAGTCCTTTCGAAGGGACGATTCCTTTCAAACGACTTGGAGAACCTCGTGCTTCAGACCTGGAAAACCTGGATGCTCACCGCGGGCCTCGCCGCCCAGTTCGCCTGCGGGGGCCCCGCCTCCGACACCCCCGACACGCTGGAGCAACCGCAGGGCGTGGCCCTGACGGGCTCGAACGCCGTCCAGCGGCTCGACACGGCGCCCCTGGCGAAGGGCGTGGACGTCACGGCGCTCGTCGCTTTGAACTATCACTCGCTCGCGCTCGCCCCCACCCTGCAAGGCAACGCCTTGTTCAGCCCGGGCAGTGCCAGCTCCATCATCCAGACGAGCGACGGCGGTTATGCGTTCACCGGCACCTTCAAAGCGCTGGGCACCGACGACATCCTCCTGGTGAAGCTCGACGCCTTCCTGAATGTCCAGTGGGCCTACGCCTATGGCACCTCCAACGCGGAATCCGGCGTCGAGGTCCGCCAGACGAGTGATGGCGGGTTCATGATCGCGGGACAGATTTTCCAGAACGCCACCACCAACTTCGATTTCTATCTCGTCAGGACCGACTCCACGGGCAACCCCTATTGGCAGCTTTCCAACGGCGGCACTCTCCATGAGTACGCCACCGCCATGGAGGTGACTCCTGACGGCGGATGCATCATCGTCGGCAAAACCCAGAGCAACCTGGGCTACCAGAACGCCTACATGGTGAAGTTCTCCTCCGTGGGAGCCGTGCAGTGGAGCCGGTCGTTCTCGAGCGGCGACTCTGGAACCTACGAGTTCAGGGGCGTGGCCAACGTTCCAGGCGGTGGCTATGTCGCCGTCGGCAGCCGGCAGGTCAAGGTGTCCTCGTCGACCTGGGAGACCTTTGGCTACGCCGTGAAGGTGAACAGCGCCGGCTCGACGCTCTTCGAGGTCAGCTCGGGACGCTTCGCGGGCCTGGAGGCAGTGACCGCGACCTCCACCGGCTACGTGGCCGTGGGCTACATCTATCCGGTGTCGGGCGCCGACTTCTATGCGGTCCGCTTCAGCCCCACGGGCGGCACCCTCTGGGCCTGGAGCCTCAACGCGGGAACGAACGGGGATTATCTGAGTGATGTCAAGCTCGCCAGCGATGGCAACTACGTCGTCACGGGCACCATCTCCCCGACCCTGACCCAGCAGAACCTCCGCCTCATGAAGCTGGATAACAGTGGAATCCGGCTCTGGGATTTCTACCCCTACGCCAGCACCGTGAACACGAATGGTCAGAGCCTCGCCATCACCAGCGATGGAGGCTTCATCAACAGCGGCGGCTACACCGACAGCACCAACACCTGGTACCTGCTGCTCAGCAAGTTCTCGCCCTGAGAGCGCCCCGTGGGCACCATGGGTAAGGCCAGACACCCGTAGGATGGGTGAGGCCAGACACCCAAGCTGGGGGTAAAGCCAGACACCCAAGCTGGGGAAGCCTGTCGTGTGTCTTCTCTTCTGCATGCAGTTGGAAAACTTTACGTGTCTGTAGCACTGCGCTACAGACTTTTACAGAAGCAAGGGCGCGGTCCCTCTCCAACGCGTCCAACGGCGGGCACCGTGTCGTGGCCTGACCGGCTGTCCTCCCGCTCTTACCCCCAGATTCATCGCATCGCCGAGCCACGGAGCCGCTGAGGCTCCGTGCGCCTCTGCTTCACTGCCGTCAATCCCTGTCACTTGCGACGTTTCGTCGGAAGAGCTGCTTGGCGCGGCTTGGAAGACGTGCGTCTTGAAGGAGCACGTGTATGTCTCATCCCCCGTATCGTTTCCAGAGCACCCGGAGGGCGCTGCGCAAGACGGCCCTCGTCCTGTCGGCCCTCACCTTCGGCCTCAACGGCTGCAGCACCCAGCCCTCCGCGCCCCAGCAGCAGGAGCAGGAGGACTCCGCCACCGCCACCTTCTCCATCAAGGCCGCGGACTTCTTCGAGTCCTCTGGCCAGAGCGGCTCCCGCTCCTCCGCTTCGCTGCGCTCGGCCCAGGCCTTCACCTTCAACGAGGTGACGACGCTGCGCATCACCGTGAAGGACAAGGTCTCCAACACGCCGCTCTACGTGAACTTCGATTTGGGCTTCTCCGCGGGCGAGTGGAGCGGAGAGATTCCCTTCCTCCCCAAGAACAAGGCGCTCGTCTTCCACGCGGCGGCCCTCAACTCCGCACGCGAGGTGCTCTTCGAGGGAGACACCGAGCAGACCCTGTCGCTCCCCTACCAGACCATCATCATTGCCCTGTCCGCCGCCAATGACGGCCGGACCATCAGCATCCCCCGCATCCGGAAGATCTCCGTGCCCTCGGCCTTCGGCTCTGACCAGGCCGGCAACGTCTCCTTCTCCGTGGAGGCCAACACCGGAGAGACGCTCACCTATGAAATCACTCCCGCGCAGGGAGGCGGCACCTTCTACCCGGTGAACGGCTCCTTCACCCTGGCGACCACCTCGGGCACCTTCGTCAGCCAGTACGTGCCGCCCACCGTCAGCTCCAACACCGAGTTCGAGCACACGGTGAAGGTCACCAACCCGGCTGGCCACTCCGTCACCACCACCTTCAAGACCAAGATCAAGCCGCCCGGTACCACCGACGGCGTGCAGAACACCGGCATCACGGTGCTCTTCGCCCCGGTCATCAACAGCGTGAGCTCGAGCCGCATCACCGGCACCGGCAACGTGCTCTTCCAGGCCTCGGTGGCTGACAACGACGCCGCGACGGACCTCCGGTACGCCTGGAGCTTCACGTCCGCCCCGAGCACGAACTTCAACCTGACCTTCACCAACAACGGCACCACCAACCCCGCCACCCTGCAGAATTACACGACGGCCGCGCAGGGCACCATCACGCTGGCCGTGACGGACACCGACAACGCGACGACGACGCTCACCTACCCGCTGACGCCCAACCAGTTCCCCGACAACCCCGTCGTGGAGGGCGGGCTGACCGGCATCAACACCATCCGCGCGGGCGAGTCCCACACCTGCGCGCTCTTCAACAACGGCAACCTGCGCTGCTGGGGGCTCAACAGCAGCGGCGAGCTCGGCTACGGCAACACCTTCGACATCGGCGATAACGAGCAGCCCTTCACGGCGGGCGACGTGCCGCTGGTGGGCGTGGGCTCCAAGCTGGCGGTGGGCGCCCACCACACCTGCGCCCTGCTGGACACGGGCCTGGTGCGCTGCTGGGGCAACAACCAGTACGGCCAGCTCGGCTACAACACCACCCTCAACGTGGGGGATGGCGAGCCCATCGTCAACTACGGCTACGTCAACCTGGGCGGCATCGCGGTGAAGATCGCCGCGGGCGCCGAGCACACCTGCGCCCTGATGAACACGGGCAACGTGCGCTGCTGGGGCCGCAACAACTACGGCCAGCTCGGCCGGGGCCACGCCAATGACGTGGGTGACAACGAGCAGCCGTATGAAGGCGGGGACAGCGACGTGAACGTGGGAGGCACCGTGAAGAACATCGTCGCCGGTGGCCACCACACCTGCGCCCTGCTGGACAACGGCCACGTGCGCTGCTGGGGCTTCAACGCCTACGGCCAGCTGGGCTACAGGGACCACACCCCTCTCGGTGACAGCGAGGATCCCGCCTCCAGGGGAGATGTGCCGGTGGGCGGAGACACCGTCCTGCAGCTGGCGGCGGGCGAGAACCACACCTGCGCGGTGCTCAGCACCGGCAACCTGCGCTGCTGGGGCTACAACGGCTTCGGCCAGCTGGGCTACGGCAACACCGCCAGCGTCGACACGCCCTCCGAGGCGGGTGATGTGGACGTGGGCGGTCAGGTGCTCCAGGTGGCCACGGGCAAGCTCCACACCTGCGCCCTGCTGGGCACCGGCGACCTCAAGTGCTGGGGCAACGGCGGCAGCGGCCGGCTGGGCTACGGCAGCGCCTCGCACCGGCTCGCGCCCACCACCGTTGTGGACTTGGGTGGCTCCAGCGCCTTCCAGGTGACGGCGGGTGGCAGCCACACCTGCGCGCTGCTGAGCACGGGCGGCGCCCGCTGCTGGGGTGAGAACGCGGCCGGCCAGCTGGGCTACGGCCACGTCCGCGACATCGGCGACACCGAGCTGCCCTCCTCCGAGAACGACCTCCAGCTCCTCGCGCCGTAGTTCCCCGTCGTGCTGGGGCGAGGGCTCTCCCGGGCCCTCGCCCTTTTCTTGCGGCCACGAAGGTGACCTTCATGAAGAAAGCCTCCACTCCCCTGCTGTTGGCGCTGGGGCTGGCGCTGCTCGCGGGCTGCTCTGCCTCTTCCGGCACGGGCTCGGCACAGCTTGCTGTCTCGTTGCCCCAGGCGCTCTCCGCCTCCGTCTCCCGCGTCTCGGTCACTGTCAGCGCCGCGGACATGCCCTCTGTCTCCGTGGACCTCGTCTTCTCCCACAGCGTCTGGGGCGGCTTGCTCAGCTCGCTGCCCGCGGGCTCCCACCGCACCTTCCTGGCCCGGGCCTTCGACGCCTCCGGCACCCTTCTCTATGAGGGTTCTGCCTCCGGCATCTCCCTCTCCGCCAACCAGACCGCCCTGGTCGCCCTGACCCTTCAACAAGTCGATGCACCGCCTCCGTTCCAGAACGCGGCCCCGTTCATCGACTCCCTGGCCGCCGCTTCCACCTCGGTAACCGCGGGCGGCACCCTCTCCCTGGTGGCCGCCGCACATGACCCGAACGCGGGCGATACGCTCACCTACGCCTGGTCCTCCACCGCGGGCTCCTTCTCCTCGGCCACCGCTGCCTCCACCTCGTGGACGGCGCCTTCCACCCTCGGCCTTCAGACCCTCACCCTCACCGTCACGGACTCCAGGGGCCTTTCCTCCAGCGTCTCGCTGGCCATCTCCGTCACCCCGAGCCCGGCGCTGGGCAGCGCGCAGATCACCATCTCCTTCAATCTCTCTCCCCAGGTGGCCTCCCTCAGCGCCACGCCCACCCGGCTGGCTGTCGGACAGGCCACGGCGGTCTCCGTCTCGGCCTCGGACCTGGATGGCGACAGCCTGTCCTACGCTTGGAACGCCTCGTGCGCGGGCTCCTGGGCCAATGCCACCTCCAGCGCGGCCCAGTTCACTCCGTCGGCCCTGCCTTTCGGCACCTGCAACAACTGCCGCCTCACCGTTACCGTCTCTGACGCGCGCGGCGGGCAGACCACCGGCACCGTGGCCTTGTGCGTCAGCAACATCCCCACCACCAACCACCTCCAGCCTGTCATCGTCTCCGCCTCCAGCTCGTCAGGCACCGCCACGGCCGGACAGGTGATCACCTATGAGGTGATGGCCAGCGACCCCGAGGGTTCCGCGCTCTCCTTCTCCTGGACGGCCACCACTGGCTCTCTGAGCACCGCGGCCACCACCGCCTCCTCCAGCCGCATCACCTGGACGGCTCCGCCCTGTGTCCGGAGCAGCCCGGTTCCTGAGCTCACCGCCACCATCACCAACGCCTTCCACCTGACAGCCACCCAGAGCTTCTCCATCACCGGGCTACCGCTCTGTCCTCCGCCGAGCTGGGCCTCGACAGGCGCCATGCTCTCGCCTCGCGGCTACCACACGGCCACGCTGCTGCCCAACGGCAAGGTCCTCGTCGCGGGGGGCAGCCACCAGGGGCGCCTCGCGACGGCGGAGCTGTACGATCCGGCCTCGGGTACCTGGAGCGCGACAGGTCCCATGCTCGCGCCTCGTGACGGCCACACGGCGACGCTGCTGCTCAACGGCAAGGTCCTCGTCGTGGGGGGCAACCCCCAGGGGCTCCTCGCGACGGCGGAGCTGTACGATCCGGCCACTGGCACCTGGAGCGCGACAGGACCCATGCTCGCACCTCGTGACGGCCACACGGCGACGCTGCTGCTCAACGGCAAGGTCCTCGTCGCGGGGAGCTGGGGCTACAGCGGGGCTCCAGCGACCACGGAGCTGTATGACCCGGTCTCAGGCACCTGGAGCGATGCTGGCAGACTGCTCCCGGCTCGCTCCTACGCCATGGAGACGCTGCTGCCCAACGGCAAGGTGCTCATCGTGGGGGAAGACGCGCAGGGCAACCTCTCCCCGGTGGAGTACGACCCGGCCGGGGGCACCTGGAGCGACACAGGTGGCACGACCTCTGGCCGTTGGAACTACACGGCGACGCTGCTGCCCAGCGGGCGACTGCTCATCACTGGAGGGTTCGGCAACCCCGGGCTCCTCGCGGCGGCGGAAGCGTACGACCCGGCCTCGGGCACCTGGAGCGCTGCCGGCACCATGTCCTTGCATCGCTACTCCCATACGGCGGTGCCGCTGCGCTCCGGCAAGGTGCTCGTCTTCGGGGGAGACGGCTGGGGCGGCGATCTCGCGGCGGCCGAGGTGTACGACCCGGCGTCGAGCACCTTCGGCCCCGCGGGTACCATGCTGACACGCCGCACCTCTCCTTGGGCGATGGTGCTGCCTGACGGCCGGGTGCTCATCGCGGGGGGATACGACCTCCAGTCCCATTTGCCTATGGCCGCGGCGGAGGAGTACGACCCGGCCACGGACACCTGGAGCCCCGCAGGCGCCATGCTCACGCCTCGCAATGGCTACAGGGTGACGTTGTTGCCCGACGGCAGGGTGCTCGTCACGGGTGGATCCGGCACCACCGGCGGTCTCACGCAGGCGGAGCTCTACACACCTTGAGCCGCGCGAGCCGTTGGACCTCCTTCCTCAGACACGAGAACTCCCTCATGAACAAAAGCTCCCTCTCCCTGCTGCTGGCGCTGGGGCTGGCGCTGCTCGCGGGTTGCTCGCCCTCTTCCTCCGGCACCGGCTCGATTCAGTTCGCCGTCGCGGTGCCCCAGGCGCTCTCCGCCTCCGTCTCCCGCGTCTCCGTCACTGCGCTCGCCGCCGATTTCCCCTCCGTCTCGGTGGACCTTGTCTTCGCCAACGGCTCCTGGGGCGGCACGCTCGGCGACCTCCCCGCAGGCGCCCATCGCACCTTCCTGGCCCGGGCTTTCGACGCTTCGGGCACTGCGCTCTTCGAGGGCTCTGCCTCCGGCGTCTCCATCGCCGCTGGCCAGACCGCTCTGGTCGCCATCACCCTCCAGCAAGTCAACGCGCCTGCCTTCCAGAACGAAGCCCCGATCATTGACTCCCTGACGGCCTCCTCCACCTCGGTGTCCGTGGGCAACTCCCTCTCGCTCGCCGCTTCCGCGAGCGATCCCAATCCCGGAGACACGCTCTCCTACGCCTGGACCGCCACCGCAGGCTCCTTCTCCTCGGCCACCGCGGCCTCCACCTCGTGGACGGCTCCGGCCTCCACCGGCATTCAAACCCTCTCCCTCACCGTGACGGACTCCCGGGGCCTCTCCTCCTCCATCACGGTGGTGGTCAACGTCCTCCCCTCGGGGGAGCAGGGCCAGGCGCAGCTCTCCATCTCCTTCAATTCCACCCCTCGCGTGGATTCCCTCAACGCCACGGCCTCCCAACTGGCCGTGGGGCAGAGCACCGCGGTGTCCGCCTCGGCCTCGGATCTGGATGGCGACAGCCTCACCTATTCCTGGAGTAACTCGTGCGCGGGCTCCTGGGCCAACGCCGCCTCCCGCGCCGCGCAGTTCACTCCCTCCGAGCTGCCTGCCAGCACCTGCAACAACTGCGACCTGACCGTCACCGTCTCCGACGGGCGCGGCGGGCAGACCACCGGCACCGTGGCGCTGTGCGTCCGAGCGCCTCCCGAGCTCAATCACCTTCCTCCTCTCATTCTCTCCGCCTCCGGCAGCTCGGGTACGGCCACGGCGAGGCAGGTGCTCACCTATGAGGTGGTGGCCAGCGACCCCGAGGGCTCCGCGCTCTCCTTCTCCTGGACAGCCACCGCCGGCTCGCTGGGCACCGCGGCCGACAGCGCCTCCTCCAGCCGCATCACCTGGACGGCCCCTGGCTGTGTCAGTGAAGGCACTCCTCTGGCCATCACCGCCACCATCACCAACGCTTTCCACCTGACGGCCACGAAGAGCTTCTCGGTCACGGGGTTGCCTGTCTGTGTCCCCCCGAGCTGGACCTCGACGGGCTCCCTGGTTTCGCCTCGTTACGGCCACACAGCGACGCTGTTGCCCAGCGGCAAGGTCCTCGTCGTGGGGGGCTGGGGTTCCAGCAGTACCTCCCTGGCGACCGCGGAACTGTATGACCCAGCGACGGGCACCTGGAGCGCAACAGGCTCCCTGCACGGATCGCGCGTGAACCACACGGCGACGCTGCTGAGCAACGGCCAAGTGCTCGTCGCGGCAGGGACAGGATCCGGCAGTCCCGGAATGTACGGGACGGCGGAGGTGTACGATCCCGCCTCGGGTACCTGGCGCGAGACAGGCCTCCTGACCTTGCCTCGCGTCTTCGCCTCCGCGACCCTGCTGCTTGATGGCCAGGTGCTTCTCACGGGAGGCATCAACGAGAGGTCAGGCTTCCTCGCGGCGGCGGAGGTCTTGGACCCGTCCGCGGGGATAGGCACCTGGAGAGCGACCGGCTCCATGGCCTCGGCGCGCTTCTTCCACACGACAACACGGCTGCCGAACGGCAAGGTGCTCGTTGCGGCCGGACTCGACTCGGGTGTCCCTTCCACCACGGCGGAGGTGTACGACCCAGCCTCGGGCTCTTGGAGTGCGACGGGCTCCATGGGCTCGCCTCATTCCTGGCACGCGGCGACGCTGCTGAACAACGGCAGGGTGCTCGTCACGGGGAGCGCCTACGGGCCACCGCCGCAGGTGACAGCAGAGGTGTACGACCCGGCTTCGAACTCTTGGAGCGCGGCTGCTTCCATGCTCACGCCTCGCGCGTACCACTCAGCGACGCTGCTGAAGAACGGCCGAGTGCTCATCGCAGGGGGTGATGGCGGCCCGCTCGCGCCCGCAGAGGAGTACGACCCCACCTCGGATACCTGGAGCGCTGCGGGCTCCATGCTCACGCCTCGCAGCGGCACCACGGCGACGCTGCTGCTCAACGGCCAGGTCCTGTTCGTGGGGGGCGTCTCGGGCAGCGATCCCCTCTCGACGGCGGAGCTGTACACGCCCGGCACTCCTTAAGTCCCTGGAGCCATTCCTTCATGAAGAAGACTCCCTCTCTCCTGCTGTTGATGCTGGGGCTGGCGCTGCTCGCGGGCTGCTCTGCCTCTTTCTCTGACACGGGCTCGGCACAGCTTGCCGTCCTCCTCCCTCGCTCGGACTCCTCCTCCATCTCCCGCGTCTCGGTCACCGCCAGTGCGGCGGACCTCCCCTCGGCTTCCGTGGACCTTGCCTCCTCCCACGGACTTCAGGGAGGGAACCTCGGCAACCTCCCCGCAGGTGCCAACCGCTCCTTCCTAGCGGAGGCCTTCGACGCCGCGGGCAACCGGCTCTTCCAGGGCTCCGCCTCCGGCGTTCCCATCTCCGCTGGCCAGTCCGCCTTCGTGGCCATCACCCTCCAAGCGCTCAACGCGCCTCAGTCCTCGCTGAATGAGCCCCCGGTGATTGACTCGCTGGTGGCCTCCTCGACTTCCGTGGCCGTGGGTGGCTCCATCTCTTTGCAGGCCACGGCCCATGGACTTCACCCGGAGGAGCCCCTCACCTACGCCTGGTCTTCTTCCGCAGGTTCCTTCGCCTCGGACTCCGAGGCCTCCACCTCGTGGACGGCGCCTTCCACTCCTGGCGCGCAGACCCTCACCGTCACCGTGACGGACTCTGGAGGCCTCTCCTCCAGCGCCTCCGTGGACCTCGAGGTTCTCTCGAGCGATGGACACGGTTCGGCGCAAATCACTGTCTCCTTTAATAGCGCTCCCAGCGTGGCGTCCCTCAGCGTCACGGCCTCGCAGCTCGCGGTGGGGCAGAGCACTTCGGTGTCCGCCTCGGCCTCGGACCTGGATGACGACAGCCTCTCCTACGCCTGGAGCGCCTCGTGCGCGGGCTCCTGGGCCAACGCTTCCTCCAGCGCCGCGGAGTTCACCCCCTCCGCGCTGCCCGGTGGCTCTTGCAACAACTGCGACCTGACCGTCACCGTCTCCGATGGGCGCGGCGGGCAGACCACTGGCACCTTGGCCCTGTGTGTCAGCACGAGCGCCCCTCCCAACCGCTTCCCTCCCCGCCTCCTCGGCTCCTACAGCTCCGCGTTTCCCTGGGAGCTCATCTCCGCAGGACAGGTGCTCACCTACGAGGTCGTGGCCACCGATCCCCAGGGCTCCGCGCTCTCGTTCTCCTGGGCCGCCAACACCGGCTCGCTGGGTACACCGGCCTCCAGCGCCTCCCAGAGCCGCACCACGTGGACGGCCCCCACGTGTGCCAGTGAGGGCACCACTCCTGCCATCACCGCCACCTTCACCAATGCCTTCAGCCTGCGTGACTCGAAGCGCTTCGAGGTCATAGGACTGCCCACCTGCGTCGTCTCGGCCTGGACCGCGACGGCCGCCATGGGCACGGCGCGCCGAGACCCCACGGCGACGCTGCTGTCCGACGGCAAGGTGCTCGTCTCGGGGGGACAGAACACCGCCGCTCTCGCCTCGGCGGAGGTGTACACGCCGGCTTCGGGCACCTGGCGCGCGACGGGCCCTCTGGCCGCCGCTCGCTACAGTCACGCGGCGGCACCGCTGCCCCATGGCAGCGTGCTCGTCTCGGGGGGCTACAACAGTACGAACGGCTACCTCGCGGCAGCGGAGCTGTACAACCCGGCCTCCAACACCTGGAGCGCGACGGGCCCCATGCTCTCCCCGCGCTACCTCCACACGGCGACGCCGCTGCCGGACGGCAAGGTGCTCGTCACCGGCGGCTATAACAGCGCGAGCGGCTATCTGGCGACAGCCGAGGTGTACAGCCCGGCCTCCGGAACCTGGAGCGCGACGGGGGCCATGAGCACCCTGCGCGGATACCACACGGCCACATTGCTGAATAACGGCAAGGTGCTCGTCGCAGGGGGACGCGGTAACAGCAGCAGCGCCTTCCTCGCAACGGCGGAGCTGTACGATCCGGCCACCGGCACCTGGAGTTCCACCGGCGCCATGTCCTCGCCTCGCGCGAGCCACACGGCGACGCTGCTGCCTGACGGCAAGGTGCTCATCTCGGGGGGAACCAACCGGAGCACCTACTTGGCGACGGCGGAGCTGTACGATCCGGCCACAGGCACCTGGAGCGCCACCGGCTCCATGTCCACGGCGCGCGCTAGCTCCGCAGCGGGGGTGATGTCCAACGGCAAGGTGCTCATCGCCGGAGGCATCCGGAGCACCACCTATCTGTCCACGGCCGAGGCCTACAACCCCAGCACGGGCACCTGGACCTCCGCTGGCTCCATGGGCTCGGCCCGCGGGTATCACGCGGTGGTGGCACTGCCCAACGGCAAGGTGCTCGTGGCGGGAGGCAACACCGGCAGCACTCCGCTCGCGACGGCCGAGCTGTTCACGCCCTGAACCCCACGGCCCCGAGAAGTCCCCTTCACGCCTCCACGCTCGAGGACTGTCTGATGAAGAGAATCGCCACGCACCTGCTATTGGCCTGTGTGCTGCCGTTGCTCGCGGGCTGTGAGCCCTCCTCCTCGGAGATGGGCTCGGCCCAGCTCGCGGTATCCATGCCCCAAGCGCTCTCGGCCTCGGTCTCGCGCGTCTCCATCACCGCCCTCGGCGCGGAGGTGCCCGCCGTCTCCGTGGATCTCGCCCTGTCTGGGAGCACCTGGGGCGGCATGCTCGGCAACCTGCCTGCCGGCTCCCACCGTACCTTCCTGGCCCAGGCCTTCGACGCCGCGGGCACCCAGCGCTACGAGGGCTCCGCTTCGGGCATCTCCATCGCCGCGAACCAGTCCACCCTGGTCGCCATCACCTTGCAGCAGGTCAACGCGCCGCCTCCCTTCCAGAACGAGGCCCCGATCATCGACTCGCTGACGGCCCCCACCCCCTCGGTGGTGACGGGTGGAGTGCTCACCCTGGAGGCCTCCGCTCATGATCCCAACGCGGGCGACACGCTCACGTACTCCTGGTCTTCCGCTGCGGGAACCTTCACCTCGGCCTCCTCCGCATCCACCGTGTGGACGGCGCCAGCCACCACCGGGCTGCAGACCCTCGCCCTCACCGTGACGGACTCCCAGGGCCTCGCCTCGACGCTCTCCCTGACCGTCAGCGTCACCCCGAGCCTCGTGCTGGGCATTGCCCACGCCAGCGGTCCTCGCGAGACGGCGGATCTGTCCACCCCCTGAGCTTCCGCTCCTTCCACCCATGGGCCACCTCATGAAAAACGGACTCTCGGGCCTGCTGTTGACGCTCGCGCTGGCGCTGCTCATGGGCTGCCCAGCCTCTTCCTCGGGCACTGGCTCGGTGCAGCTCGCCGTCTCGGTGCCCCAGCCGCTGGCCTCTTCGGTCTCTCGCGTGTCCGTCACCTTCAGCGCCGAGGATGCTCCGTCTTTCTCCGTGGAGCTGCTCGCCGCCAACGGCTCCTGGCGCGGATTCCTCAGCAACCTCCCCGCGGGCAACAACCGCACGTTCCTGGCGCAGGCGTTCGATGCCTCGGGCGCCAAGCTCTTCGAGGGCTCCGCCTCCGGCGTCACTCTCTTCGCGGATCAGACCGCCTGGGTGGCCGTGACCCTGCAGCGAGTCGATGCGCCCCCGCCCTTCCAGAACGCAGCCCCGTTCATCGACTCGCTGGCCGCCTCCTCTACCTCGGTGATGGCGGACAGCGCCCTCGCCCTCGTGGCTTCGGCCCATGATCCCAACGCGGGTGATACGCTCTCCTACGCCTGGACCTCCACTGCGGGCAGCTTCTCCTCCAGCACCGAGGCCACCACCGCGTGGACGGCGCCGGACTCCGCGGGCCTCCAGACCCTCACCCTCACCGTGACGGACCCGGGCGGCCTGACCTCTCGCCTCGCCCTGACCATCCACGTCCTCCCGAGCGGAGGGCACGGAGAGGCGCAGTTCTCCATCCTCTTCAACAATGCGCCGGAGGTGATGACGCTGAGCGCGGCTCCCACCCGGCTGACAGCGGGACAGGCCACGGCGGTCTCCGCCTCGGCCTCGGACATGGATGGGGACACACTCGCCTATGCCTGGAGTGCCTCCTGCGAGGGCACATGGAGCAATGCCTCCTCCCGCTCCGCGCAGTTCACACCTTCCCTGCTGCCGCAGGCCTCCTGTAACAACTGCCGCCTCACGGTCACCGTCTCCGACGGGCGCGGAGGGCAGACCACGGGCACCGTGGCCCTGTGCGTCTCGGAGCCTCCAGCTCCCCAGCACTTCCCGCCGTTCTTCACCTCCGCCACGCGTTCCTCGGAGAGCGCCACTTCCGGACAGGTGCTCACCTTCGACGTGAGCGCCAGCGATCCCCAGGACTCCGCGCTCTCTTTCTCCTGGAGCGCCACCCTCGGTACGCTGGGCACCCCAGCCTCCACGGCCTCCTCCAGCCGCGTCACCTGGACGGCGCCCCAGTGCGTCAGCGATGGCAGCGCGCCCGTCCTTACCGCCACTGTCACCAACTCCTTCGGCCTGACGGCCACCCACCGCTTCACCGTGCCGGGGCTGCCAGCCTGCTCCATGGGTTGGGCCCTGGCGGGCTCCATGAGCACGCCTCGCGGAGGCCACACTGCGACGGTGCTGAGCAGCGGCAAGGTGCTCGTGGCGGGAGGACAGAACACCCAAGGCTCCCTCACGGCGGCAGAGCTGTACGACCCGGCCTCCCGCACTTGGAGCACGGCCGCCTCCATGACGCAGCGCCGCTACCACGCCACAGCCACGCGGCTGAACACCGGCAAGGTGCTCGTCTCGGGAGGAATCGACGGCAGCACGCCTCTGGCGGCGGCGGAGCTGTACGACCCGGCCTCAGGCTCCTGGAGTGCCACGGCGCCCATGACCTCGGCCCGCTACGAGCACACGGCGACGCTGCTCCCGGACGGCAGGGTGCTCGTCTCCGGGGGACGCAACGCCAGCGGTGTTCTCAAGACGGCGGAGGTGTACGACCCGGCCTCCGGTACCTGGAGCACGGCGGGCGCCATGGCCACGCCTCGGTACTTCCACACGGCCGCGCTGCTGAACACGGGCAAGGTGCTCGTTGCTGGAGGCTCGAGCAACGGGAGCACCGTCCTCGCGACGGCGGAGCTGTACGACCCGGCCTCCGGCACTTGGAGCGACACGGCCCCCATGGCTTCGCCTCGGTGGAGCCACACGGCGGCGCTGCTGAGCAGCGGCAAGGTCCTCGTGACTGGGGGGCGCTACGACGCGAGCGTCCTGGCGGCGGCGGAGCTGTACGAGCCTGCCTCGGGCTCCTGGAGCACCGCAGGCACCATGGCCTCGCCACACTTCTCGCCCGCGGTGGCAGTGCTGCAGAACGGCAAGGTGCTCGTCTCGGGAGGCCAGAACAGCAGCGGCCATCTGGCGGCGGTGGAGCTGTACAACCCGGTGGCGGGCACATGGAGCGCGGCGCCGGCCATGAACGCGCCCCACAATGATCACACCGCCACGCTGTTGCCCAATGGCCAGGTGCTGGTGGCAGGGGGGCGCAACAACAGCGGCTTCCCCACATCGGCGGAGGCATATGGCCTGAGCGGGCGGGTGGACTGCGCGACCGATGCCCACTGCGAGGCAGGCTTCTATTGCGTGGCCTCGGCGTGCGTGACGAAGAAGGCGGACGGGGAGACGTGCACGGGAGCCAACCAATGCTCGGGTGCCCAGTGCATGGGAGGCATCTGCTGCTCCACCTGCCAGTGGCTTCCTCCGCGGCTCAGCTCGGTCAGTCCCGCCCAAGCGAAGGCTGGGACACTGGTGACGCTCATGGGTGCGGACTTCGTCCCGGGAATCACCGGCCGGATTGGCTCGACGTCTTGCACCTCCACGGTGTTCGTCTCTTCGACGTCCGCCACCTGCACCGTGCCCACCCTCACGAATGGGACCTACGCGATCACGGTCACCCACCCGGACGGGCTGAGCTCCACCCTCGCAGCCGCGCTCATTTATGACAGCACGCCGCCAGCCGGAGGCGGCACCCTCAACGATGGCATCGCCTCCAATTCCCTCACCACCTCGCCCACCCTGACGTGGACGGCCTTCACCGACGCGGGCAGCGGGTTGGACCATTACGAGTACGCTCTCGGCACCACGCTGGGAGGCACCCAGGCCAGGGGCTGGACCGTCTTCACTCCCAACGCGGGCCCGAGCTTCACCCTCACCGGGCTGACGCTCACGGGCGGAACCACCTACTACCCTTCGATCCGGGCCTACGACCGCGCTGGCAACTTCACCACGCTCACCGGCAACGGCTGGCTCGTCGACACGACTGCGCCCCAGGCTCCCACGGGGCTCAACGATGGAACCGCCACCTCCGCGGCATCCGCATCTCCCATCGCCTCCTGGACGGCGAGCACCGACGTGGGGAGCGGCATTGCCCGCTACGAGCTGGCGATCGGCTCGAGCGCGGGCGGCACCGACCTCCTCAACTGGACGTCCGTTGGGAACGTCACCAGCGCCTCGCAGGCGGGCCTGACGCTGTCACCCGGAATGACCTACTACACGTCCGTTCGCGCGTCCGACCAGGCGGGCAACGTGAGCGCCGCCGCCCTGGGGGATGGCTGGACGTACACCCTGCAGGGCCCCACCACGCTGGTCTTCATGCCCATGGACCATGCAGGCCCCACCACGACCGACAACTCGTCGGTGGACTTCGTGAACTTCGCGAACGCCGGAGTGCACCTCCGTCCCGTCCAGAACCCGTCCATCTCGACCGTCGCACCCAAGTACGGCGCGGGCAGCGGCGCCTTCCAGAATGGCTCTCTGCAGACCGGCAGCAGCACCGCCAACGTCATCGGGAACAGCGACTTCACCCTCGAGTTCTGGGTCAAGCACAGCTCCCTGGGGTTCTTCGGTTCCCCTGTCATCTCCGGCAGCGGCTGGGACATCTCCCTGGGGAACACGGGCTACAACAACAGCGCGGACTTCGCCTACTACCCCACCCAGAACAGCGGCTACCGGCATTGGGGGGGAGACATCGGCTGGGGCGTGCTGCCGGCGAACACCTGGAATCACCTGTCGATCTCCCGCTCCGGCACGACCCTCTACACGCACCTCAATGGCGTGCTGAAGCAGACGGTGACCATCGCGGCGGGCGCACGGCTGGAAGGCACCGCCGCGGCCTCGACCCTCACGGTGGGCGGCCACCCCTCGTACATCGATGATCTGCGGATCACCGTCGGCGGCGTGACGCACACCACCGCGAACTTCACGCCCACGCAGCTCACGCCCCTGCCGTTCCTCTACCTGCCAATGGATGGACCGGGGAGCGGAGAGCTTCCCACCGCGGATTTCCGGAACATGGTGCCCGGAGGTGTCTCGCTGTCCGCCTCGGGTGCGCCGCTCATCACCCCCGCGGCCAGTGCCTGCGGCGGCTGCGGAGACTTCACGGCGGGGACCCTGTCGACGCCCGTGTCCGCGGCGAACGCGCTCGGGACGCGCGACTTCACCCTCGAGTTCTGGGTCAAGCACAGCTCCCTGGATCCGGGGAACTCGCCGGTGCTCTCGGGAGGCAACGGCACCACCACCTTCTGGGACATCTCCCTGGGCAACACGGTGTTCAACGGCAACGCGAACTTCGCCTTCTATGCCACGCAGATGGGAGGCAACCGCGGCTGGGGAGGAGACATCAGCTGGGGAGTCCTGCCCCGCGACACCTGGACGCACCTGTCCCTCACCCGCAAGGGCACGTCCCTGATCACTCACAAGAACGGCATCCTGGTGGAGACGGTGACAATCCTCGCCACCGACAGGATGGAGGGGCCGAACACCACGTCCGCCATCACGATCGGCGGATACCCGGCCTCTCTGGACGATGTGATGCTCACCGTGGGGGCGGCCCGGCACACCACCGCGAACTTCCCGGTGGCGCGAGTGCCCTCTACGCCTCGCCCTGTCACGGTGGAGCCGCATGTCCTTCTCCCGTTGGACGGAGCGAACGGCTCGACGGCCTTTCCGAACTTCGCCGCCAATGGCGTGACCTTCAGCGCGGTAGCGGCGCCAGCCATTACCACGGCGGCCGCCCGGTATGGGGGCGCGAGCGGCAACTTCCAGAGCGGCTCGCTGACCACCGCCACCACCTCGGGCAACGTGATTGGCACCCGCGACTTCACGATCGAGTTCTGGGTGAACTTCTCCGCCCTCAGCGGTGCCTTCACTCCGGTGGTCGCCGGCAACGGATGGATGATCTCGCTGGGCAATACCAACTACAACAACTCAGCCACCTTCAATTTCGCCAACCAGAGTGACCCATGGGGAGGGCCCGTGGAGTGGGGCGTCCTGCCGCGCAACACGTGGACCCATCTGGCCGTCTCCCGCTTCCAGGACCGGCTCTACACGCACAAGAACGGGGTGCTCGTCTCGGTCACCTCGATTGCGCCCACGGCGCACATGGAGGGAGGGGCCACCACCTCGGCGCTGCAGCTCGGGCAGAGCCCGTCGTACCTGGACGACGTGCAGATCACGATCGGCAGCGCGAAGTACACGACGGCCAACTTCGGCGTCGCGCCCCAGCTCACCCGGCCGTTCATGCACTTCCCGATGGACGGCGCGAACCTGTCGGCGTCCTTCCCGAACCACGGGACGGGCCCAGCGGTGACCACCGTCGACTCGCCCACCCTCACCACTGCGGGAGCGCTGCACGGCGGAGCCTCCGCCAACTTCACGGCGGGCAGCCTCACCACCGCGGCGAGCTCGGGCTACCGGCTGGGGGCCCAGGACTTCACCATTGAGTTCTGGGTGAAGAACCCCGGGCTGGGGCTGACTGGCTCTCCCGTCATCTATGGCTCCGGCTGGGACATCTCGCTGGGGAACCGGGGCTACAACAACAACGCCGACTTCGCTTACTACCCCACCGAGAACAGCGGCTACCGGCACTGGGGGGGAGACATCGGCTGGGGCGTGCTGCCCCTGAACACCTGGGTCCACCTCTCCCTGAGCCGGACGGGCACGGGCTTGTACACGCACAAGAATGGCGTGCTCGTCTCGACCCTGACGATTCCCGCCACCGCCGCGATGGAAGGCCCGAACGCCACGTCGACCCTCGTGATCGGCGGACACCCCAGCTACGTGGATGACCTGCAAGTGACGATCGGCAAGGCGCGGCACACCCGCGCGAACTTCAACGTGTTCCCATGACCATGCCCCATCCCTCTCACTGTTTCCGCTCCCCTTCTTCCCACTTGCTGCTGGCGCTGACGCTGGCACTGCTCACGAGCTGCTCGCCCCCTTCGGAGATCGGCTCGGCTCAGTTTGTCGTCTCGGTGCCTCAAGCCCTCTCCGCCTCCATCTCCCGCGTCTCGGTCACAGCCAGCGCCGCCGACTTCCCCTCCTTCTCGGTGGATCTGGCTTCCTCCAATGGCTCCTGGGGCGGACTGCTGGGCAACCTCGCCGCGGGCTCCAACCGTTCCTTCCTCGCGCAGGCCTTCGATGCCTCCGGCACCAAGCTCTACGAGGGCTCCGCCTCGGGCGTCTCCATCGCCGCGGACCAGACCGCGCTGGTCGCCATCACCCTCCAGCAGGTCAATGCGCCGCCTCCCTTCCAGAACGCGGCGCCCGTCATCGACTCGCTGACGGCCTCCTCCACCTCCGTGGCCGCAGGCGGCTCCCTCTCTCTTCAGGCCTCCGCGCATGATCCGAACGCGGGCGACACGCTCTCCTACGCCTGGTCCTCCACCTCCGGCTCCTTCTCCTCGGCTTCCGCAGCTTCCACCTCGTGGATCGCTCCGGCCTCTTCCGGCACTCAGACCCTCACCTTCACCGCCACGGACTCCCGAGGCCTTGCCTCTCGCGTCTCTCTGACCATTAACGTCACCCCGAGCGGGGGGCACGGGGACGCTCAGATCTCCATCTCCTTCAACACCTCTCCCGTCGTCGCCTCCATCAGCGCCACCGCTTCTCAGCTGGCTGTGGGACAAAGCACCTCCGCCTCCGCCTCCGCCTCGGACTCGGACGGCGACAGCCTCTCCTACTCCTGGAGTGCCTCCTGTGCAGGCACCTGGACCAACGCCTCCTCCAGCTCCGCCCAGTTCACTCCCTCCGCTGTGCCCACGGGCTCCTGTAACAACTGCGACCTCACCGTCTCTGTCTCTGACGGCCGCGGCGGGCAGACCACCGGCACCCTCGCCCTGTGCGTCTCCCCTCCTTCCTCCAGCCACGTCAGTCCCGTTATCACCTCCTTCTATCGCTCCTCGAACACCGCCACGCCCGGCCAGGTGCTCACCTTTGATGTGAGCGCCAGCGACCCCGAGGGCTCCGCGCTCTCCTTCTCCTGGACGGCCACCTCCGGCTCGCTGGGTACCCCCGCCCACACGGCCTCCTCCAGCCGCATCACCTGGACAGCGCCCTCCTGTGCCTCTTCCCTCTCGCCCCCGAGCATCACCGCCACCGTCACCAATGCCTTCAACCTGACGGCCGCGAAGAGCTTCACCGTCACGGGGCTACCGTCCTGTGGGTGGACCTCGACGGGCTTCATGACCGAGGGGCGCTCTGGGCACGCATCCACCCTGCTCCTCTCTGGCAAGGTGCTCGTCACGGGCGGAGCCATTGTCCTCGCCGGAAGGGCCACGGCGGAGGTGTACGACCCGGACGCGGGCACCTGGAGCACCACGCGTTCCATGATCTCCGCCCGCTTTGTCCACACGGCGACGCTGCTGCCCAATGGCAAAGTGCTCGTCGCGGGGGGATACGACCGGGGCTACATGGCGACGGCAGAGGTGTACGACCCGGCCACGGGCACCTGGAGCGCGACGGGCTCCATGGCCACGCCTCGTGGCTACCACACGGCGACGCTGCTTCCGAACGGCAAGGTGCTCGTCGCGGGGGGATGGTTCACAGGCCCAGGCCCCCTCACGTCGGTGGAGGTGTACGACCCCGCCTCGGGCACCTGGAGCACTGTCGCCTCGATGCCCTCCGCCCACGGCGAGCACACGGCGACCCTGCTGAACAACGGCAATCTCCTGGTCGCTGGCGGACACCTCGATGGGCATCGGAGCAACGCCCACGCGGCGGTGGAGGTGTACGACCCGGCTGCGAACTCCTGGAGCACGACCGCTCCCATGACTTCGCGACGTGGGGGCCACGCGGCGGCGCTTCTGGCCAACGGCAAGGTCCTCGTCACAGGGGGAACCCACGGTGGCAGCGCTCTGGCGGCGGCGGAGGTGTACGACCCGGCCTCAGGCACCTGGAGCGCTGCGGGCTCCATGCTCTCCTCGCGTGACATGCACAAAGCGACGCGGCTGCCCAACGGCCAGATTCTCGTCACAGGGGGCCAAAACGGGAGCTATCTCGCGACAGCGGAGCTGTTTGACCCGGCTTCAGGCTCCTGGAGTGCAGCCCCCCTCATGGCTTCCACTCGCCGCGAGCACACCGCGACGCTGCTGAACAACGGCAAGGTGCTCATCTCCGGCGGATACAACGGCGGCTATCTCACGGCGGCGGAGCTGTACACGCCCTGAGCCCCGCGAGTCATTGAACCTCATCCCCCACACTCCGTCTCCCATCTGAAGGCACAGCCATGCCCATCCACCCACGGCGCTCCTGTCTGGCAGGAGCGCTGCTGCTCTCCGTCTTTGCCTGCACCCCCTCTCAGCCCACGGGCTCCGTTCAGTTCGCGGCCTCTACCCAGCAGGCGCTCTCCGCCAGTGACGTCACCCGCGTCAAGGTGACGGTCTCTGCTTCGGACATGTCCTCTCTCGTCGTCGACATGGCCCAAACAAACGGCTCCTGGGGCGGCCTCATCGGCAACATTCCCGCGGGCACCCACCGCTCGTTCCTCGCAGAGGCCTTTGACACCTCGGGCACCCTGCGCTTCCAGGGCTCCACCTCCGCCGTCACCATCACCGCCAACCAGACCACCGCTGTCGCTCTCACGCTTCAGGAGCTGGCTCTCCCTCCGCCCTACTCCAATGAGGCGCCGATCATCGACTCCCTCGTCGCCTCCTCGACTTCTGTCCAGGCCGGTGGCTCTCTTTCCCTCACCGCCACGCTTCATGATCCCAACGCTGGGGACACCCTCACCCTGGCGTGGACGACCTCCGGCGGCACCTTCTCCGCGCCCGCCGCCGCCACCACTTCCTGGACGGCCCCGGCCTCCCCCGGCCTCCAAACCTTCACCTTCACCGTGACGGACTCTCAGGGGGCAGCCGTCTCCGTTTCTCTGACTGTCAACGTCGTCTCCGGTGCCTCCACCGGCAATGCGGCCCTCAACGTCTCCTTCAACCTGTGGCCGGTGGTCTCCAAGGTCTCTGCCTCTCTCAACCGCCTGGATGCGGGACAGTCCACCACCGTCTCCGCGCTGGCCTCGGATACGGATGGCGATGCGCTCTCCTATCAGTGGACGGCCTCCTGCCCGGGAACCTGGACGAATGCGACCTCGAGTGCCGCATCCTTCGTCCCCTCCTCCGTGCCAGCAGGCGCCTGCAACAACTGCCGGCTCACCGTCACCGTTCAAGACGGCCGAGGAGGACAGACCACCGGCTCGCTCAACCTCTGTGTCGCCTCTTCCTCCACCGAGCACTTCCTTCCCACTTTCACCCACTTCTATCAGTCCGCCCCCTCCGCCTCTCCAGGCCAGACGGTCTCCTTTGGCGTCACCGCCATGGACTCCCAGGCCAGTTCCCTGACGTTCACCTGGACGGCCAACACCGGCTCGCTGGCCGTAGCGCAGAACACCGCCAGCACCAGCCAGGTCCATTGGACGGCCCCTGCCTGCGCGGTGACGGGTGTTCCTCCCACCGTCACTGCCACCGTCACCAATGCCTTTGGCCTCTCGGCCACCATCCCCTTCTCTCCCCCAGGCCTGCCGACGTGCACGCCCGGCTGGGCCACCACGGGCGCCCTGGCCGCAGCCCGCTCGGGCTCCACAGCCACTCTGCTCCCTTCTGGCAAGGTGCTCATCACGGGGGGCTACAACGGTGGCGCCCTCGCGACGGCAGAACTGTACGACCCGGGCTCGGGCACCTGGAGCACCCTCAGCCCCATGATTTCGCCTCGCGGGTCCCACACGGCGACGCTGCTCCCCAATGGCAAGGTCCTCGTCGCGGGGGGCAACAACGGTGACGCCATCGCGGCGGCCGAAGTGTATGACCCGGCTTCGAATACCTGGAGCGCGACCGCCCCCATGCTCTCGCGTCGCGATGGCCCCTCGGCGACGCTGCTGGCCAATGGCAAGGTGCTCGTCGCAGGGGGATGGATTCGAAGCCCTCTCGCATCGGCGGAGGTGTACGACCCGGCCTCGGGCACCTGGAGCGCGGTCGGCTCCATGAGCTCACCCCACTGGGCCCACAAGGCGACGCTGCTGCCCAACGGCAAGGTGCTCGTCACGGGGGGTTCCCTCAGTGGGAATATGAACGCCAGCGACGCGGCGGCGGACGTGTACGACCCGGCCACGGGCACCTGGAGCGCGACCGCCTCGATGACCTCGCCCCGTATCGGCCACACGGCGACGCTGTTGACCAACGGCAAGGTGCTCGTCACGGGGGGATACGGCGGCACCTACTTCGCGACGGCAGAGGTATATGACCCGGCCGCTGGCACCTGGAGCGCCACGGCCTCCATGGCCTCACCTCACGTCTGGCACACGGCGACGCTGCTGACCAACAGCAAGGTGCTCATCGCGGGGGGCTCGACGGCGGAGGTGTACGACCCGGCCACGGGCACCTGGAGCGCCGCAGGCTCTCTGGCCTCAGCTCGCGAGTCCCACACGGCCACGCTGCTGACCAACGGCAAGGTGCTCGTCTCCGGAGGAGCCACCCATGGCTCCCTTGCGGCGGAGCTGTACACGCCCTGAGCCCTGCATGTCATCGGGCTCCATTTCTAAAGGACACGTCTTGCCCATCCACCCCCGTTTCTCCTGTCTCGTCACAGTGCTGCTGCTTGCTCTCTCCGCCTGCACCGAGCAGCCCACGGGCTCCGTCCAGTTCGCGGTCTCGGTGCCCCAGGCCCTCTCTGCCAGCGACGTCACCCGCGTCCAGGTGACCGTCTCCGCCTCGGACATGTCCTCGCTCGTGGTGGAGCTGGCCAAGACCCACGGCACCTGGGGCGGGCTCGTCGGCAACATCCCCGCGGGCGTCAACCGCGCCTTCCTGGCCGAGGCCTTCGACGCCTCTGGCGCCCTGCGCTTCCGGGGCTCCACCTCCGCCGTCACCATCAATGCCGACCAGACCCTCGCTGTGGCCCTCACCCTTCAGGAGCTGGCGCCCGCGCCTCCCTTCTCCAACGAAGCGCCCATCATCGACTCACTGGTGGCCTCTTCGACTTCCGTCCAGGCGGGCGCTTCTGTCTCCCTGACCACGACGGTGCATGATCCCAATGCGGGCGACACCCTCGCCCTGGCGTGGACCGCCACAGGCGGCACTTTCTCCGCGCCCACGGCCGCCACCACCACCTGGACGGCTCCAGCCTCGCTCGGCGTGCAGACCCTCACCTTCACCGTGACGGATTCTCAACGCGTGGCGGTCTCCGTCTCCCTGGCCGTCAACGTCGTCCCGGGTACTTCCACCGGCAGCGCGGCCATCAACGTCTCCTTCAACCTCTGGCCCGTCATCTCCCAGGTCTCCGCATCGCCCAGCCGCCTCGATGCCGGGCAGTCCACCACCGTCTCCGCCCAGATCTCCGATGCGGATGGCGACGCGCTCACCTACCAGTGGACCGCCTCCTGCCCCGGCACATGGACGAATGCGGCCTCGAGTACCGCTTCCTTCGTTCCTTCCTCCGTCCCGGCGAGCGCCTGTAACAACTGCCGCCTCACGGTCACCGTCCAGGACGGGCGCGGCGGGCAGACGACCGGCGACCTCAACCTCTGCATCACCACCTCCTCCACCGAGCGCTTCCCTCCCAACATCATCAACTCCTTCCAATCCGCCGCCTCCGCCGCTCCTGGGGAGACAGTCTCCTTTGACGTCACCGCCATGGACGCTCAGGCCAGCTCGCTGACGTTTGCCTGGACAGCCAGCATCGGCGTGCTGGGGACGCCTGCCACCGACGCCTCCACCAGCCACATCACCTGGACGGCGCCCTCCTGTGTTCCCTCGGGGGCGACGCCCACTGTCATGGTCACCGTCACCAACGCCTTCAACTTGACGGCCACCCGGAGCTTCACAGTGACGGGGCCGCCGGTCTGTACCGTGGGCTGGGCCTCGGCGGCCTCCATGGCCACGACTCGCCGCGAGCACACGGCGACGCTGCTGCCCAACGGCAAGGTCCTCGTCGCGGGAGGGTACAACGGTGGCCACTTGGCGACGGCGGCGCTGTACGACCCAGCCACAGGCACCTGGAGCACGACCGGCTCCATGATCATTCCTCGGAGCCTCCACGTGGCGGTCCTGCTGAACAACGGCAAGGTGTTCATCGTGGGAGGCACCAACGGGAGCCCTCTCCTGTCAGCGGAGGTGTACGACCCGGCCACGGGCACCTGGAGCGCAGCGGGGGTCATGAGCGCGGGGCGCTGGTTTCACACGGCCACGCTGCTGCCCACTGGCAAGGTCCTCGTCGCGGGCGGACACAACTACAACAACGGCTACCTGCCGACGGCAGAGCTGTACGATCCGGCCTCGAACACCTGGAGTACGACGGCTTCCATGACCGTGGGGCGCCACCGCCACACGGCGACGTTACTGCCCAACGGCAAGGTGCTCGTCGCTGGAGGCTCCGACACCTTCTATCACGCGACGGCAATGGTGTATGACCCGGCCACGGGCACCTGGAGCGCCACGGGTTCCATGGCCTCTCCCCGACAGATACACACGGCGACGCTGCTGCCCAACGGCAAGGTCCTCGTTGCCGGAGGGCAGAACGGCAGCACCAGCTATCTGGCGACAGCCACGGTGTACGATCCGGCCACAGGCACGTGGAGCACGACGGGCGCCATGGCCACCACCCGCCAATACCATACGGCAATCCTGCTGAGCAACGGCAAGGTGCTCGTCGCGGGCGGACAAGGCAGCAGCGATGCCCTCTCCAGTGCAGAGCTGTACGACTCCGCCACCGGCACCTGGAGCTCCGCAGGCTCGATGCCCTCCGCTCGCCAGCTTCATGCGGCGACGCTGCTGCCCAACAACAAGGTGTTCGTCACGGGTGGCTACAGCGCCAGCAGCAGTTATCTCGCGGGGACGGCGCTGTACTCGCCGTGAGCCCCCGAGTCCTCCGGTTCATTGACAGATTCATCCACCTCAAGGATTGCCACATGAAGAGAACTTCCTCTTACCTGCTGCTGGCGGTGGGACTGGCGCTGTTCGCCGGTTGCTCCGACCCGTCTTCTTCCAACACCGGCTCTGCGCAGCTGGCGGCCTCCGTGCCGCAGGCCCTCTCCGCCAGCGACGTCACCCGCGTGAAGGTGACCGTCTCCGCCGCGGGCATGACCTCCCTCGTGGTGGACCTGGCCAAGAGCAACGGCACCTGGGGCGGCGTCATCGGCAGCATCCCCGCCGGCGCCAACCGCACCTTCCTCGCCGAGGCCTTCGACTCCACTAACGCCAAGCGCTTCCAGGGGCAGGTCTCCAGCATCACCATCACCGCCAACCAGACCACCGCCGTGGCCCTCACACTCCAGGAGCTGGTGCCTCCGCCGCCGTATGGCAATGACGCGCCCCTCATCAACTCCGTGGTGGCAAACGTCACCACCGTGCAGACGGGCGGCGCCATCTCTCTGACCGCGACGGCGCAGGATCCCAACGCGGGGGACACCCTCACCTATCTGTGGACGGCCACTGGAGGCACCTTCTCCACCCCGGCCGCCGCGAACACCTCCTGGACGGCTCCGGCTTCGGCCAGCATCCAGACGCTCACCCTGACCGTGACGGACTCCCAGGGCGCGGCCGCGTCGATCTCCCTCGCCGTCAACGTCATCGCGGGTACCTCCGCTGGCACGGCGAACCTCTCCATCACCTTCAATCTCTTCCCCGTGGTCTCCAAGGTCACCGCGTCGCGCACCCGCGTGGACGTGGGCCAGCCCATCGCCCTCACCGCCACCGCCTCGGATGCGGACGCGGATGCGATGACCTACCAGTGGGGCGCCGTGGGCTGCACCGGCACGTGGAGCAATGCGACCTCCAGCGCCGCCACGTTCGTGCCCTCGGCCATTCCGTCCAGCGCGTGCCACAACTGCCAGCTCACCGTCACGGTGCAGGACGGGCGAGGAGGCCAGGGCTCCGGGACAATCAACCTCTGCGTGGCCGCCGCCACCACCGAGCGCTTCCCGCCGCTCTTCACCAACTCCTACCAGTCAGCCACCACCACCGCGCCGGCGCAGACGGTGAGCTTCAACGTCACCGCGCTGGATCCGCAGTCCAGCGCCATGACGTTCTCCTGGGTCTCGAGCATCGGTACGCTGGGCACGGCGCAGAACACCGCCAGCACCAGCCAAGTGGTGTGGACGGCGCCCTCTTGCGCGGTAACGGGCGTTCCCGTCTCCATCACGGCGTTCGCGACCAACGCGTATGGCGTCTTCGCCTCGAAGACCTTCTCTGTCACGGGCCTGCCCGCGTGCGCGTCCGGATGGAGTACCGGGGCCTCGATGCTCACGAGCCGCTCGAACCACAGCGCCACGCTGCTGAGCTCCGGCAAGGTCCTGGTTGTAGGGGGCTACAATAACAACTACCTCGCCTCGGCGGAGCTGTATGACCCGGCCACCAACACCTGGTCCGCCGCGGGCGTGCTGACCTCGCGCCGCCGGTACCACACTGCGACCCTGCTGCCCTCGGGCAAGGTCCTCATCGCCGGCGGCACCGATGGCGGAGTCCTCGCCTCAGCGGAGCTGTATGACCCGGTCACCAACTCCTGGTCCGCCGCGGCCCCCATGGGCACCACGCGCCAGAACGCCACGGCGACACTGCTCGCCTCGGGCAAGGTGCTCGTCGCGGGCGGCATCAATAGCGGCTTCCTCAACTCGGTGGAGCTGTATGACCCAGCCACCAACTCCTGGTCCAACGCGGCGCCCATGAGCACGATGCGCACCGGCCACACCGCCACCTTCCTCCCGGCCTCCGGCAAAGTGCTCGTCACGGGCGGCAACACCTACAGCGGAGTCACCAACTCGGTGGAGCTGTACAACCCCACCACGAACTCCTGGACCACGGTGGCCCCGCTGAACACAGCCCGCAACGTCCACGCTGCGGCCGCGCTCGCTTCCGGCAAGGTGATCGTCACAGGGGGTTATAACGGCGCCTCCTACTTCAACAACGCCGAGGTCTACGACCCGTCCACCAACACCTGGACCTCCGGGAGCACCTTCGGTGCGAGGCGCCAGGACCACACCGCCACCGCACTCGCTTCCGGCAAGGTCCTCCTCACGGGCGGGTACTACAGCTACTACAACGACGACGAAGACAACGGCACCGTCTTCCACGACGCCACGAGCCTCTACGACCCGGGCTCCAACACCTGGTCCTCCGGAGGAACGCTGCCGGGGGCTCGCGCGTACCACACGGCCACCCTGCTCCCCTCGGGCCGCGTCTTCGTCACCGGGGGCTACAGCAACAGCGGCTTCCTGGGGACCTCGGCGCTCTACACGCCCTGAGCACCCGGCCCCCCATCGCTCCCAGGAAATCCATTATGAGAACTCCCTTCTCTCGCGGGCTGCTGGCGCTCGGGCTGGTGCTGGCTGCCAGCTGTGCTGCCCCTTCCTCTTCCAACACCGGCTCGGTCCAGTTCGCGGTCTCGGTGCCCCAAGCCCTCTCCACCAGCGACATCACCCGCGTCAAGGTGACGGTCTCTGCTGAGGACATGGCCTCCCTCGCCATCGAGCTGGCCAAGACCCATGGCGTCTGGGGTGGCATCATCGGCAACATCCCCACAGGCTCCCAGCGCGTTTTCCTCGCGGAGGCCTTCGACGCCGCTGGCGTCAAGCGCTTCCAGGGACAGACCTCCGGCGTCACCCTCAACGCCAACCAGATCACTGCCGTCGTCCTGACCCTTCAGGAGCTGTCACCCCCTCCACCCTACTCCAACGAGGCACCCGTCATTGACTCCCTCGTGGCCTCCTCCACGTCTGTCCAGACGGGAGGCTCCCTCTCCCTGACAGCCACCATTCATGATCCCAACGCAGGAGACACCCTCACCTCCGCGTGGGCGGCCTCTGGTGGATCCTTCTCTGCTCCCACGACGACCTCCTCCTCCTGGACGGCTCCGGCGTCTCCAGGGGTGCACATGGTCACCTTCACTGTGACGGACTCTCAGGGCGCCGCGGTCTCCGTCTCGCTCACTATCAACGTCGTCTCCGGTACCTCCACCGGCAACGCGGCCCTCACCATCTCCTTCAACCTGTGGCCAGTGGTCTCCAAGGTCTCCGCTTCCCTCAACCGCCTGGACGCGGGACAGTCCACCACCGTCTCCGCCCTCGTAGCCGATGCCGATGGCGATGCGCTCTCCTATCAGTGGACGGCCTCCTGTCCGGGGACATGGACGAATGCGACCTCGAGCGCCGCTTCCTTCGTCCCCTCCTCCGTGCCGGCCGGTGCCTGCAACAACTGCAAGCTCACCGTCACCGTTCAGGACAGCCGCGGCGGGCAGACGACGGGCTCCCTCAACCTCTGTGTCACCTCGCCCACCACGGAGCGCTTCCCTCCTGCATTCAGCAACTTCTTCCAATCCGCCACCTCCGTCTCTCCCGATCAGACCGTGGACCTGGAGGTCACAGCCCTGGACTCGCAGGCCAGCGCCCTGACGTTTGCGTGGAGCGCCAATAGCGGCTCGCTGGCCACGGCGCAGAACACCGCCAACACGAGCCGCGTCGTGTGGACGGCGCCTTCGTGCGTCATCACGGGTGTGACCCCCACCCTGACCGCGACCGTCACCAATGCCTATGGGCTCTCAGCCTCCAAGGCGTTCTCCGTGCCCGGCCTGCCCACGTGCGTTTCCGGATGGAGCTCCGCGGGCTCGATGGCCGGGGCCCGCGAGTTCCCCACCGCCACGCTGCTCGCCTCCGGCAAGGTGCTCGTCACGGGGGGACCCAATGCCGCCTTTGCGGAGCTGTATGACCCGGCCACCAACACCTGGTCCTCTGCGGGCGCCATGGCCTCGGACCGCTACGATCACACCGCCACCCTGCTCCCCTCCGGCAAGGTGCTCGTCACGGGGGGCTACGGTGGCGGCCACCTCGCCACGGCGGAGTTGTATGACCCGGCCACCAACGCATGGTCCCCCGCAGGCACCCTGGCCACGGCGCGCTCCCAGCACACCGCCACCCTGCTCCCCTCCGGCAAGGTGCTCGTCGCAGGGGGATACAACGGAAGCATCCTGAGCTCCGCGGAGGTGTACGACCCAGCGACCAACGCCTGGTCCTCTGCCAGCTCCATGGCCTTGAGCCGCTACTACCACACCGCTGTTCTGCTCTCTTCGGGCAAGGTGCTCATCGCGGGCGGCTTCTCTGGCACCTACCTCCATTCCGCAGAGGTCTACGACCCGGCGAACAACTCCTGGTCCTCAGCCGGGTCCATGACCGTGAGGCGCTCCATGCACACCGCCACCCTGCTCCCCTCCGGCAAGGTGCTCGTCGCGGCGGGCGCGGGCACGTCTGGCAACCTCGCCTCCGCGGAGGTGTACGACCCAGCGACCAACGCCTGGTCCTCTGCCAGCTCCATGGCCTTGAGCCGCTACTCCCACACCGCTGTTCTGCTCTCTTCGGGCAAGGTGCTCATCGCGGGGGGTTTTAGCCTCGCGTACCTCGCCCAAGCGGAGGTGTACGACCCAGCCACCAACGCCTGGTCCTCCACTGGCTCCATGTCCATGGCCCGCTCGAAGCCCATCGCTACCTTGCTCCCCTCAGGCAGAGTGCTCGTCACCGGGGGCTTGAGTTCCTCTGGCTCTCTCGCCACGGCGGAGCTCTACACTCCCTAAAGAAAGGCGATGAACGAATGAACCCAAGGCAAGCACGGGTGTGGACGTGCGTGCTGGGGCTGCTGGGCTCCGGCTGCACTGCGGGCCGCGAAGCCGCCACACCGGTTCCCGTGGCGGCTCCTGCGCCTTCCACCCCCACCTGCCCGGAGTCCATTGTCGCGGACGTACCGCTGGAGGCGGACTACGGGCCGCGGATCCAGGCGCGCCACTGGCTGCCCGCGCTGGCGCCCTCGGAGTTCGCCTTCGTGCCCACGAACACCGTCGAGGCGTCCTTCCGCCAGAAGCTGGAGCTGGCCGAGGGCACCGTCGAGCTGCTCGGCATGGAGGAGCGCACCCAGCCTGTCATCGACGGAGGCGCGGCCCTGGTCATGGCGCGTCCAGTGGCCGGAGGCTTCTGCATCATCAACACCTGGGCCACCTGGCAGTCCACGGAGGTGGATGTGTCGCTCGCGGGCTCCTGGGTGCCTCCGGACAAGCGGATGGCCATCCTGCTGCTCAAGCTGGAGCTGGATCGGGCCGCGGGCGGCGAGGAGACACGGTGGGTGGTGCTCGGAACCGATGGAGCGCGGGCGTGGATCGCCCTGGGGCAGCCCCCCGAGCATCAGCTCATCGCGCCCTCCGTCTCGCTGTCTCCCAAGAAGGATCAGCTCTGCCTCGACGTGAAGATCGAGTACGTCAACCGGCTGCGCCTGAGCACGGACGGGCACTTCGTCCAGGCCGCCCCCAAGCGCTGATCCGGGCTTCTTGAGCGCCACGCTCGCTCGGCTGTTGCGAGGGCCTGCGGGCAGCCCTTGCTTTGCGGCGCCCGCCTGCCGTCTCCACCTTGGGAGGGGACTTCATCTCATCCAAGGAGCTTTCCCATGGCAGGGACCCTGACGTCATCCCCGCGTCCGCTCGCGGTCATCACCGGAGCGTCGAGCGGCATTGGCTTCGAATTGGCCAGGCAGTTCGCGCAGCACGGCTTCGATTTGTTCATCGCGGCGGAGGACATCGGCATCCTGGACGCCGAGGCGGGCCTGAGTTCCCTGGGGGTTCAGGTCGAGAGCCTGCAGGTCGACTTGGCGACCTACCAGGGCGTCGAGCAGCTTTGGGCGCGGGTCCAGGCCACGGGCCGGCCGGTGGACTCGCTGGCACTGAACGCGGGTGTCGGCGTCGGCGGTGACTTCGCGCGGGAGACGTCGCTCGAGGCGGAGCTCAACCTCATCCAGCTCAACGTCACGTCCACGGTGCACCTGGCCAAGCGCGCGGTGCGAGACATGGTGAAGCGCGGCAGCGGGCGCATCCTCATCACGTCATCCGTTGCCGCGACGATGCCCTCGCCGCTGGAGGCGGTCTACGGCGCATCCAAGGCCTTCGTGCAGGCCTTCGCGGAGTCCTTGCGCAACGAGCTCAAGGACGCGGGAATCACCGTCACCTCTTTGATGCCGGGCCCCACCGAGACGAACTTCTTCCACCGCGCAGGGATGGACCACACCCGGGTCGGCCAGCAGGAGAAGGACGATGCCGAGACCGTGGCGCGTGAGGGCTTCAAGGCGCTCATGGCCGGCAAGGAGAAGGTCGTTGCCGGCTCCTGGAGCAACAAGGCCATGGTCGCCGGAGGCAGGATCCTCCCCGAGTCGGTGAAGGCGGCCATGCACCGCCACCTCTCCGAGCCGGTGCCCGACAAGAAGTCCTGACGCTTACGGCTGGGCCTGAGCCGGCGCGCTCAGGCTCACCGGGGCCCGGCCTCTCGGGGACTGCTCGCCCTTCCCTTGGAAGGGCCACAGCACCGGCACCGCAAACACCAAGAAGGCCACCATCACCGCCGTCAGCGGCGTGCCCAGCCGGAAGAAGTCCGTGAACCGGTAGTGCCCAGGGCCGTACACGAGCACGCAGCTGGGCTCCAGCGGCGTGATGAACGAGCAGCTCGCCGCCAGCGTCACCCCGATGGCGAACGGCCGCGCATCCACTCCCAGCTGCGCCGCCGCGCTCACCGCCACCGGCAGCACCACCAGCGCCGCCGCCTGGTTGCTCATGGGCGCCGACAGCACGATGGTCAGCACCATCAGCGACAGCAGCACCAGGCGCGGGCCCCCATACGAGCCCAGCTGCGCCGCCAGCCCGCCCAGGTACTTGCCCGCCCCGCTCACCTCCATGGCCACGCCCAGCGCCATCATCGAGCCGATGAGCAGCACCACTCGCCAGTCCACCCGGAACGCAATCCGCGAGTCCACGCACCCGGTGACGATCATCGCCAGCATGCCCACCAGCCCCGCCACCGCCATGGGCACCAGCCCCAACGTCCCCGCCGCCAGGGCGCCCAGGAAGATGCTCACCGCCATCAGCGCCTTGCGGTAGCGCGGCGGCTGGTACTCCACATCCGTGAGCACCAACAGCGTCGTGCCATCCGACAGCTCTGCCACCCGAGAGCGAGGCCCGCGCAGCAACAGCACATCCCCCACCGACAGCGGCATCGCCGACAGCGACTGCTCCCCGAAGATGCGCCCCAGCATCTGCAGCTTCGTGAGCCGCTGAATGGCCGGCTTGCGGTGCAGCGCCAGCGCCACCAGTCCGTAGCGCTCCACGAAGAGCACCTCCTTCAGGCTGCGCCCCACCAGCGGGCTCCCTGGCGGCACGCTCGCCTCCAGCAGCACCGCGTCCCGCTCGCGCAGATCTTCATCCCCCAGCCTCACGTCCGGGCGGATGCCGATGCCCTGCAGGTCCTTCACCCGGAGGATGTCCTCGCGCTTCCCCTCGATGATGATGCGCTCGTCCCCGGCCAGCACGTGCTTGGGCACCGCCGGCAGAGGCTGCCCATCCCGGATCAGCCCGATGACGCGCAGTCCCAGCCCCTCGGTGATGTCCGCCAGCTCCTTGCCCAGGTAGCGCGAGTCCGGCGGAAGCACCGCCTCCGTGAGGTAGTCGCGCACGGACCAGTCACTCATCCCCCCGTCGCCCGCTCGCGAGGGCAGCAGCAGAGGCCCCAGCAGCACCACCACCAGAATCCCCACCACCGCCACCGGCAGTCCCACCGGCGCCAGTTCCGTCACGCCAATCCCCTTCATCCCCAGCTTCTCCATCGCCGCTGAGGCCACCAGGTTCGTGGACGTGCCGTACAAGAAGATCATCCCGCCCAGCATCGACGCGTACGCCAGGGGCAGCAGCACCTTGCTCTTGGGCACCTTGGCCCGGTGCGCCGCGCCGATGGCCACCGGCAGGAACGCCGCCGTCGTCACCGTGTTGGAGATGATGGACGAGAACGCCGCCACCGCTCCCATCATCGCCAGCACGAACATCTGGTGCCCGTAGCGCGCGAAGAAGGAGAGCCGCTGCCCCACCATCTGCACCACGCCCGTGGAGGCAAGCCCCTGTGTCATCGCCAGCAGGGTGAAGATGAAGATGACGGTGTCGTTGCTGAAGCCCTCGAAGGCCTGCGCCGGCGTGAGCACCCGGGTGATCGCCAGCAGACACACCACGGTCAGTGAGCTCACCTCGATGGGAATGGTCTCCAAGGAGAAGAGCACCAGCGCGACAACCACAATTCCCAGCACGATGGCGATGGTCATAAGGGAAGCCCGGCAACGTGGGGACAGGTGCGCCTCCAAGCGAGTCTTCGACGCACTGCATCGTCAGCTAATGGATGCTTCCCGTCTGATAAGTGAAATTAGAGGAGCCCTGTTCACCCGGCAGGTTCACTGCCGGACGGGTGTTGCTTTGAGGGGCCCCCTTCATGAAGTTTTGCCCCCTCTCCCATTGCTACCGTCCCGCGCCTCAGCAACGGACGTACAAGGGGGGGATTACCTTTGAGACGACACGAGGAAACTTCCATGGCTTCGACGCAGATGGCGGCCGTTGGCGACGCGCCGACGAAGAACCAGGCCCTGCTCCAGTGGGTGTCCCGCTGCGTGCGGATGACGCAGCCGGACCGCGTAGTGTGGTGCGACGGCTCCGAAGAGGAGAAGAAGCGCCTGACGGATCAGGCGGTGAAGGAGGGCATCCTCATCCCGCTGAACCAGGAGAAGCGCCCGGGCTGCTATCTCCACCGCTCCAACCCCAACGACGTGGCGCGCGTGGAGCACCTCACCTTCATCTGCACGCCCAACAAGACGGACGCCGGGCCCACCAACAACTGGATGGACCCCGAGGAGGCCTACACCAAGCTGGGCCAGCTCTTCGACGGCTGCATGAAGGGCCGCACCCTGTACGTGGTGCCCTACGTCATGGGCCCGCTGGGCAGCCCCTACGCCAAGATTGGCGTAGAGCTCACCGACAGCATCTACGTGGCGCTCAACATGCGGATCATGACCCGCATGGGCAAGGCGGCCCTGGACATGCTGGGGGACTCGGATGACTTCAACCGCGGCCTGCACAGCACCGGTGACGTGAACCCGGACCGCCGCTACATCTGCCACTTCCCCCACGACAACACCATCTGGAGCTTCGGCTCGGGGTACGGCGGCAACGTGCTGCTGGGCAAGAAGTGCCTGGCGCTGCGCATCGGCAGCTACCTGGGCCGCGAGGAGGGCTGGCTCGCCGAGCACATGCTCATCCTCGGCGTGACGGACCCGAAGGGGCAGACCACCTACGTGGCCGCCGCGTTCCCGTCCGCCTGCGGCAAGACGAACTTCGCGATGATGATTCCGCCCGGCGAGTACAAGGGCTGGAAGGTGGAGACGGTGGGCGATGACATCGCCTGGATGCGCGTGGGCCCGGACGGCCGCCTGTACGCCATCAACCCGGAGGCGGGCTACTTCGGCGTGGTGCCTGGCACCAACAACAAGACCAACCCGAACGCGATGGCCACCATCGCCAAGGACACCCTGTTCACCAACGTGGCACTGACGCCGGACGGGGACGTGTGGTGGGAGGGTAAGGACGGCGAGGTGCCCGCCGAGCTCACCGACTGGCAGGGCCGCCCCTGGAAGCCGGGCAACGGCGAGAAGGCGGCGCACCCCAACAGCCGCTTCACCGCGCCGATGACGAACAACCCGGCGCTCAGCTCCAAGGCGAATGATCCGCAGGGCGTGCCCATCAGCGCCATCATCTTCGGCGGGCGCCGCTCCAACACGGTCCCGCTGGTGCTCCAGGCCTTCAACTGGACGCACGGCGTGTTCCTGGGCGCCACCATGGGCAGCGAGACGACGGCCGCCGCCACCGGCAAGGTGGGCGTGGTCCGGAGAGACCCGATGGCCATGCTGCCCTTCTGCGGCTACCACATGGGCGACTACCTCCAGCACTGGCTGGACATGCAGAAGTCCATCACCCACCTGCCGAAGATCTTCCAGGTGAACTGGTTCCGGCAGGACAAGAACGGCAAGTACCTGTGGCCGGGCTACGGCGACAACATGCGCGTGCTGGAGTGGATCGTGAACCGCGTCCACGGCCGCGTGCCCACGCAGGAGACGCTGCTGGGCTGGGTGCCGCGCCAGGGTGACATCAACACCCAGGGCCTGGACCTCAACCCCGAGGCCATGGCGGAGTCCACCTCCATCAAGGCCGACGAGTGGCGCAGCGAGCTCAAGAGCCAGGAGGTCTTCTTCGAGCAGCTGGGCACCAAGGCGCCCGAGGCGCTCATGCTCCAGCGCAAGCTGCTGATCTCCCGCCTGGGCAACTAGGCAGGCGGCGCCCCTCCCGAGGGGTCCTCCAGGGCCGTCCCGTCCATGGGGTCGGGGCGGCCCTTCGTGTTTTCGGGGACTGTTCGCCCCAGAACGGGTTCAGCGGTAGGCTGGGCCCCATGAGACTGGCTTTCCTGTTGTCGATGGCCCTGCTGGTGGCCATGCCCTCGGGGGCGTGGGCACAGAAGGGGGCGAAGAACCCGGCCGCGCTCGTGAAGGAGGGAGAGCGGCTGTACAACGCGGGCAAGTATCGCGAGGCCGCCGAGGTCCTGAAGAAGGCCCAGGAGGCCCAGCCCAACTCCAAGCTCATCTACAACATCGCCCGCGCCTACGAGCAGGCGGGCGACCTGCGCGAGTCGCTCAGCTACTACCAGCAGTACGTGGGACAGAACACCGAGGAGGCGGACCCCACGCTGCTCAAGCGCTCGGCGCTGGCCATCGACCGGCTGCGGGTGCTCATCGACAAGGAGGCGAAGGCCGCGGCCGAGGCGGAGGTTGAGCGCAAGCGCCTCCAGGAGCAGGCGGACGCGTCCCGGCGCAAGGCGGAGGAAGAGCAAGCCGCCGCCCGCCGCGCCGAGGAGGTCTCCCGGCAGCAGCAAAAGGCCGAGCAGGAGCGGGCCCTGGCGGACTACCGGCGCTCGCGCGTGATTGCCTTCAGCCTGGGCGGCCTGTCCGCCGTCAGCCTCGGAGGCGGCCTCTTCTTCGGGCTCCAGGCGCGGGATGCGCGCACCAAGTTCGATGACGCCACCAACCTGGACGGCAAGCAGACCGCGGCGGATACCACCCGCAGCAAGGCGCTGCTGGCGGACATCGGCATGGGCGTGGGACTGGCCGCCGCCATTGGCGCCATCATCGTCTTCCCCAAGGAGGGTCCTCCGGCCGAGGGCGAGGTGCGCTTGACGCTCGCCCCGCGCGGGACCGGTGCGGGTGTGGAGGTGAGCTTCTAATGCGTGCGTTCGGAATCCTGAGTGTGTCCACCCTCCTGCTCGCGGGCTGCAGCCTCACCACTGCGGGCGGGCTGAGCGAGTGCGAGACCAGCGCCGACTGTGGCGTCGAGCAGGTCTGCACCCAGAACTTCTGCCTGCCGCAGCCCGCGGGCTGCGGCACGATCTACGGCGATACCACCGACCCGAACGCCGTGCAGATAGGCGCGGTGCTGCCCCTGAGCTTGAGCGCGACCGATCCGTCAGCCGGCCAGGACACGTCCGAGGTGCAAGGGCTCAACGCCATCCGGCTCGCGCTGGACGAGCTCAACGAGCCCGGCCGCAACAGCCGGAAGATCACCCTTCACATGTGCGACACCGCCTTCGATGCCATGCGCACGGCGGACCAGACCCGGTGGCTCGTCAATGAGAAGAAGATCGTCGCGCTGCTGACGGCGGGCAGCAGCCAGACACTGGCGGCCGCGGCCGTCACCCTGCCTGCGGGCGTGCTCACCATGAGCTCCAGCGCGACCTCGCCCGAGCTCACCTCGAAGGAGGACAACACCAAGGTGGGCCTGCTGTGGCGCACCGCTCCCTCGGACGCCATCCAGGGCCGTGTCATCGCCAACCTGCTGCTCAACGATGCGCGCTTCAACAGCGTGCAGAAGATCGGCCTGCTCTACCTGGACAAGGACTCCTACGGCCTGGGCCTCTTCGAGGTCATCACCGAGCGGCTGCGCGGCTCGAGCAAGAACGTCAGGCCCGTGCCCTACCTGCGCAAGGACGAGAACTCGATGCTCAACGCGGTGCTCCAGCTGGATCCGTTCGATCCGGACATCACCGTGGTGGTGGGCTTCGAGGATGACGCGACGTTCCTCGTGAAGCGCGGGCTGAGCACCACCAACCTGAAGACGGGCGCGGGCCACCGGTGGTTCTTCTCGGACAGCGCCAAGGACGCGGCGCTGCTGGACGACAAGGAGCCGGACGTGCGCACCGAAGTCCAGGGGGCCAACGGCACCGCGCCGGCCCAGGGCGCGGGCCAGGCGTTCAACTCCTTCCAGCTGCGCTTCATCCAGAAGTACGGCCCGGATCCGCGCAACTTCTCCTTCACCTCGCACGCCTATGACTCGATGTACCTGCTGGGGCTCGGAGTGGCCTACAGCCAGGCCTCCTCGGGCGCGGTGACGGGCGCGAAGATGGCGGAGGGGCTCACCAAGGTCTCCAGCGGCTCCAATCCGCCCATCGAGCTGACGCCCACCAACTTCGGCAAGGCCGCGAGCGAGCTGGCCGCCGGCCGCAGCGTGGACGTGGAGGGCGCCAGCGGCAGCCTCCAGTTCGACGCTGCGGGCGAGGCGCCCTCCCCCATCGAGCTGTGGAAGGTGGAGGGCAGCAACTTCGTGGCGGTGGAGAACATCCCTCCGCCGTCTCCGTAGCGGCGGGCGCTACCGCGAGAGCACCCGGACGAGCGGCACCAGCGCGGTGGCGAACGCGTCCGGCGGCGGCAGCAGGGACAGCACCAGCCCTGCGCCGCCGATGAAGTCGTAGAAGTAACCCGGCTGCACCAGCACGCCTGCGTCCAGGAGCTCCAGGCACGTGGCCTCCTCGCCGGGCTCCATGGGGATGCGCAGCACCGCGTTCCAGCCTCCATGCGCGGGGATGACATCCCACGTGGCGTTCGCGGGCCGCGCGGCCAGCAGCCGCTGCCGGTTCTCCTTCACCCGCTCCAGCACCGCGGCCTGGAAGCGCGGCGCCTGCGCCAGCAGCGTGGGCAGGGCTTGCTGCACCGGCGTATTCACCGAGAGGAAGGTGTCCGCGATCAGCTCCAGCCGCGCCAGGGCCTCGTCCCGCTCGGCCATGGGGCCGCCCACGTGCATCCAGCCCAGCTTGAGCCCCGGCTGCCCCGACACCTTGGAGAGCCCCGAGAGCGAGAAGGTGAGCACGGGCAGCGAGCGCCCCACCACCGTCGTCACCCGACCGGGCTCCGTGTCCCACGCAAAGTCGGAGAAGACCTCGTCGCAGATCAGCGCCATGTCCGTCTCGGCGCACAGCTCCGCCAGCGCGGCCAGCTCGCCCTCGTGGAGGTAGTGGCCCGTGGGGTTGCCCGGGTTCACCACCAGCACCGCGCGGCTGCGCAAGTCCCGGGTGGCGGCCACCGTGTCCACGTCCAGCCCGAAGCCGTGGGCACGCGGCAGGCGGTAGGGCTTCAGCTCCACGCCCTCCAACTGCGTGAGGAACTGGAACAGCGGGTAGCTGGGTGCCGGGACGAGCACGTTGTCCCCTGGGTCACACAGCAGCTTGAAGAGCCAGGAGTAGGCCTCGCTGGTGCTCGCGGACAGCACCACGTGCTCGGGGGAGACCTTCGCCCCCCGGGAGGACAGGTGCGCCGCCACCGCCTGCCGCGCCGGGAGCAGGCCCGTGGACTCCGGCTCGTAGGAGTAGGCCTCTGGCGTGGCCAGCAGCCCTGGCTCTGGCCGGGGCAGTCCCACCCGTGTGGGGTTGGACTCGGTGAGATCGATCACCGGCTGCCCCTGGGCCCGGCGCTTCGCCAGGGCCTTGGCCAGGGAGTTCAACGTCCGCGAGAACAGAGTTCGGGAAGAGAAGCTGCTCACAAACCCGTTTGTAGCATGGCGCTGGCCACTCTGCGGATCAGCTCGCGACGAATCTCCGTGCGGCAGTAGTCCACCGCCTGATCCGGAGGCCTCGGCTGCCCGGACTTGCGCGTGCGGATCGCGGTCCGGATGACGAGTTCGATCTTCGAGGGCTCGATCTGGAACAGCCGGGGACCCTCGTTCTTGAGGAAGTAGGTCAGGCCGCGCGTATCGAGGAGCTTCTGGAAGTAGCGCCTGACGTCTGCCAGGAGCGTGAGGTCGATAATGTCCGCCATTCGCGATCGGGGTTCTCGCGCAGATCAAAACACGCGTCCATTTCGCGGACACAACTCCCGAAAACTTGCGCGGCCTGTAGCACTTCGAACGCGGCGGAGGCCGATTTACCGGCCTCGCGCGCGATGAGGGAGAAGCGGACGCAGGGCCTCGCGGAACGCGGTGTGACGACGGCGTGCATCGCGGTGGAAAGAAACTGGACCGAGCACTTGAACTCCGTGTCGCTCTTCCAGCAGCAGGCGGTTGTCGCGCTCCGAAGGATCACGCGAAGGGGTGCTCCGGCTCAGCAGCACGGCGCGCACGGGGATGCCTCGCTCGGCCAGGGCTCGCAGCGACAGGGCTGTATGATTGAGGGTGCCCAGCCCCGCCCGCGCCACCAGCAGCACAGGGAGCCGTAGGACGCTGATCAGGTCGATGATGTCCCGCTTCGAGTCGAGCGGGACGAAGAGGCCGCCAGCGCCCTCGACCACCACGGGACCGTGCCGGAGCTTCTCCCACGCGGCGAGCGTGACGTCCCAGTCCGGCTCCTGCCCCAGGCGTCGAGCGGCCACTCCGGGGGCCAGAGGCGCACGGAAGCGGTGGGGACACAGCAGGTTCACGGGCAGCTCGCTCTGGGCCGCCGCGCGCATCGCGAGCGTGTCGGCGGGAGCGGAGAGGGGCTTGCACCCGCTCTCGTAGGGCTTGAAGCCCTGGGGCTGCAGCCCAGCGTCCACGAGCAGGGACAGCAGCGCGCACGAGGCCTGCGTCTTGCCAACGCCGGTGTCCGTGCCGGTGACGAAGATCTGGAAGGACCCGGGCACGCGCTCGGCGAACGGGTCCTCGGGAATGGGCTCCGGGGTTCTATCCGCCACGGTGGACTCCGAGCTGGCGCAGCACCTCCAGCGCGAGATCGAGATGGCCTTCGGTGTGGGCCGCCGAGAGGCAGAAGCGCAAGCGGCTGGTGCCCTCGGGGACGGTGGGCGGGCGGATGGCCTTCACCAGCAGGCCCTTCTCCCGGCAGCGGCGCGCGGCGTCGATGGCGGCATCCGGCTCGCCGATGATGACGGGGAAGATGGCGCTGCGCTGCTCGGCGGGGAGCCCCAGCTCGCGCAAGCCCTTGGCGAAGCGGCGGATGTTGCGCCACAGCTTCGCGCGCAGGGTGTCGTCCTTCTCCACCTCCTCCACCGCGGCCTCAGCGGCGGCACAGAGGGCCGCGGGCAGCGAGGTAGAGAACACGAAGGGGCGCGCACGGTTGAGCAGCAGGTCGGCCACGGCGCGAGAAGTGGCGACGTACCCACCCAGGCACCCGAGCGCCTTGCTCAGCGTGCCCACGCGCAGGTCCACCTCTGCCTCGATGCCCAGTTCCTCACACAGCCCAGCACCCCGGACGCCCAGGACACCCGTAGCGTGGGCTTCATCCACCATCAGTGCAGCTCCGTGCTCCCGGCAAGCCGCGAGGATCTCGCGCAGTGGAGCCACGTCGCCATCCATCGAGAACACGGTGTCAGTGACGACGAGCTTGCGGCGCGCGGGGGTCTCCGCGAGGGCGCGGGCGAGCGCCTCGGCATCCGCGTGCGGATAGACGACGGTGCGCGCGCGGGACAGGCGGCAGCCATCCACGAGCGAGGCGTGGTTGAGCGCATCGGAGAACACGGCATCCCCCGAGCCCACGAGCGCGGGGATGGTGCCGGTGTTGGCAGCGAAGCCCGTGTTGAAGAGGAGGACGGCCTCGGAGCGCTCGAAGGCGGCGAGCCGGGCCTCCAGGCGCTGGTGCGCGGTGCTGTCTCCTACCACGACGCGGCTGGCGCCCGTGCCCACGCCCTGACGCTCCAGGGCCGCGATGGCTGCGGCGCGCAAGGTAGGCGAGGTCGCCAGCCCCAGGTAGTCATTCGAAGAGAAGTTGATCAGCGTCTCCCCGCCCACGCGCACCAAGGCGCCCTGGGGAGACTCCAGGGGCTCCAGGAAGCGGCGCAGGCCTCGGCCGGCGAGGGCCTCCAGGTCCTCCCGGGCCCATGCCGAGGCAATCCCAGCGCTCATACGGCTAGCGCGACATGTCCGGCTCGAGCGGCCGGATGCCCGCCTTCTCCAGCAGGGCCATGTCCTGGGTGTACTCGGGGTTGCCCGTGGTCAGCAGCTTCTCGCCGAAGAAGAGCGAGTTGGCGCCCGCCAGCATGCACAGCAGCTGCGCCTCCTCGTTCATCTGCATGCGGCCGGCCGACAGGCGCACCATGGACAGCGGCATCAGAATGCGCGCCGTGGCAATGGTGCGCACCATCTCCACCGTCTCCACGCGCTTCTGCTCCGACAGCGGCGTGCCCTCCACCGCCACCAGCGCGTTGATGGGCACGGACTCGGGGTGGACCTCCTGGTTCGCCAGCGTCAGCAGCAGCTTGCACCGGTCATCCACGGACTCGCCCAGGCCGATGATGCCGCCTGAGCACACGGAGATGCCCGCCTGCCGCACGCGATCCAGGGTGCGCAGCCGATCCTCATAGGTGCGCGTGGAGATGATGTCGCCGTAGTGCTCGGCCGAAGTGTCCAGGTTGTGGTTGTAGGCGGACAGGCCCGCCTCGCGCAGCCGCTGGGCCTGGCTCTCGGTGAGCATGCCCAACGTGGCGCACGCCTCCATGCCCAGCCGCCGCACGCCCTTCACCATCTCCAGCACGCTGTCGAACTGCGGGCCGTCCTTCACCTCGCGCCATGCGGCGCCCATGCAGAAGCGGGTGGCCCCGGCGGACCGGGCGCGCTGGGCAGCCTCCAGCACCTCCCCCACCGCCATCAGCTTCTCGGCCTTGACGCCCGTCTTGTAGCGAGCCGCCTGCGGGCAGTACGAGCAGTCCTCGGGGCAGCCGCCCGTCTTGATGGACAGCAGCGAGCACAGCTGCACCTTGTTCTCCTGAAACACGGAGCGGTGCACCGTCTGCGCCTTGTGGATCAGCTCCAGGAGCGGCAGCTCGTAGAGAGCGCGGACCTCGGGCAGCGTCCAGTCATGCCGGACGGTGACTCCCGGCGGGGGAGCGGCGAAGTGGGCGTGGCCGTGGAAGGACTCGGCGGCGTCGGACATGGGCTCCTCGGGTGAACGAGGTGCGCAACCTGCGCGGACGCCCGAGCCTTGTCAACGCTCGGGCGCGGGCAGGTTGACAAGTGTCGGTGTTTGTCCGACACACTCAGGCGGGGCGGACTTCCAGGGGGAGCGCCCGCACGCCGCGGACCGTCATGGAGAGGTTCCACTCGAGCGCCTCGGAGCGGCGGGCCAGCGCCGAGCACTGGGGCAGGAGCACCTCCAGGGCCACGCGCCCCTCCATCCGGGCCAGGGCCGCGCCGAGGCAGAAGTGCATGCCGTGGCCGAACGCCATGTTGTGGGGCCCCTTCCGGTCCAGGCTGAAGCGATCACCGTCGGCGCAGTAGCGCTCGTCCCGCAGGCCCGAGGCCAGCAGCAGCGCGAGCACGCTCCCACGAGGCAGGGAGACACCGGCCAGCGTCGTGTCCTCGGTGCACAGGCGCATGGTGCTGTGCACAGGCGGCTCGAAGCGAAGCACCTCCTCGAGGAACGCGGGGATGAGGGCGCGGTCCGCGCGGAGCCGGGCCAAGACGTCCGGGTGCTCGGCGAGAAGCCTTGCGGAGTTCCCGAGCAAGTGCACCGTCGTCTCCAGCCCGGCCACCAGCAGCAGGAACAGGAAGCCCATCAGATCCTTGTCGGTGAGCGCCTCGCCCTCGATGCGAGAGCTCAGCAAGTCACTCACCATGTCGTCGCCTGGGGTCTTCCGGCGGCGCGCGATGACCTCCGAGAGGTACTGCTCCATCTCGTCCACCGTGCGCCGGTACTGCGCCAGCAGCTCGGTGTCTCCCGGCTGGGTGACGCTGACGGCAACGATGTCGTCCGACCACTGCTTGAAGCGGGGGTACAACTCGGGCTCCAGCCCCATCAGGGTGCCGATGACGCTCGCAGGCAGCGGCAGAGCGAAATCCTCAACAAAGTCCACCTGCCGACGGGACAGGACGCGGGTGGTGAGCTCCTCGGCCACGGCGCGGATGCGCGGCTCGAGCCGGGCCAGGGCCGTGGGGCCAAAGGCGCGGTTGATCAGGCCTCGCAGGCGCCCGTGCTGCTTCGGATCATCCATGAAGATGATGGAGGCGGACATGGGGTTGGGGCGTCCGGCCCACGGTGGCTCCGCCGCCAGCCGCAGCCCCGCGGACGAGAAGAGCTTTGGGTTCTTGAGGGCGCCGAGGATGTCCTCATAACGGCTCACGGCCCACAGCCCGCCGGGATCCACCTGGGCCACCGGGGAATCCCGGCGCAGCTCGGCATAGAAAGGGTACGGATTGGCCCGGATCTCGGGCGACATCAGATTGCGTCGTTCAGTCACGGTTCCCCCCAAGGGAAGAATGAGGCTACCGGAAAAGGCGCTGCAATTGCCCGTCGCTGGATTCGTATTCTACATTGTAGTAACCACCCTCCCGCCCAGCGAGCCGAGGTGCGCGTGCCGCAGTCCGATCCGAGGAATGGAGACCTCCCGGAGGTCCCCCGTCTCCCTCTGACGCTGCTGCGCGTGTGCCTTCCCTACTCCGAACGGGACGAGGTGATTGCCGAGCTGTCGGCTGAGTTCACTGCCCGGCACGTCCGGGAGGGCCGGCGGGCGGCGCGGGCGTGGCTGTGGCGGCAAGTGCTCGGGTCGGTACCGCCGCTGGCGCGGCGCACATTCTCTCGCGGCTGGACCGGCTTCGAGCCGGCCTCCAGCCGTCTCCGCCCAGGAGGGCCTCTGATGGAGAGCCTCATCATTGATCTGCGGTACGCGGCGCGGCGCCTGCGGTCCCGTCCCACCTATGCCCTGCTGGCGGTGCTCACCCTGGCGCTGGGCGTGGGCGGAACGGCGGCGGCGTTCGGGCTGGTGCGAGGCCTGCTGATGACGCCCCTGCCCTACGCCAACGAGGAGCGGCTGGGCCTGTTCTGGAATCCGGGGGACTGGTCCGAGCGGGAGTTCCTCCACCTGTCGCCCGACTGGTCCGGGTTCAGCGGTGTGGCGGCGTTCACGGTGAGGGACTTGCCGCTGCGGCGCGGCGCGGACTCGGCGCCCGAGCTGATCTCGGCCGTCAACACGACCGCTGGGCTCTTCGACGTGCTCGGAGTGCGTCCGGCGCTCGGCCGCGGCTTCGAGCCCAACGAGGACCGTCCGGGGGCCGCACCGGCAGTGGTCCTCAGCTACGCGCTCTTCGAGTCGCTCGGTGCGCAGCCGTCGCTGGTGGGGAGCACGGTGGAGCTCGATGGGACGACACACACGGTGGTGGGGGTGACGCCCAAGGGCTTCTGGTTCCCGGACCCCACGGTGCGCGCGTGGCGGGTGGAGCAACTGAACGAGGAGGATGGCTCGGGCAACTACGCGCTGGTGGGACGGCGCGCACCGGGGACGGAGGGGGCCGCGCTCGACCTGGCGCTGAAGCGGATGGCCTCGCGGCTCGGCGAGCGCTTCCAGTACCCGGCGCAGTGGGACAAGACGCGCGCGCCTGCGCTGACGCCCCTGCGAGAGCACCTGCTCGGACCGCTCCAGCTGCCGTTGCTGGCGACGCTCACGGCGATGGCAGTGCTGTTGCTCATCGCGTGCGCCAACGTCACGGCCCTGATGCTCGGGCAGGTGGACGCCCGTGCGACCGAGCTGGCGGTCCGGATGGCGCTGGGCGCGGATGGCCGGAGGATGACGCAGCAGTTGCTCGCGGAGGCGCTCCTGTTGGGGCTGTCGGCGGCGGGAGTGGGCGCGGTGATTGCCGCGCAGGGCTTCCGGCTCCTTTCTTCGGCACTCCCACTCGGACCGCTGGCCGCACGGGGCTCACTGGACTGGGGGGTGTTCTTCGCCTCGCTGGTGCTGGCGCTCTTGGCGGCACTGGGGGTGGCGATGCTGCCGGCCTGGTCGCTGCGGAAGTCCCATCCTCAGCGTGCGCTGGGGAACGCGCGGACAGGCGGCATTGGTGCGCGTGGAGGACGGACCGAGGGTGCGCTGGTGGTGGGACAGGTGGCGCTCGCGGTGCTACTGACGGCGGGAGCGGCGCTGCTCGTGCGCTCGGTGGCGAACCTGCGCGCCATCGATCCGGGCGTGGACACGGGCAGTGTGGCGGTGCTGGACGTGGTGATGGAGGCGAACGTCGCTCCCGAGGCGCGGCGGCGGATGCTGGCGGAGCTGGAGACGGGGCTCGCGGCAGTGCCAGGCGCTCGGGCGGCGGGAGTGACGCAGAAGCTGCCCCTGCGGGGCTCGGGTGACAGTTGGGGAATGGCACTGGAGGACAAGCCAGACCTTCCGCGCACCACCACCTATGTGCGGCTGGTAACGCCTGGGTATTTCGCGACGGCGGGGATCCAGCTGCTCGAGGGCCGTCTGCTGAGCACGGACGACCGCGAGGGCTCGGAGCTCGCAGTCGTCGTCAACCACGCGCTCGCCGCGAAGTACTTCCCGGGCGAGAGCCCACTGGGGCGGCGAATCGCCTCGGGGAGCGGCCAGTGGGCGCGAGTCGTCGGCGTGGTGGAGGACGTGGCGGAGGCGGGGCTCACGGATGGGCCAGTCCCGGCGCGGTACATGCTCTATGCTCAGCTGACGGACTACACGCCGACCCGGCACACGCTGGTGCTCCGCGCGCAGCCGGGCCACGATCCCGCGGCGCTGCTCGAGGACGCTCGCCGCCAGCTGGCCGCTGTGGCGCCTTCCGTCGCCGTGCAGCGCACCACCACACTGGAGGCGGTGTTCGCGCAGGCAATCGGTCCCGCGCGGCAGGTGATGTCCGTGCTGGTGCTGCTCACGGCGCTCGCGGTGGTGCTGGGCGCGGTGGGTGTGTACGGCGTCACGGCGCACTTCGTCCGCCGGCGCCAGAGGGACCTGGGCATCCGCATCGCCCTGGGGCTGAGCCCGTCTCGCCTGATAGCGCAGGTGGTGGGCCGGGGCGGAGCGCTGGTGCTGACCGGAAGCGTGATCGGCACCATCGCGGCGCTCATCCTGGCGAGGCTGCTCTCCACCTTCCTATACGGCATCAGCGCGGTGGACCCGCTCTCACTGGCGGGAGCCACCCTGACGCTGCTGGCTGTCGGAGTGGCCGCAGCGCTGCTGCCCGCCTGGCGTGCCAGCCGCCTCGATCCGGCGGCCGTGTTCCGCGAGAGTTAGACCGATGCCCTGAGCCAGGCCTGGGTGTGGTAGGCCGGGCCTGCCATGCCTTCCACTCCCGCCCTCACGTCCATCGGCTTCGATGCCGACGACACGCTCTGGCAGAACGAGCACTTCTACCGGCTGACCGAGCAGCGCTTCACGGAGTTCCTCGCCGATCACGCCGAGCCCCACCACCTCTCCGCCCGGCTGCTCGAGGCCGAGAAGCGCAACCTCCAGCACTACGGCTTCGGCATCAAGGGCTTCACCCTCTCGATGATCGAGACGGCCATTGAGGTCACCGAGGGCCGCGTCCCCGCCTCCGTCATCCAGCAGATCCTCCTCGCGGGCCGTGAGATGCACAGCCACCCGGTGGAGACCATGCCCCATGTCCGGGAGACCCTGGAGCAACTGGCCGGCTCCTACCGGATCATCCTCATCACCAAGGGAGACCTCTTCGACCAGGAGCGCAAGCTCGCCCAGTCCGGGCTCGGCGACCTGTTCAACGCGGTCGAGATCGTCAGTGACAAGACCGCGGCCACCTACCAGCGCATCTTCGCCCGCCACGGCGATGGTCCCGAGCGCAGCATGATGGTCGGCAACTCCCTGAAATCCGACGTCATCCCGGCCATCCAGGCCGGAAGCTGGGGCGTCTACGTGCCGCACACCCATACGTGGGCGCTCGAGCACGCCGAGGCTCCCCTCCACGAGCCTCGCTTCAAGCAGCTGGCCCACCTGGGAGAACTCCTCGGCGTGCTGGAGCAGTTCGGCGCGGCCCGCTGACCCCCGACACGACAGGACCGGCGCTCCAGTCATCCCAGAGCACCGGTCCCGTCACCCCTCCCGGCAGTCAGGTCATCAGACTCGGACGCGACGGCTGCGGCCAGCCATCCCCACCAGCAACAGCAACAACATCGAGCCGATCACCGAGAAGATGAGCCCCGTCGGATGCAGGTCGAACACACGGCCATCCGTGTAGAACAGCGAAGCCACGAAGCCGCCCACGAACGAGCCGGCGATGCCCAGCAGCGTGGTCGCCAACAGCCCCATGGACTGATTCCCCGGCATGAGCGCGCGAGCAATCAGGCCCGCGATCAGACCAATCACCAGAAACGCGATGATACCCATGACTGCCTCCTTGAATGGAGAGCACCGCGGCGTGCGGCGCTGTTGGGAACCAAAGTGGTGTTCTCAGGCGCTGAGGACAACCTGCCGGCGAACCTTTGCATCGCGAGCGCTCCCCTGCCTGCCCGCTCTCCAGACGGCTGCCTGCTCGAGGCTCCCCAAAGAACGTTGAAAAGTGGGGGAAACGTCAGAGGGACGGGCTAGACAACCCTACCCATGGCGAAGGCAAAGACGCACTACACCTGCCAGGCGTGCGGGTACCAAACGGCGAAGTGGCTCGGGAAGTGTCCGGACTGCGGCGCCTGGAGCTCGCTGCTGGAGGAAACCGAGTCAAAGGTGGACGAGAAGCGCCCGGCCTGGGGCGCCTCGGGCGGAGCCGCCAAGCCCGTGCTGCTCAAGGACGTGAGCGGTGAAGTGGAAGCCCGCCGCCGCACCGGCATCGCCGAGTTCGACCGCGTGCTGGGCGGCGGCGTGGTGGATGGCTCGCTGGTGCTGCTCGGAGGTGATCCCGGCATCGGCAAGTCCACGCTGCTGCTGGCGGCGCTGGACCGGCTCTCCCGCCATGGGCCCGTGCTCTACGTGTCCGGAGAGGAGAGCCTGCGGCAGACGAAGATGCGCGCCGAGCGGCTGCGCGTGGAGAGCCAGTTGCTGCATCTCTTCGCGGAGACGGACGCGAACCGGGTGCTGAGCGCGGCCGAGGCCCTCAAGCCCGCGGCGCTGGTGGTGGACTCCATCCAGACGATGTACCTGCCAGAGCTGGGCAACGCGCCGGGCAGCATCACCCAGGTGCGCGAGGTGGCCGGGAGGCTGATGGCTTTCGCCAAGCGCTCGGGGGTGCCCACCTTCATCGTGGGCCATGTGACGAAGGAGGGCTCCATCGCGGGCCCGCGCGTGCTGGAACACATGGTGGACACCGTCCTCTATTTCGAGGGCGAGCGGGGACACCCGTTCCGCATTCTCCGCGCGCACAAGAACCGCTTCGGCTCCACCAACGAGATCGGCGTCTTCGAGATGAAGGGCCTGGGGCTGGTGGAGGTACCGGACCCGTCCGCCCTCTTCCTGGCGGAGCGGCCCGTGGGCAAGTCCGGCAGCGTGGTGACGTCCACGCTCAATGGCACCCGGCCACTGCTGGTGGAAGTCCAAGCCCTGGTGGCGCCCACCGGCTACGGCACGGCGCGGCGCACGGCCATCGGCGTGGATGGCAACCGCGTGGCGCTGCTGGCGGCGGTGCTGGAGAAGAAGGAAGACATCCCCCTGGTGGGATGTGATCTGTTCGTCAACGTGGCAGGCGGCATGCAGCTGTCCGAGCCCGCGTGCGACCTGGCCGTGTGCGCGGCGCTCGTGTCCAGCCTGCAGAACCGTCCCATGGACCCGCACACGCTGGTGTTGGGAGAGGTAGGCCTGGCAGGCGAGGTGCGCGCGGTGGGTCAAGTGGAGCCCCGGCTCGCCGAGGCCGTGAAGATGGGCTTCCAACGCGTGGTGCTCCCCAGCGGCAGCGCGCGGCGGCTGGAAGAGAAGAAGCTCCAAGTGGTGCCCGTGGAGACACTCAGCGAGGCCTTGCGCGCGCTGTTCGACTGAAGCGCCCGGAAACGACCGGACGCAGCCTCCCCCCGGACACGTCGCTCCTCCTCCTACGCGAGGTTCTCCGACGGGCCCGGCATGACGGGGGCCTCGGGAAGAGGCGCCAGCAGGCCCTTGGCCGCCTCCACGGCGTCGTGCGTCCCCGCCAGGGCCAGCACATCCCCCGGCTTGAGCACCTCTCCAGCCGTGGGGACGGAGACGTTCTCCCCTCCTCGATGGATGGCGAGCACAGTCGCTCCCGTCAAGCCTCGCAGGTTCAGCTCCGCGAGGCTCTTTCCCACCGCGGGGCTCGCCTCCTCCAGCCGCACTGGCGTGGGCGTCCCAAGGCCGGGCAGCAGCACCTGCACCTTCTCCAGGGCCGGAGCGGAGTGCTCCGTCCCCGGAGCCTTCGCGTGGGACTGCGCGGCGAGCGCCTCCACGATGACTTGCGCCCCTGCCCGCACGTGTCCGTGCAGGTTCGTGGTGCTGCGCCAGAGCGCCACGCCCAGCACGCCGAGGAGCCCCAGCACGATGAGTGGCCCGGTGTAGCCCCGGAGGAACGGCTGCGTGAACGCGACGACGGGCGCGCCCACCAGGAGCACGATGATGACCTGCAGCGTGAGGACGAGCACCCGCCGGGGAGCCGCCGCCAGATCGGTCTTTCCCTCCGCCCGCAACGGGAGCGCCACCGCCGCCAGCTCTCCCGCGAGCCGCCGTGCCACCCGGACAATCCCCACGAGGAACGGCAGCGCCAGAATGACCGCTCCGGCGATGACGAGCTTCTCCGCCAGTGACTCACTGAGTCCCACTTGCTCCTCGACGCGATGGGTGATCTTCCCCAGCGCCAGTGAGGTTCCAATCACCAGCCCGACCAGGAGCGCCGCGTCGACGAGCAGCAGGCCGATGTTCCGCCGAACGCTGGAGCCGAGCGTCTGCTTCCGAGGGGCCTCGCGGAGCTGCTCGAGCCAACTCCCATAGAGCGCCACGAAGGTCTGAAGCGGCTTGGGCAGCTTGCGGTCCACCCAGTTCGCCGCAGGCCCCGAGGCGCGGATGAACATGGGCGTCGTCAACGTGGTGATGGCGGAGACCGCCACCGCGATGGGGTAGATAAAATCCCCGGTCGCCTTCAGCGACAGGCCCAGGCTGGCGATGATGAAGGAGAACTCGCCGATCTGCGCGAGGCTCATCCCGGCTTGCACGGAAGTACGGGTGCCATTGCCTGTGAGGAAAGCCCCAAGGGTGACGCTGACGATCTTCCCCAGGATGACCACGACCGTGAATGCCACGATGGCCACCCAGTAGCGCCCGATGATCGCCGGGTCGATCATCATGCCCACCGAGACGAAGAAGATGGCCGCGAACACGTCCCGCACCGGCTGAATGAGGTGCTCCACCTCCTTCTCCTCGCCGGACTCGGCCACCAGCGAGCCCGCCAGGAACGCCCCCAGCGCCACCGAGTAGCCGAACGCCTGCGCCAGCAGCGCGATCGCGAAGCACAGCCCCACGCTCGCCACGAGCGTCGTCTCCGGCCGGTTGAGCTTGACCACCGCGCGGATGATTCGAGGGACGATCAGCAGCCCCACGGCGACCAGCCCCACCAGGAACGCCGCCAGCTTCCCCAGGGTGAGGGCCAGATCTCCGGCCGACAGGCCGCTCCCTGTGGAGATACCCGTGAGCAGCGCCATGAGGAGAATCGCGATGAGGTCCTCGACGATGAGCACACCGACGACGAGCTCGCGCAGCCTCCCGCGGATCTTCTGCTCATCGAAGGCCTTGGCGATGATCGTCGTACTGGAGATGGCGATGAGCGCCCCCGCGAAGATGCTCTCGAGGGACGTCCACCCAAAGGCTCGGCCCAGCACGAAGCCCAGCCACACCATGATGCTGCACTGGATGACGGCCGTGAGCCCCGCGGTGGGTCCCACCGCGAACAGCTTGCGCAGGCTGAATTCCAGCCCTAGCGAAAACATCAGGAGGATGACGCCCAGCTCTGACAGCGTCTGGACGATGCCCGTGTCCGCGACCAGCGGAATGGGGAGATAGGGACCAACGATGAGGCCCGCCAGGATGTACCCGAGCACCACCGGCTGGCGCAGCCGCTGGAACAACACCGTGGTGACCGCAGCGACGCACATCACCAACGCGATGGCCTTCAGAAGATCATGGGCGCCGTGCATGAGCGCACCTCCAAGAGAGAGAGTAAGGATGCGGCGAGGCCCGTGCCTCGCCCAGGCCTGCTACGCCGGGCGAGGCGCGCTCCAACGGCCCGCTGAAGCAACTCAGCTACAGGCTTCGAAGATCACCGCCGCAAGGACGATCACGGAGCAGCCGATGACGGCGGCTCCCATCCGCCCCCACTGGATGCGATTGGCTCCTCCGAGCTGGGGGAGTTCTTCTTCGGGGATTTCGGGACGCAGAGAAGACACGACAGGTTCAGGGTTCTGCAAGTGAGAGGTCCTTCCGCGCCAGATGCGCGGATCCAAAGGTGGGTGAATGGCCCAGCAGCACAGGGCTCGAGCGAGCGCCGCGTCTGGAGGCCGGACGAGGAGCGCGGCCCTCCAAGGGCCGCCCCCTCAGCAGCACCTCAACCGCGAGCGGGAGGGCCGCGCAGGGGCCGTGTGACGATCTGAGGGCGATCCGCGGTATGGCTGGCGGCCCCCGGCTCGGATGCGTCTCGCATCCGGTGAGTCCACGCCAGGATGATGGCGTCCTGGCGCTGGCGGATCAGCCGGACCAGCGACTGCGCATCGGGCAGGAGCCTCGCGCGCCCCCGGCTCGACGCCAGCTGCGCGTGCAGCTGAACCGCGGGGGACGCACTCGTGAGGGCAGCCCACTCCTGAGGCGCTTCGGCCTTGGGCTGCATGCACGGCTGCTGGGCAAGCATCCCCGGGCCAGGCAGCGTCCCTTGAGTGACCTTCACGCACCGGGCGGGCTCACGGCCGTGCGCGATTCGCGTGGGCGTAGGCTCCGACAGCCCTGCCCCCCATGTGGTCAGGACGAGCGCCAGCAGCGCCGGCCCCACGAGGAGCACCAGCCGGAGCGGCTCTCGCCCCTGAATGGGCAGCCGTGCTGTGCGCGCTCCCGAGTACATGGCCCTCCTCAGGTACTACGTGGCTCCGTTCCAAGTAAAGGGAACCTGCGGCCAAATCGCATGCCTGGGGCAACACCTCGCGCGCTACTCGTCCTCCCGCTGGCCAAACATCAGGCGCAGAAAGGGCAGATCCTCCGTGCGCGAGAACACGTAGACGTGGTCCCCCGGCTTGAGGACCGTGTCGCCCTTGGGAGCCAGCAGCTCCAGGCCTCGTACGATGAGCATCGCGGCGGACTCGGGCGGAAACGGCAGCTCCGAGATGCGTGCCCCCGCCGAGGCCGAGGCCGAGTCGATATAGAAAGCGCTCAGCTCGCCATTGAGCAGCTGGGTGGAGGCGATCTCCAGCACGGCGGGCGGAGGCTCGGGCACGTTCGCCGCCAGCCCCAGCTTGCGCGTCACCCACGGCACCGTCATCCCAGGGATGAAGCCGTTCACCACGACGATGAAGAACACGACGTTGAAGAGGACATGCGCCCCGGGAGCCCCCGCCAGCACCGGGTAGGTCGCCAGGATGATGGGCACCGCGCCTCGCAGACCCACCCACCCCGTGTAGACGATCTCCCCCGCCGGGAAGCGGAAGGGCAGCAGGCACAGCAGCACCGACAGCGGCCGGGCAATGAAGGCCAGGAAGAGGCTCAGCCCCAGCCCCACCCACGCCACGTCCAGCAGCTCCCGGGGATACACGAGCAGCCCCAGCACCAGGAACATGGCCACCTGCGCCAGCCACGCCAGCGCGTCATGCACTCGCAGCAGGCCCGTGCGGTAGCGCAGGGTCTCGTTCCCCAGCACCACACCCACCGCGTACACGGCCAGAAAGCCGCTGCCTTGGAAGAGCGTGGGCAACCCGAACGCCAGGAAGGCCAGCGCCAGTGTCATCACCGGGTAGAGCCCCGCCACCTGGAGCCGCAGGCGCTTGATGAGGAGCCGGCCTCCCACCCCCAGCCCCAGTCCCAGCGCGCCGCCCACGGCCATCTGCACCATCGACTCCAGCAGCAACGCCCACCCGTTCAGCTCCTCGCCTCGCGCCAGGTTCTGCGTGAGCGCCACGGTGAGGATCACGGCCATCGGGTCATTGAGACCGGACTCCAGCTCGAGCGTCGTCCCCACGCGCCGCTTGAGGTGCAGCCCGCTCCCGCGCAGCACCGAGAAGACGGCCGCCGCATCCGTGGAGGAGACGATGGCCCCCAGCAGCAAGGCCGTGGTCCACTCGAAGCCAAACAGCCAGTGCGCCGCGAGCGCCATGAGCGCCGCCGTGCCCACCACCCCCACGGTGGCCAGCACCGAGGCCGGGCGGATGGCCGCGCGGACGGCGGACAGCGGCGTGTTGAGCCCACCGTCGAAGAGGATGAGGACGAGCGCCACCGTGCCCAGCCGGAAGGCGGAGCCGTAATCGTTGAACGCGATCCCCCCCGGGCCGTCCGAGCCCGCCACCATCCCAATGCCCAGGAACAGCATCGCCACCGGCAGCCCGGAACGGCCCGAGGCCCGGCTCAGAAGGACGCTCACCAGCATCAGTACGCCCGCGATGGCGAGGAGAAAGGCAGTGCGCAGAGGCTCCATCGAAGCTCGGAACTCCAGGGCGGGCAGACCAGGACGCAGCGCGCCAGGCCCCCACTCTACTCGACCGGCGCTGCCGGATTGTCCACAGCCTCACGCCTGTGCAATGAGGAGAATATGTCGGTTTTCCAGCAAGCCCTCGTCTTCCTGGCCGCGGCGGTCGTGGCGGTTCCCCTGTTCAAGCGGCTCGGGCTGGGCTCCGTCCTGGGCTACCTGGCTGCGGGGATGATCATCGGCCCGTGGGGCATTGGCGCGGTCTCGGACGTGGAGAGCATCCTCCACTTCTCCGAGTTCGGCGTGGTCTTCCTCCTCTTCCTCATCGGCCTGGAGCTGCAGCCCTCGCGCCTCTGGGAGCTGCGCAAGTCCGTGTTCGGCCTGGGCAGCCTCCAAGTGGTGGGCTCCGGGCTCCTGCTGGCCGCGGCGGGCCTGCTCCTCGGGCTGAAGGGCACCACCGCCCTCATCACCGGCATGGGCCTGTCCCTGTCCTCCACCGCCTTCGCCCTCCAGCTGCTCGCGGAGAAGAACGAGCTGCCCACCGAATATGGACGGGCCTCGTTCGGCATCCTCCTGTTCCAGGACCTGGCCGTCATCCCGCTGCTGGCCCTGCTGCCCCTGCTGGGGACTTCGGACTCGCCGTCCACCGAGCCAACCTGGGTCTCCGCCCTCAAGGCGGCGGGTGTCCTCGTGGGCGTCGTCCTGGCGGGCCGCTACGTGCTGCGTCCCGTGTTCAAGGTGCTGGCCTCGTTCCACAGCCAGGAGCTCTTCACCGCCACGGCGCTGCTGCTCGTCATGGGCACCGCGGCGCTGGTGAGCGCGGTGGGACTCTCCATGGCCCTGGGGGCGTTCCTCGCGGGCGTGCTCCTGGCGGACTCGGAGTTCCGCCACGAGCTGGAGGCCGACATCGAGCCCTTCAAGGGCCTGCTGCTGGGCCTGTTCTTCATCGCCGTGGGCATGTCCGTGAACATCGGCCTGGTCACCACCAAGCCCCTGCTCGTATTGGCCCTGGTGCTCGGGCTGGTGGCGATCAAAGCGGTGGCGCTGTTCGCCATCGGCCGCTGGGCCTTCAAGAACAACGAGCCGGCCCTCAGCATGGCCATCGTCATCTCTCAAGGTGGCGAGTTCGCCTTCGTCCTCTTCCGGCTCGCCGTGGGCTACCATGTCATGGAGAACGCGCTGGCGGACCTGATGGTCGTCGTGGTCAGCCTCTCCATGGTCACCACCCCGCTGCTCTTCACCGCCTACGCCCGGTGGGTGCGCCCCCGCTTCAAGAAGAAGGTGCAGCGCGAGTTCGACGTGGCCCCCGAGGAGGACAACCCCGTCATCATCGCGGGCATGGGCCGCGTGGGGCAGGTGGTGGCCCGCATGTTGCGCGCAAAGCGCATCGGCTTCACGGCCCTGGACGTGAGCTCCGAGCACATCGACTTCATCAAGCGCTTCGGCAACAAGGTCTACTACGGGGACGCCTCGCGGCTGGACCTGCTGCGCGCCGCGCGGGCTGAGAAGGCGAAGATCTTCGTGTTGGCCATCGATGACATCGCGGCCTCCATCCGGACGGCGGAGACCGTGCGACAGCACTTCCCCCACCTCACCATCTTCGCTCGGGCCCGCAACCGCCAGCACGTGTACTCCCTGCTGAACATGGGCATCCAGCACGTGATGCGCGAGACGTGGGTCTCCAGCCTGGAGATGACGGAAGAGATTCTCGAGGAGCTGGGGTACACCTACTCGGAGGCTCGGAAGACGGTGGAGCGGTTCCGCCAGCACGACGAGCAGTTGCTCATGTCCACCTACCCCTTCCACAAGGACGAGAAGAAGCTCGCGGAGATGGCCGCCCAGGCCCGCAAGGAGCTGGAGAGCCTCTTCGAACACGACGCCGCCGAGCAGAAGAAAGTGAGCTGAGCCACGCGTCCCATGAGCTCGCTCTCGGCGCGGCTGCTCCTGGCCTTCCTGCTGCCCACGCTGGTGCTCTTCGGGCTCACGGGGGCGGCCAGCTACACCCTGGCGCGCTCCATCCTCGAGGAGGAGCTGGGCCAGAGCCTCTCGGCCATCGCCGCCGCCACGGCCAGCCAGGTGAGCGGCGAGCGGATGCTCACCATCGAGCCTGGGGATGACGTCCAGGGCACTCGCACGTGGCGCAACCTCACGCGGTTGCTGGACGAGTCCCGGAAGGCCAGCGGCTTGCGCCGCATGTTCCTCGTGGATGTGGAGGGCCGCGTGCGCGCGGACGTGGGCGGAGAGCTGCCCGTGGGCGCGGAGGCCCCGGAGCTCGCCCGCGATAGGCGCGAGCTGACCCGGGTGTTCTCGGGCGAGCGCGCGGCCAGCCAGGTGCTCTTCACTGGCTCGGATGGGCAGCTCTACAAGACGGGCTATGCGCCGGTGCTGCAGGGAGATGCCGTGGTGGGCGCGATGGCCGTGGAGGGCAGCGCGGCATTCTTCGACTCGCTGGCACGCCTCTCCCACACCTTCACAGCGGCCACGGCGGTGGCGCTGGCGGTGCTCGCGGCGGTGGCGGTGCTCACGGCCCGAGGGCTGGCCCGCCCGCTTCGCAGGCTGATGGACTCGGCACTGCGCATCGGCCGGGGAGACCTCGCCACGCCCGTGCCGCCGGAGCCCACGCGGGAGATCGGTGTGCTCGCCCGTGAGCTGGAGGTGATGCGTGGGGCGCTGGAGAGCCGGGACAGACAGCTCAAGCTGATGCTCGCCGGGGTGGCGCACGAGGTCCGCAACCCGCTGGGCGGCATCGAGCTGTTCTCCGGCCTGCTCGCCGAGGACCTCAAGGCCGGCAGCGCCACCGAGGCCGCCAGCCACATCTCGCGAATCCAGCGCGAGGTGGCCTACCTCCAGCGCATCGTCGAGGACTTCCTGGCCTTCGCCCGCGAGCAACCGCTGGCCCGCGCTCCTGTGGAGGCACCTGCCCTGCTCTCGGGCGCGTGCGAGCTGCTCACGGTGGAGGCCGAGACCAAGGGCGTAAAGCTGGAGGTGGAGGCAGCCCCCGCGCGGCTGGAGGCGGACGGGAGCCTGCTGACGGCCGCGCTGGTGAACCTGGTGAAGAACGCCGTGCAGGCCTCGTCGCCGGGAGCCAGCGTGCGCGTCACGGGCCGGTCCGAGGCCCAGCGCTACACCATCCAGGTCCAGGACACGGGCCCCGGCATCCCCGAGGCCGAGCGCGAGCGCATCTTCGAGCCCTTCTTCACCACCCGGGAGAAGGGCACGGGGCTCGGGCTGCCGCTGGCGAGGAAGATCGTCCGAGCGCACGGAGGAGAGCTGGAACTCTCCTCCGCGCCGGGTGCGACCACCTTCACGCTGACGCTGCCGGTGGTGCTCAGTTCACCGTGAACTGCTGAGCCATCTCGCTGACTTCCGTGGACACGGCCTCCAGCGTGCCAGTGGCCTGCTGCGTGGACTCGAGCCGCTTGAGCGTGGAGTCCATGATCTGCGACAGGTCCGCGATGGCGCTGAAGATCTGCGAGATACCGGCGTTCTGCTGATTCACGGCCGCGACGATCTGCCGCATCGCCGCCGAGTTCTCCTGCGACAGGCGGGACAGCTCGCGCAGGCTGTTACTGGAGGCCTTCATCTTCTCCAGACCGCCCTGGATGTCGCGCGAGCCCTGCTCCACCATGGTGGCCGCGGCCCGGATGGCGCCAATCACTTCACCGAGAATCGTGCGGATGCGCGTGGTGCTCTTGACGGACTGGTCCGCCAGGGCGCGAATCTCGCGGGCCAGCACGGCGAAGCCCTTGCCGTTGTCTCCGGCGCGGGCGGCCTCGATGGCGGCGTTGACGGCCAGCAGGTTGGACTGGTCCGCCATGTCCTTCACGGCCTCGGTGATTTCACCGATCTGCGTGGCGCTCTCGGCCAGGCGGTTGAGCTTCACCTGCATGGCGTCCACGAAGCCCTGAATGGCGCCCAAGCCCTGCATGGACTGCTCGATGGCGGCCTCGCCCTCGTGGCCCAGTTCCTCGGCGCGCTTGGCGACGCGGAGCATGGACTCGGCGCGCTCGGACGTCATCTGCGAGGTGTGCTTGATCTCCTGAGAGGTGACCTGCGTCTCCTGGATGGCCGCGGCCTGCTGGTTGAGGCTCTGCTGCTGCTCGTTGTTGGCCTCGCTCAGCTCCTTGCCCGCCGCCACCAGCCGCGAGGCCGACGACGCCAGCGTCTCCGGAATCTGCCGCAGCTTGCCCAGCACCGAGTTCAGCGCGAACGCCAGGTCTCCCAGCTCATCGGTGGAGACCCACTCGGGCGAGGAGATGCGGCCCACCGCCAGACCCTCGATGGCCTTGCCCACCGCGCCCGCGCCCTGCGCCTGCCGGCGCGCCAGCATCCACGCGGTGATGGTGGGGAGAATCAGCGCCAGCACCGCCACCCAGGGCAGCACCCACGCCAGATCCGCGAACATGTTGCCACTCAGGTCCTGCAGCCGCTCCGCGGACTTCGTGGCGCCCTCGGCCACCAGGTCCGCTCGCAGCGCGTCGCGCAGGGCCAGCAGCTTCACCACCACCACGCAGATGCACAGCGTCAGCGTGGCGACGATGGAGGCAATGAAGGTGAAGGGCAGGAACCACGTCTGGCGCGGCCAGAACGGCCCGGTGCCCTGGACCACGAGCGCCTGGTGCGCCTTGCGCTCCTCCATGGCCTGGGACAGCCCCAGCTTCTCCAGGCTGATGCCGAACGGGAAGGACACCACCACGCCGAAGCAGAAGGCGATCAGCGTGCCCAGCAGGATGCGCAGCGGCCCCCGGTCGAACATGAGCCCCGCGATCAGTGAGAAGCCGAGGCCACTCACCGTCCACGCGGTGTAGGAGACGATGGCGCTGGCCCGCCACGGCAGCTGCAGGATGCGGCGCAGGCGATCTCCCGCCGCGTCTTCAGCCCGGTGCCGCAGCGCCTTGGACCCCAGCGAGCTCAGCGCCAGGAAGGGGAACGCGAGGCACGTCACCGCCGCGAGCGGCAGCATGACGAGCAGCACCGTCGGGAGCGCCCTGTCACTCGGCACCCCCAGTTCCATGGCGATCAGGTATGCGCAGATGAGGATGGGCGCCAGGACCCACATCAGGAACAGCAGGCTTCCACGCCTGGCGAAGTCTCGGATCAGTTGATCGTCGTTGGTCATGGGTGACGGGCGCATTCAAGCCAAGAAAGTCTCTGCTGTGAACTGCCCCTCCAAAATAAAATACCGGAAAATCCTTGAATTCTGGTCATCCTGCGAATGGGACTCACTGGGTGTGGGAGGCGGCGGCGCGCGCCTTCTCCAAGAGTCGGCGCAGCGGAGCTTCGTCCGCCCGTTCGATCGCCTGGGTCCACGGAAGCCATTGGATGCCAAAAGATTCGTTCGGATCATGCGCCAGTGCCTCGGGATTGTCTGCAATGACGAGGTAGCGGACATCCAGATGGAGGTGCTCGGGCTCCTCCTTGCGAGCGGGGATGCGGTGGATGTCCACATCCAGCGGGCGGGGAGCGGAGGGGTGGAGCCGCACCTGGCAGCCCGTCTCCTCCTGGGCCTCGCGCAGGGCCGTGGTCGCCATGTGGCCGCCGTCAGCCTCGTCCGCGTGCCCTCCTGGCTGCAGCCAGCGCTTCAGCTTGGCGTGGTGCACCAGGGCGACGCGCTCGCCCGCGGGGTCTACCACCACGGCGCTGCCGGTGAAGTGCGCGTGGGCCTGCGAGCGGGAGAAGGGGCTGCCCAACTCGACGGCAAAGGTGCGCATGCGCTCCAGGTCCTCGCGCTCCTTGGCGTCCGCCGGGACATGGCGCGAGAGCAGTTCCACCAATGGGGCGTCCTTCGGCAGGGGCATAAGGAGGGATAAAGCGCAGTTGGGCGCGGGGCGCCAGTTCGATCTCATGCGGTAGTGACACCCGCCCCCCACCTGAGGGAGAAGGCAGCCATGGCCCGCATCCTCGTCATCGACGACCATGACACCCTCCGCGAGGGGATGACCGTCACCTTGACCCGCTCGGGGCATACCGTGTCCGCGGTGCGCTCGGGCGCGGACGGGCTGGCGGCGTACAAGAAGGCCCCGTTCGACCTGGTCGTCACGGACCTGAAGATGGACGGGATGGACGGAATCGCCGTGACCCGGTCCCTCAAGGCGCTGGATCCGGCCGCCGTGGTCATGGTGGTGACGGCGTTCGGCACCATCGAGACGGCCGTGCAGGCCATGCAGGAGGGGGCCTACGACTTCATCACCAAGCCCTTCCCGCCGGACGTGCTGCGGGCCAAGGTGGAGAAGGGGCTGGAGCTGGCCGCCACGCGCCGGCAGGTGGAGCGGCTGAGCGCGAGGACCGCCGCGCACGACGCCGACGCCGCCCTCAGCCATGGCAGCATGGTGGGCGACAGCGAGGTGCTCCAGAAGCTGCTGGGCCAGGCGCGCAAGGCCGCCGCCAGCGACGCCACGGTGCTGGTGCGCGGCGAGAGCGGCACCGGCAAGGAGCTGGTGGCCCGGATGCTCCACCAGCTGTCCCCGCGCAAGGAGGGGCCCTTCATCGTGGTGCACTGCGCCGCCCTGGCCGAGACGCTGCTGGAGAGCGAGCTGTTCGGCCACGAGCGCGGCGCCTTCACCGGCGCGGTGAAGCGCAAGCTGGGCCGCTTCGAGCTGGCCGACGGCGGGACGATCTTCCTCGACGAGATTGGAGAGATTCCCGCCTCCGTGCAGACCAAGCTGCTGCGCGTGCTGCAGGAGAAGGAAGTCCAACGCGTGGGCAGCGAGGAGACGCTCAAGGTGGACGTGCGCGTGGTGAGCGCCACCCACCGGGACTTACAGGCCGAGGTGAAGGCGGGCCGCTTCCGCGAGGACCTCTACTACCGGCTGCACATCGTCCCGCTGGTGCTCCCCCCGCTGCGCGAGCGGCCCGAGGACATCTCCTCCCTGGCCCGCCACTTCGTGGCCAAGCACGCCTCTCGGGTGAACCGGCGCGTGAAGGGGCTGGACGAGGGCGCGCTCAAGGCCCTGGCCCGGCACGCGTGGCCCGGCAACGTGCGCGAGCTGGAGAACGTCATCGAGCAGGCGCTCGTCTTCGCCGAGGGCGAGGTGCTCACCGAGGCGGATCTGCCCTCGCACCTGAGCACGAGCACCCCGCGCACGGACGCCACGGGCCTGCCCATTCCGCACGGGGATCGCCCACTGCCGGACATCCTCGAGGACATCGAGCGCCAGCTCATCGCCCGGGCGTACGAGAAGGCCGGTAAGGTGAAGACCGAGACGGCGCGGCTGCTGGGCATCAAGACGTCCGCCCTGTACTACAAGCTGGAGAAGTACGGCTTCATCTCCAAGGGCGAGGCCCCCGAAGAGGGGGGCTGAGGCAAAGGGTTGATCCCTCGAAAATCCATGGTTACGACGGTCCTCCCATGACTTTCCACCACCCCACCCCGCCCGAGACTCCCACCTCCGGGCTCCGAACCCCCTGGAAACGCTCGGGTTCTGTCCTCAACGGAGCGTGCCAGGAGCCCGCGGGGCTGGCATCCTCCTTGCTGTAAACTCGGTCTGAGATGAAGCGCGCCCTGTCCGCCCTGCTGCTGTGCCTCCTGCTCGGAACGCCCTCGTGGGCGCTCACCGGGCTGGAGAGCGTGCGGGCCAAGGCCCAGGCGGCGCGGACCGAGGTGCGCACGCTGCGCGAGCGCCAGCAGTCCCTGCGAGGGGAGCTGAACGGGCTGGCCGAGCGCATCTCCACGCTGAAGGCCGAGCGCCAGGGCAAGCTCACCTCGAGCGCGGAGCTGGATCAGTCGCTGAAGCGCTCGCAGGAGCTGAGCGGCACGCTGACGGGGCTGGCGCAGAGCGTGGCGAGCGCGGAGGGTGAGTCCGAGCGCGCCCACCTGGCGCTGCACGCGGCACTGTCCGACGAGCTGGCGCGGGTGAAGGCGGCGTGGGACACGACGGAGGATCGGCAGGAGCGCGCCCGGCTGGTGGCGCGGATGCGCGAGCTGCGCACCGAGCGGGATGCGGTGCGCGCGGCGCTGCCGGCCTCGCAGGTGCCGGAGTTGGGCCGTGCGGACGCCAGCGATGACCCCGAGGATCTCCTGGAGCAGGCGGACGCGCTGCGGGACTCCGAGGACAAGGTGAAGCAGCGGCTGAAGGCGCTGAAGGCCCGCATCACCGAGGTGCGCGAGGAGCGCGACCTGGAGCGGCGGATGAGCGACTTCCTCGGTGAGGAGGCCATGTTCGACGAGCAGGATCGCCGCCTGCGCCTGCGGATGAACGCGAACCAGGCCGTCGAGGTGGAGAAGACGCCCGTCTCCCGGGGCGGCAGCCCTGGCTTTGTGAATGACGAGGCCAACCCCTCGCCCGGCCCGGTCATCAATGGGCCTCCTGAGACTCCTTCCCTGCCAGGAAGCGGGGGGACTCCGCAGGTGGATGGCCAGGTGGCCAGCCCGATCCGCGCCAGCGATCACCGGCCGCAGGTGGACTCGATCCGCGCCCAGCAGCTGGCCGCAGGGGACTTCGACGACCTGGCCACGCTGGAGGCCGAGGCGAAGAAGCTGGAGTCCCTGGCCCGCGAGCTGGACTCCCGCGCCAGCTCGCTCGAGCACCGGGTGCGTGAGCTGAAGTAGCCCGAGCCCCCTGGGCTCCGCTCAGAACAGGCTCACCTTCACGTCCAGCATGACGGAGGCCCTGAGGCGGACCTCCTGCTCGGGCATGCGGCCCTTGCCGCGGACGATGATGCTCATGGAGGGCGCGGCGATGAACGGCTGCAGCTCCGCGCTCTCCACCTCCATCTTGAGGAGGGGATTCGGGGCGCTCAGCCCCAGCCGGGAGATGTCCTGCTTGTGGGCGAAGCGCTGCTCCTGGTCGCCCGCCTTGGCGTAGAACTCGAGCGTGTCCAGGAAGCCGAAATCCGCTTCGCTGGGGCTCTGCAGGAGCAGCTCCACGGAGTGGACGCGGACGGAGTTCACCTCGTCCTTGGTAATGCCCTGGTTCTTGAAGTCCTGGTTCTGGTTGAAGTCGAGCCCGGCGAAGCTGCTGATGGCCGGGAAGGCGTTGAGCACCGTGATGACGCCGGGGGGACCGGCGGGCACGGTCGTCTCGCCCTTGAGCTCCGTGGGGAAGGAGGTGGGGGCGCAAGCCACCAGCGCCAGGCAGGCCGCCCAGGGGGGGATGAGCGATGCGAAATGCATGGGAGGGACTGTAATGGGGGCCCGCCGCCCCGTCACCGGGCGGACATGAGGGACGGCCTCTCGTGAACAAGGCATGCAGGCAAAGCCCACGGTATGGTGCCCGGGAGTGTCCCGGCTCCTTTCCACGCTCCTGCTCACCGCCCTCGCGCTCCCCGGTGGCGCCTTTGCGGCCGACGTGGAGGGCTCCTTGCGGGCCACGGGCCGGTGGCTGGTGGACTCGAACGCGCCGCGAGACTTCCAGGACGAGCAGGGGCAGACGCCCGAGACGGACGTGGGCCTGAGCCTGCTGGCCTCGGGCGAGGGCCGCGTCACCGGCGAGCGGCTCCAGCTGGTGGGCCGCTACGAGCTGGGGGGCCGAAAGTACCTGAAGTACACGACCGAGGACGTGCTCATTCAGGCCGCAGCGGTGGAGGCCTCTTCGGCGCTGGGCACTCAGCTGGGCCTGGGGGTGGAGGGGCGGGCCAAGGACCGGCGGGGCGGGACGCGGGACTACTCGGACCTGGGCGTGGACGCCTTCCTCGAGTACGTACCGGACGTGCGGCTGGCACTCCGGGTGCGGGTGGGAGCGCACCGCTTCGTGTACCGCCCGGATTCCCGGGCGAACTTCGGCAACCCCGAGTGGAGCTTCCTGGGGCGCTACCGCTTCAACCGGCGCCACTCGCTCAGTGTGTTCGGGGAGTACGGCGCGCGGCGCTACGGCGTGGAGGCCCGGCCGCCGCCGGAGCGGGAGGGACCCTCGCGCGGCCGGCGGGAGGACGGAGCGCTGTCGGCGGGGGCGAGCTACTCGTACCGGGGCCCCCTGGCGCTGGGTCTCACGTACACGTACCAGGTGATCAGCTCCAACAGCTTCGGCGAGACGGTGTCGCGGCACCGGATCAGCGGGAGCGCGGGGCTGCGGCTGCCGTGGAGCCTGACGCTGCTCGCGCAGGGAGCACTGGGGGTGAGCCGCTACCCGGACGGCATCTACCTGTCGCCGGAGATCATCCTCGTGGAGGAGGACGAGGGGCAGAACTCGCTCTCGCTCAAGCTGGCACGGCCGGTGAGTGAGCACCTGGACGCCGAGCTGAGCTACGGCCTCTACGGCACGAGCCTGCCGCGCAATGATCTGTCCTATTCGCGGCAGGTGCTGGGGGTGGGCCTGACGTGGAGGCTGTGAGGCTGTAGGCATGAGGAGGCCCGGCGCCTCCCCCAACCTTCCCTCACGTACACCCCCCTCGGGGAAATCCGGAGGCGGGATGTGCAAGCATGATGAGCCCCCCGCTGCAGCCCGGGACTTCATCCGGAGGAGACGCCCTTGGACTGGTCCGCCTATGCCCACGAGCAGGGCCTCGGACGAGAGGTTGGAGAGAACCTGGTGCGCGCGAAGGAGTTCTCGCGCAGTCCGCACCTGACGACGGGAGATCTCCTGCGCGCCCTGCTGAGGGACGGTAGCCACGCGGGGGCGGCGTGCGCGGCGCTGGAGCTGACGCCCGAGCGAGTGGAGCCAGCGCTGGAGGATCTGGCGGTGACGCCGGAGCCACTGGTGCTGCAGGGGCCCACGGAGCTGTCGGGGCCACTGGCCTCGGTGATTCTCCACGTGCAGGACGAGGGAAACCTGCTGGGAGTGCAGAGCTCGGGCTCGCTGCTGCTGGCGCTGCGGCCGGACCGGCTGGACGTGAACCCGGGGCCGCATGATCCGCTGGACTCGCCGGGGCACGGGGAGCTGGCGCTGGAGATGCTGGGGGTGGAGCGGCTGCGGCTGCGGGCGGCGGTGCTCGAGGCGATTGCCAAGAGCCACCCGGACACGCGGGACTGGGACACGCGGGCCGAGGGCTTCCTGCGCCTGAGCCGCTTCCACATGGCGTACCCCTACCCGGGGGAGACGGAGCCGCCCAACGCGGGGAGCGAGGCCGCGGAGGAGGCTGCGCGGCTGCCGGCGATCGCGGCGCACTACCTGCACGCCACGTCTGCGGACCTGCAGTGGCTGGGGAAGGCGCTCTACGACGAGCGGAAGAAGTGGTTCGTGGCGCGGCTGGTACGGCTGACAGAGCTGGTGCCACCCGAGCTGCTGGAGCCGTTGATCTGCGCGGCCATCTACGAGCAGGACCCGAGCCGCAACCGGCACTTCGTGGAGGCGGCGGTGCGGGGTGTGGGCCTGGCGCCGGTGCACGAGCGGCTGCTCTGGTACATGCGGAAGGGCGAGGACTCGGAGAAGGCGGGGGCGATGCGAGCGCTGTACTGGTGTCCGCCGCCGGACGCGGACTCGGTGAAGGAGACGACGCGCGGGCTGCTGGATGCGTTCCAGCGCGAGACGGACTTGGACGTGCGGCGCACGGCGCTCGGGAGGCTGGCGCTGATCGACTGGCGGGCCATGGACACGGAGCTGCGGGTCCGGCTGGCCGAGGTGCTCCAGGTGGCGGAGGCCCACCCGGACGTCTACATCCGCCACCGGGCGGACGCGCTCCGGATGGACCTGCGCGGCGTGCTCTCGTAGCTGCGCCTCACCTGGGCGGGATTAGGGCGCCGGAACGTCCCAGGCGACTTCGAGGCTCTCGTGCCTGCGGACCGTGACGCTCCTCAGGAAGCCCGGCTTCTGCCCCGGCACGAGCCGGAGGCCCGGGAGACTCCGGAGCAGGGACTCGAGTGCCAGGCGTGCCTCGAGCCGCGCGAGTGGCGCGCCGATGCAGAAATGGAGCCCTTGGCCGAAGGCGAGGTGCTTCTTGATGTCAGGCCGCCGGACATCGAAGCGGTCTGGCTCGTGAAACCGGGCCTCGTCGCGGTTGGCCGAAGCGTAGACGATCCGGATGTGGGCTCCCTTCGGGATCGGGACGCCGCCGATCTCCACGTCTTCCAGCGCGGTGCGAAACATGGCGTGCACGGGAGAAACCATCCGCACGGCCTCCTCGACTGCGCCCGCGATAAGGCTCGGATCGTCCCGGAGGGCCTGCAGCTGGTCCGGATGGGTGAGCAACAACTCCACCGCGCCCACGATGAGGCCCGCGGTCGTCTCGTGCCCCGCGAAGTGCACCTGCATCAGCAGGCTCACAAGCTCCGCCATGCTCATGGGCGGCGCCATCCCCTGCCCTCCGGTGACGATGTCGGTGAACAGGTCCTCCCGGGGAGCCGTCTTTCGCTCCTCGAGCGCCGAGGCGAGGTAGCGCTGGAAGTCGACCACGCCCCGAGCGCACGCGACCTGGTGCTCGACGGAACCGTGCGCCGCCAGGACGGTGGACAGATCATCGGACCAGCGCCGGAACCGGTGGATGTCCGTGCGCGGGATGCCGAGGATCTCCGCGATGATGCCGGACGACAGCGGATGGGCGAACCGCAGGAACAGATCCGTCCGCCCCTCATTCTTGAACGAGTGGATGAGTTCGTCGATGAGGGAGCGGATGAAAGGCTCGCTCTCCGTGAGGCGCCGCCCGGTGAAGGCCTTGCTGACGAGGCCTCGGAAGCGTGTATGCGCGGGCGGATCGTTGTCGACGAGGCTGGGCACCAGGGGGTAGCCGCCCATCAGCACGGAGAGCACCTCGGGCGGCATCGTCGCGGAGCCCACGGTGATGGACTCGGCGGACGAGAAGCGTGCGGCATCGGCGACCACGGCGCTGATGTCCGCATGGCGCGTCACCACCCACGACCCGAGCGCTGGGCTGAAGAACACCGGCTCCTCGCGCCGTGCGCGCGCCAGGAACGGGTGAGGCTGCTCGAGCTGAGGAGAGGCGAGCGGGTGATACTCGGGCCCAAGTCCTGGGGATGCATGGGTTTTGGACATATCTGCGCTCACCTTACACAGCCCTGCCACCGGAGGAAGTAGCCTGGGCGTCCCTTACGAACCGAGGCTTTCATGCGCCACATCGTGCCCCTCTTCTGCGTTGCTGCTCTTCTTTCCATCATGGGTTGCACGGACAATGACCCGGACACTCGGCCCGATGCCGGTCCCACGGTACCGGATGCGGGACCGGACGGTGGCTCCACCGCCGACGGAGGAGTCGATGCCTCGCGGGAGTACTGTCAGGCCCTCTGCACCCACCGGACGGCTTGTGACCCACAGAACTCGTCCGACTTCTGCAACGCCTCGGCCTGTACGGCCCGCGCGGGCCTGTACCTCGATGCGGCTCGGTCCTCGCTGCGTACTTGTCTGACAGCGAGCTGCAGCGTGAGCGAGGACGACTGCTTCACTCAGGTGGCGGATGCGATGCCCACCCGGGCCGCGGATGAGACCTTCCGTACGCACTGCGCCTCTCGTCAGGCGGCCTGCGCGGGCGATCTCCCAAGCTCGCTGTGCGCCTCCACGAACGGCACGGAGCTCCTGGTCGAGACAGCAGTCCAGAGGAGCGATGCCTGCCTGGCGGGAGCCTGCGCCCAAATCCTGGACTGCGTTATCGAGGCCTGGGGCGGCCCCAAATAGACGGACCTTGGCGACGATTGAGAGCCTGCCCTTCATCTCCCTCGCGCCGCACCTCGCGAAGAGGATCCCTATAGGGACCTTCACATCTACCAGCGTGGCTCGCGCAGGGTCCATGGCACGAGCCGCGCTCACTCCGCGGCGATATAATCTCTGGGCTATGAATCCGAGGCACTCCCTCTCATGAGTGAACGGCCCAACTTGCTGTCCCCAGAAGTCCGGGCCAACCCGTACCCCCTCTACGCGAGGCTGCGGCGCGAGGCCCCTGTCTGCCAAGCGGAGCCGCGGGGGATGTGGCTCCTCACTCGGCAGGAGGACGTGCTCTACGCCCTCAAGCACCCGGAGCTCTTCTCCTCCTCGAAGCTGGCAGGAGCACTCCACGCGCCCTGGCTGGGAGGTCCCCACCCCCTCTCCTCCGCGATGAGCTTCGCGGATCCCCCCAGGCATGGACGGCTGCGAGGGCTCGTACAACAGGCCTTCACGTCCAACGCGGTGTCCCGCCTGGAGCCCTTCATCCGCTCCGTCGCGGAGCCGCTGGTGGCTCAAATGCTGGAGCAGCGCCAAGTGGACTTCATCCAGGCGTTCGCCGTCCCGCTGGCCTCGAGCGTCATCGGCCACCTGATGGGGCTGGACACCTTTCTGTTCCGGCGAGTGAAGCGCTGGGCGGAGGATGTCGTGGCCATCACCTCCATGCCGGCGGGAAACACGGCGCGCCAGCAGCAGGTGCGCAGCTCCATGGAAGAGCTGACTGCGTACCTGGAGGAGGCGCTCGAGGCACGCCGCCATCGGCCCCAGGAGGACATCATGAGCGCGCTGCTCCAGGCGAAGGTGGACGGCGAGGCGCTCACGCCCCCGGAGCTGCTCAGCTTCCTCTTCCTGCTCCTGGCCGCAGGGCTGGAGACCATGGTGCACCTGATGGGCCACGCGATGTGGCTGCTGCGCGAATCCCCCGAGGTGTTCGCCCTGGTGCGCAAGGAGCCCGCGCGAATCCCCCGCTTCCTCGAGGAGATGCTGCGCTACGAGCCTCCCACGCAAGGCGTGCTGCGGGTGACCACCACCGAAGTAGAGCTGTCCGGCGTGCGCATCCCCGAGGGGGCACTGGTGATGCCCCTCATCGCCTCGGCGCTGAGGGACGAGCGCCATGTGCGAGACGGAGACCGGTTCGACATGGACCGGACCGAGACCACCCATCTCGCCTTCGGCCACGGCGTGCACTTCTGTCTGGGGGCCCCGCTGGCGCGGCTGGAGGCGCGGCTGGGGCTCGAAGCCCTGCTGCCGCGCTGCGGCGGGCTGACCGGCCGGCCGGAGCAGACCGTGTGGAGTCCCGCCCTGACCATGCGCGGGCCGGTGGCGCTCCCCCTGGAGGTACTGCCCATCGACCGCCTCACGTGAAGGGAGACGGACGCGCGGCTCCTACCCCAGGTCCGCGACCCGCTCGTCGATCTCCTCCGCCAGACCTGGGTGGTTCTGCGCCAGCGCCTTCTCCTTGGCCTGGGCGAACACCTCGCGCGCCTTGTCTGCCTGCCCCGCCCCCGCGTAGGCATCCCCCAGGGACACCATCGCCGCCGCGTACTGCGGATCCAACCGCACCGCCTCCTCCAGGGTCTTGGCCGCCTCGGCGTACTGCCGCCGCTCCAGGTAGGCCTTGCCGAGAGAAAACTGGGCCATGGGGGAGTCGGGGAACTCGGCCACCATCTGCTTGAACTGCTCCAACCGGGCATCGCTCATGCGCCTCTGATAGAGGAGAGGCATGACGGTTGCCAAGGAAGACGTGCGAACCCTCGCCGAGACCGCCCGAGCCGCCTCCCGGGCCCTCGCCACCATCCCCTCCCGCCAGAAGGACGCGGCCATGCTGCGCATGGCCCTCCACCTGCGCGCCGCCGCTCCCTTCATCCTCGCCGCCAATGCCGAGGACGTGGCCGCCGCCCGCAAGGCCGGAAAGAACGCCGCCTTCATCGACCGGCTCCTGCTCGATGCCCAGCGCCTGGAGTCCATGGCCCGAGCCGTGGAGGCCGTGGCCGACCTGAAGGACCCCGTGGGCGAAGTCACCGAGCAGTGGACGCGCCCCAACGGGCTTCAGATCCGCAAGGTGCGCCTCCCCCTGGGCGTGGTGCTCATGATTTACGAATCCCGCCCCAACGTGACGAGCGACGCCGCCGCCCTGTGTCTCAAGAGCGGCAACGCCGTGCTCCTGCGCGGCGGCAGCGAGTCCGCCCGCTCCAACCAGGCCATCGCCAAGGCCCTGCGCCAGGGGCTCGTGGAGGCGCGTCTCCCGGAGAACGCCATTCAAGTGGTCCCCGCGGGCGAGCGCGAGTCGCTCCTGGAGCTGCTCAAGCTGGAGGGCCTCATCGACCTGTGCATTCCCCGGGGCGGCGAGGGGCTCATCCGCTTCGTCGCGGAGAACGCCCGCATCCCCGTGGTGAAGCACTACAAGGGCGTCTGCCACGTCTACGTCCACGAGGCCGCCGACCTGGACATGGCCACCCGCATCACCGTCAACGCCAAGGCCAGCCGCCCTGGCGTCTGCAATGCCGCTGAATGTCTCCTGGTGGACCGCTCCGTCGCGGAGCGCTTCCTGCCCAAGGTGGGGCGCGTCCTGGTGGACAAGAAGGTGGAGCTGCGCGGCTGCCCGACCACCGTGGCGGTGCTCTCGCGCGCGGGCATCCCCGTGAAGCCCGCCACCGAGGACGACTACGGGCAGGAGTTCCTGGACCTCATCCTGGCCGTACGCGTGGTGAAGGACCTGGACGGGGCGCTGGCACACATTGCCCGGTACGGCAGTGAACACACCGAGGCCATCGTCACCGGGGATGCGGAGGTGGCCTCGCGCTTCACCCGGGAGGTGACAGCCAGCGGGGTGCTGTGGAATGCCTCCACCCGGTTCAACGACGGGGGCGAGCTGGGGCTGGGCGCGGAGATTGGCATCTCCACCAGCCGGCTCCACGCCTTCGGCCCCATGGGTTTACGAGAGTTGACGAGTCAGAAGTACGTCGTCCACGGCAGCGGGCAGGTGCGCTAGGGTGCTCCACACATGGCATTGAAGAAGAAGACGAAGACGAAGACGAAGACAGGCTCTCCCAAGGCGAAGGGCAGCGCGAAGAAGGCTCCGGCGGCCCGCGGCAAGAAGCCCGCAGCCAAGAAGCCCGTAGCACGCAAGCGGTTGGCGCCGCCCAGGCAGCGCAAGAAGTTGCTGCCGCAGCAGCCCGAGGCCGCTGCCAGTCCTCCCGAGAACCCGCGCGCCAAGGCCCTGGCCCACAAGATTGGCCAGCTGCTCGTGGACAAGAAGGCCAAGGACGTGCTGGTGCTCGACGTGCGCGGCATGTCCTCCTACGCGGACTACATCGTCCTGGCCTCGGCCGACAGCGACCGGCAGGTGAGCGCCATGGCGGAGACGGTGCACACCCAGCTCAAGCAGGAGGACAGCCTGTCCCCCGCGGGCACCGAGGGCCGGGAGACCGGGCAGTGGGTGCTCCTGGACTACCACCAGGTGGTGGCGCACCTGTTCCTCGACGACGTGCGCGCCTTCTATGATCTCGAGGGCCTCTGGGCTGACGCGCCTCGGGAGAAGCTCTCCTGAAGGTAAGGCTGCTGTCGATGGGCAAGGATCGCTCCGGGCTGTTCGAGCCGGGCGTGCGTGAGTACGCCTCGCGCCTGGAGCACTACACGCGCTTCGAGCTGGTGGAGCTGCCCGAGGCCAGCGGCAAGAAGCTCAAGCCCGGGGATGCCAAGACCGCCGAGGCCGAGGTCATCCTCGGCCGCCTCAAGCCCCAGGACTGGCTCGTGGCAATGGACGAGCGGGGCAAGCAGCTGGACTCGGTGGAGCTCAGCCGCTACCTGGCCAAGGCGCAAACCGGAGCCAAGGATTTGCTCTTCGTCATCGGCGGTGACGAGGGCCTGGACGAGTCGGTCCGCCAGGCTGCGCACCTCACCCTGTCGCTCTCGCGGATGACGCTGCCGCACCGGCTGGCGCGGCTGGTGCTCATTGAGCAGATCTACCGCGCGTTCACCATCATCAAAGGTGAGCCGTACCACAAGTGACGCGGGGCGTCTGAGCGTCAGTCCGTGTGCGGCGCTCGCGTCCGGCGGCCCATGATGACCTCCCCCACTCCGGCCCCCTCCAGCGCTCGCGTCCGAATCGTTGCCTCGTCGCAATCCTGGGTGGAAGGCGAGGCCGTCCGGCAGCTCGAAGCGGTGGCCAGGCTGCCGGGCATGCGGCTCGCGGTGGGGTTGCCCGATATCCACCCGGGCAAAGGCGCTCCGGTGGGCGCGGCACTCGCCTCCGAGGGCTTCCTCTATCCCTTCCTTGTCGGCAACGACATCGGCTGTGGGATGGGGCTGTGGGATGTAGAGCTTGCAGCGCGCAAGGCAAAGCTGGAGCGGTGGGCGGCGAAGCTGAACCTGGATGGACCCTGGGAGGGCAACGCGGAGGCCTTCCTCGCGGACCAGGGAGTAGAGCCCGCGGGCTTCGAGCTGGCGCTCGGCACGGTCGGCGGGGGCAACCACTTCGCGGAGCTCCAACGGGTGGACTCGGTGCATGACGCGGAGGTCTTCGCCTCGCTGGGGCTGAGAGAGGACCGGGTGCTGATGCTCATCCACTCCGGCTCACGAGGACTGGGCGAGGCCACGCTGCGGACCCACGTGGACAAGCATGGCGCGGGCGGGCTGCCGGAGGACTCGGACGACGCGCGGCGGTACTTGAAGCGGCATGACCATGCGGTGGCCTGGGGCCGGGCGAACCGCGCGCTGATTGCCCAGCGCATGATGGACGGCATCGGCTCCACGGGGCGGCGGGTGCTGGACGTGTGCCACAACAGCGTCATCTCGCGTGAGGTGGACGGCTGCACGTGCTGGCTGCACCGCAAGGGCGCGGCGCCCTCGGACCAGGGCCCCGTTGTGATTCCCGGCAGCCGCGGCGCTTTGAGTTACCTGGTCCTCCCCGTGGGCGAGGGCTCCGCGAGCGCGCACAGTCTGGCGCACGGCGCCGGCCGCAAGTGGAACCGCACCCACGCGCGTGAGCGGATGCGCGAGCGCTTCACCGCCGAGTCCCTGACCCGCACCTCCTTCAAGAGCCACGTCATCTGCGAGGACCGCGACCTGCTCTTCGAGGAGGCCCCGCCCGCGTACAAGCCCATTGACCGCGTGGTGACGGACCTGGTGGAGGCGGGGCTCGTGCGCGTGGTGGCCACCCTGGCCCCCGTGCTCACCTACAAGACGCGCGGCGGCGCCCGGGACTAACGCGCCCCGGGCGTGAACCGGTCCACATACTGGCGCTGGTTGTCGATCTCCTTCTTCTCTCCGCCCTCCTCCTGCAACACCACGTGGGACTTCGTCGTCGAGCGCTGCAGGTGCGGCACCAGCGTCTCCGGCTCGACGATGAACTCCACGGTGTTGTCCACCTGCAGCGCCGCCACGGTCATCTCCGGAATGGCCGCGTCCGGTAGCCCCATGTTGGCCTTCATGGTGGCCTTCAGCTGGCGCACCAACTCCGTGCCAGAGCGCTCGAGCCCCTCGGGATCCACTGAGGACTCCAGCACCAGCCGCACGCAGCGCTTCTCCGCCGCGCCCTCGGTGCAGGGGACGCGCTCCTTCAGCGTCACCTTCTCACGCGTGGCCGCCAGACTCCCGAAGAGGGGCACCAGGGTCTGGCTCTTGCGCTCCACGAACTCGCCCGGCTTCAAGGCGAGCCCGATCCACTTCCCCACCAGCATCTCCCACTGCGTCTGGGCGGCCCGATCCATCGCATCCCGCACCAGTCCGATGATCTGCTCCTGCTGCTCCTTTGGAATGCCCTGGCTCTCGGCCTCCTGGAGCATCTCCTGCACGGTCTTGTCGATGCCTTCGATGCGCCGCAGCTCTCCCTTCGGTCCGAGGATGAGCGTCGGCAGCTGAGGCGGAGCGCCCTCGGCAGGCGGCGCTCCTTCTCCTGGCTGTGGCTTCGGCTCGAAGCTCAGCTTCCGCTCCTCGCCCTGCCCCTCCAGGCGCAGCGTGTATTCGAGCGACGACTGCTCCGGTGCCTCCCCGCTGTCCGTCACCGTACTGGCGGAGGAGACCTGGACCGCGAGCCCTTCCGGCCAGGCGAAGCGCAGGGCGCCGTCACCGGCGGTGGACCCTCCCGCGCCGGAGGAGGTCGCGCAGTGGGTGAACAACCCGGCCAGGGCCAGGCAGGAGACAGCACGGAAGAAGCGGGACATGGAGACTCCAGGGAGCAGGCGTTGCGGACTCAGCCGCCGAAGGCCTCGGCGAAGAAGTCGTTCATCGCCTGGTAGGCGCGCTTGGCCACCTTCGGATTGTACTGGGCCTGGCCCGCGACGTTGGCGTCCACGTCGGTGAAGCTGTGCACCGCGTTGCCGTACGACACGAGCTGCCAGTCCGCCTTCGCCTTGCGCATCTCCTCCTGGAAGCCCGTCACCTCGGCGGCCGGCACGTACGGGTCATCCGCCCCGTGCAGCGCGAGCACCTTCGCCGTGAGGCCCTTGCCCTCCGCCGCCAGGGGTGCGTCCAGGCCCCCGTGGAAGGACACCACCCCCGCCACGTCCGCGCCGCTGCGCGCCAGCTCCAGCACGCTCGTGCCGCCGAAGCAGAAGCCGATGGCCCCCAGCTTCTTCGCGTCCAGCCCCACCGCCTTGCCCTCCGAGCGCAGCTGCTCCAGCGCCTTGTTCACCCGCGCGCGCATCAGGTGGCGATCGCCCTTCACCGCACCCGCGGCCTTGCCCGCCTCGTCCGTGTTCTTGGGGCGCAAAGTCTCGCCGTACATGTCCGCCACGAAGAGGATGTAGCTCTTCCCGGCGATCTCCGCCGCCTGCTTCAGGTTCGGTGCATTGATTCCCAACCAGTTGGGGACCAGCACCAGGCCCGGGCGCGGAGTCTTCACCGAATCGTCGTAGATCAACACGCCTTCGAGCTTCGTCCCGCTCAGCTCGTACTTGACCGGCTTCTGCACGGGCTTCGCCGCCGCCGTCAGCGCCACCAGCCCTACCAACAGTCCCAGGACTCGCATTGCCTCACGCTCCTTGTCCCTCCCTCTGCGCATGGCCGAAGGACCCTGCACGGGAGGGCAGAGCGCGCCTTACGCTCCCTGGGACGGAGTGTCTAGCGACGTTCCCCTTCCCTGGCCGCTCCCCTGCCCATTGAGCCCACTCCCTCACTTTCATCCATTGGAGAATACCTAGCGAAAGACGCCGCCCCCCTCTTGCAGCACAATGCGCGAAAGGAGAGAGGGTGCCCTGATGCAAGGCCGTGTGCTCATCGTGGATGACGACGAAAGCTTGTGCCGACTGCTGGCGCTGAAGCTCAAGGCCATGAGCTTCCAAGCCCTGTTCCGCACGTCGGGCGCGGCGGCCCTGGAGGCCCTCCAGGCCGAGGACGCGGACGTGGTCCTCACGGACCTGAACATGACGGGCATGAGCGGGCTGGAGCTGTGCCAGCGCGTAGCCGCTACGCGGCCGGATCTCCCGGTGGTGGTTCTGACGGCGCACGGCACGTTCGACTCGGTGGTGGGCGCGCTGCGTGCGGGCGCCTATGACTTCGCCATCAAGCCCCCGGACATGGAGACGCTGGGGATGACGCTGTCGCGCGCGGTGGAGCGCCACCGGCTGCGGCAAGAGGTCAACCGGCTGCGCCGGGCGGTGGCCGAGGGTGGCCGGTTCGCGGACCTGCTGGGCAGCAGCCCCGCCATGCAGCGGCTGTTCGACCTCCTGGACCGGGTGGCCGAGTCCGAGTCCTCGGTGCTCATCATCGGCGAGAGCGGCACGGGCAAGGAGGTGGTGGCGCGCGCCCTGTGGAGCCGGGGCAAGCGCAAGGATGGGCCCTTCGTGGCGGTGAACTGCGCGGCGGTGCCCGAGCAGCTGCTGGAGAGCGAGCTGTTCGGCCACGCCAAGGGCGCCTTCACGGATGCGCGCTCGGCGCGCGCGGGCCTCTTCCAGCAGGCCGACGGCGGCACCCTGTTCCTGGACGAGATTGGCGACATGCCCATCCACCTCCAGGTGAAGGTGCTCCGGGCGCTGCAGGAGCGGAAGGTTCGGCCGGTGGGCGCGGACGCGGAGGTACCGGTGGACCTGCGCCTCATCGCCGCCACCAACAAGGATTTGGAGACGGCCATTGCCGAGGGCAAGTTCCGGCAGGACCTCTACTTCCGCCTGAACGTCATCCAAGTGGACCTGCCACCGCTGAGGGCGCGCGGCGGAGACGTGCTGGTGCTGGCGCAGCACTTCCTCCAGATTTTCGCCGCCCGGGCCAACAAGGGCGTTACCGGCCTGTCCCCCGAGGTGGCCAAGGCGCTCACGGCGTACTCCTGGCCGGGCAACGTGCGCGAGCTGCAGAACTGCATCGAGCGTGCGGTGGCGCTCACGCGCGGCGACCAGCTGGTGCCGGATGACCTGCCCGAGCGCATCCGCGCCTTCAAGTCCTCGCACGTCGTCGTCGCCGGAGATGACCCCAGCGAGCTCATCCCCATGGAGGAGGTGGAGCGCCGCTACATCTCCCGCGTCATGCAGTCCGTGGGAGGCAACAAGACGCTGGCGGCCCGAGTGCTCGGCTTCGACCGCACCACGCTCTACCGCAAGCTGGAGCGCTACGGCCTGGTCTCCTCCGAGACGCCTCCCAGCCGCCCCAACAGCTGATGTGGCAAAACACCACGCCCCTCCCGCAGCTTCGAATCCCTTGTCGCAAAATGGCACACCCGCTCACCCCACAGCGGCACGGCTCTCTCGCCAGGATTCGAGGGGTTGACGGAGCCGTCACCCGCGGCACCTGAATTGCACTCGCGTGAGAGGGGGACCCTGCCGCGTCCTCTGAGAACACGACGAAAGGTAAGGGGTGATGATCCGCAAGGTCCTGCTCGTGGATGACGAGGTCGATATCCGCACCATCGGCTTCCTGAGCCTGAGCCGTGTGGGAGGGTGGCAGACGGTGTTGGCCTCGTCAGGAATGGAGGCCGTCACCAAGGCCGCCGCCGAGCTGCCGGATCTCATCCTGCTGGATGTGCAGATGCCGGACTTGGACGGGCTCACCACGTTCGGCCGACTGAGGGCTCAGGCCGTCACAGCGGCCCTGCCCATCATCTTCATGACGGCGAAGCTCCAGGCGCAGGATGTGGCGCGCTACCTGGAGCTGGGGGCCCTGGGCGTCATTGGCAAGCCGTTCGATCCACTGACGCTGCCCAAAGAAATCAAGCGGCTGATGCCCTCTTCTTGAAGAGCCGGAGGCCCCGGAGTTCCCTAGCGCTGACGGACAACGGCATCATGGGCTCATGGACGAGGAAACCGCCGCCGCCATTGCCGCGCTGAACGCCGAGTACGGCGCCCGCCTCCCAGAGAAGTACCGTGAGTTGGCGAACGCGACCGCTCGGGCGCAGCAGGGCTCCCCCCAGGCGCTGGAGGAGGCCCTCAAGCTCGCGCACACGCTGCATGGCACCGCAGGCGCCTATGGGTTCGCGCAGGTGAGCAGTGCGGCGGCACGTTTGGAGGCGGCGCTCCGGCAGTTCCGCACGGGCGCTGGCAACTGGGACGGCGTGCAGACAGCGCTCCAGGAGCTCAGCCACATCCGGAACGGAAATAAGCGCTGAGGCAAAACTCATAGCCATCGTAAGACCCCAGAATGTACAGGGCGGGTTTGGAGGGCTACAGGCTTTCCAGGCCCGCCCTTCGTTTTCAGTCCTTGAGATTCCGGGTATTTGCTGGCGTTCCAGGCATGGCATCTTGGTTGCTTCAAGGAGTGAGCATGAAGACCGTGCTCCTCCTCAGCACCGACTCCAGCACCCGTGACACGGTGACCTGCGCTTTCGCGCCGCACTCGGACCTCCGCCTGGTGCTGGCCTCCAGCTTCCATGGCGCGCTGTGGACCATGTGCGAGGAAGAGGTGGACCTCGTCATCACCGATCTGGGGATGCCCGAGCGTCAGGGGCTCGACTTGCTGGCCTACATGGCCAACTACCGCTCCAAGGTGCCGGTGCTGACGATGAGTGCCGCGAAGCCGTCCCGGGGCATGCAGGGCCAGCTCTGCTGGAGAGGCCACCTGAGCACGTCCCTGCGGCCCAACGTGCTCCTCTCCTACGTGCGCGAGGGCCTGCGGAGCGTGGAGCGCGGGGACTACCGCCCCGTGGGGCTGCATGACTTGCTGCGCGTCCTCTCGTACGAGCAGGACACGTGCACGCTGCAGGTGAAGGCGGGGCTGAAGGCGGGCCACCTGCAGCTCGTCCGGGGGAAGATCGTCCACGCGGTCTGCGGCGAGACGGAGGCCGAGTCGGCCGCTCGCGAGCTGCTGAGCTGGCAGACCCCGTGGCTGCGCATGGAGCCCATGCCCACCCGTCTGAACGAGACCCTGGTGGACCAGCACCTGTCAGAGCAAGTGGCCTGAAAGCGCTGCCGGAGTTAGGTTCCGGCGCATGAAACCAGCGCACAAGGTCCTTCTCTGCATCCTGGATGGCTGGGGCATCCGCAAGGAGCGCACGGACAACGCGATCCTCCTGGCCGGAACCCCGAACCTCGACCGCATCTCGAACGGATTCCCTTTCACCGAGCTGCAGACCTCGGGTCTGGCCGTGGGCCTGCCTGAAGGGCAGATGGGCAACTCGGAGGTCGGCCACACCAACATCGGCGCCGGCCGCATCGTCTACCAGGATCTGGTGCGCATCAACCGCGCCGCCGAGTCCGGTGAGCTGGGCAGCAACCCCGTCATCCGCGCCGCCATGGACAAGGCCAAGGCCGACGGCAAGGCCTTCCACCTGCTCGGATTGGTGTCTCCCGGTGGCGTGCACTCCTCCATGGAGCACCTCTACGCGCTGCTGAAGGCCGCGCGGGATCGCGGGCTGCCGCAGGTCTACATCCACGCGTTCCTCGATGGGCGCGACACGCCGCCGCAGAGCGGCCTGGGCTATGTGGAGGAGCTGGAGCGCTTCCTCAAGGAGACCCACGCCGCGCGCATCGCCACCGTGGGAGGGCGCTACTACGGCATGGACCGCGACAAGCGGTGGGATCGCGTGAAGCTCGCGTATGACAGCATCGTATTCGGCCAGGGCGAGAAGGCCCCGGACGCGCTGGCGGCCATCCGCGCCTCGTACGCGGAGAAGGTGACCGACGAGTTCGTGAAGCCCACCGTTATTACCCAGGGCGACGGCACCCCCGTGGGCCGCATCCGCGATGGCGATGTGGTGATGTTCTTCAACTTCCGCGCGGACCGCGCCCGCGAGATGACGCGCGCGCTGGCGGACCCGACGTTCAAGGAGTTCGAGCGGGGCGGGCTCGTGCTGGGGCGCTACATCTGCATGACCCAGTACGACGAGACCTTCAACCTGCCGGTGGCCTACGGGCCCGAGCAGCCGCAGGAGATCTTCCCCGAGCTGCTGGCGCACCAGGGCCTCAAGCAGTTCCGCACGGCGGAGACCGAGAAGTACGCCCACGTGACGTTCTTCTTCAACGGCGGCCGCGAGGTGGTCTACCCCGGCGAGGAACGGCACCTGGTGCAGTCGCCGCGCGACGTGAAGACGTATGACCTGAAGCCGGAGATGGCCGCGCACGAGGTGACGGCCGAGCTCGTCAAGCGCATCGACTCGGGCAAATACGACTTCGCGCTGGTGAACTTCGCCAACCCGGACATGGTGGGCCACAGCGGCAAGCTGGACGCGGCCATGAAGGCGGTGAAGGCGGTGGACGAGTGCCTTGGACAGCTGGGTGCCGCGTGCCAGCGCAACAACTGGGCCCTCGTCATCTCCGCGGACCACGGCAACTGCGAGCTGATGACGGATCCCACGACGGGCGAGCCGCACACCGCGCACACGCTCAACCCGGTGCCCTTCTATCTGATTCACCCGGACTTCCGCGGCCAGAAGCTGCGCCCCGGCGTGCTGGCGGACATCGCTCCCACCCTCTGCAAGGTGATGGGTCTGCCCCAGCCCAAGGAGATGAACCGCCAGGGCCTCCTCTGAGGCTCCCGCTGTGAGTTCGCGGAGGGACCGTCCACGGTGACGGACGGTCCGTCCACGCGGTGAGATGGGGCGCCTGCCTCCGCCCCTCGGAGAGGTGCTGGCCCGGGACGTGCATTGCCCCCGGGCATGCATCTCCCAAAGTCATCGGTCCTGCCTGGGCTGCTGGAGCTGCTCTACCCGCCCGCGTGTCTGGCGTGCGCGAAGGTCATCTCCGCGCGCGCCTTCTTCTGCGAGACGTGTGACACCGCCCTGGAGCGCGTCCCGCCCGCCTGCTGCCGCGCCTGCGCCGAGCCTGGCACCTTTCCCTCGGGGCAGTGCCCGCGGTGCCGTGTTTCTCCGCCTCCCTTCGCACGCGCCTGGGCGCCCTTCGCTCATGAAGGGCCCGTGGCCCGCGCCATCCACCGCTTCAAGTACGAGGACCACCCCGAGCTCGCTCATCCCCTGGGGGAACTTCTCGCGCACGAGGCCAGCGCTTTTCTCCGCCGAGCGCCTCCGGTGCTCGTGGCGCTACCGCTCCACGCGCGCCGCTTCCGGGAGCGTCAATACGATCAGACCCAGTTGCTGGCCGGTGCGCTCGCGAGCGCCACGGGCCGCCGTGCCCCCGTGGGTCTGCTCTCACGGACGCGAGAGACTCAGCGCCAGGTCGGCCTCTCCGAGGCAGAGCGAGCCCAGAATGTCGCCGAAGCGTTCACCGCCACGCCCTCCGTGAAGGGCCAATCCTTGCTCTTGATCGATGACGTCTTCACCACCGGGGCCACCGCCCGCGCCGCCGTCCAGGCACTGCGGGAGGCGGGGGCCGCTCATGTCGAGGTGCTCGCCGTGGCACGCGCCTACAGCCTCACCTCATAACTGATTCCTCCCTACCTGGCCCTACTTGAGCTAGTCTGCGTTTCCCGGCGGGCCGAGGCTTGGCTGATCTGAGGCTCTCGCTTGTTTCCTCAGATTTTAGATCATATATATTTTCACAACTTAGCTGTTTGTACCGCCGGTCAGCACTCTCCCCCTCTGTCTGATCGTGATCGAGGTGACCTTATGACGCTGGCGCTGGTGCCAGGGCAGGCTGAGCGGTACTCCACCTTCATGCTGGGTGGGGAGCACTACGCCATTCCCGCAGAGTGTGTCCGCGAGGTGCTCACCGACGTCGCCGTCACCCACGTCCCCGCTGCGCCCCGCTTCATGCGCGGGGCCATTCCCGTGGGCGGCAAGCCGGTGCCGGTGGTGGATCTCGGCTCTCGGCTCGGACAGGCGTTCCGCTCCACCGCCGCGCGCACCGTGGTCCTCGTGGTGACGGTGCAGCACGATGGCCAGACGGCGCTGCTGGGGCTGACGGCGGACACGCTGGGCGCCCAGGTCCACCTCAGCTCGAGGGACGTGGTGGCCGCTCCCTCCTTCGGCGCCACCAGCAACATGGACTCCTTCATCGCTGGCATGGGCCGCCATGGCAACGGGCTCGTCCTGCTGCTGGACGTGGACCGCATCCTGTCTGCCTCCGAGATGCTCGCGGCGGATGAGTTCGCCGCCTGCGCCGAGCTGACCCCGGGCCAGCCGCCGAACCCCTCGCACCTCCGCTCGCTCTAGCCTGCCCCCTCGCCTGCCGGAGAGGCAGGCGCGCCCCCCGTCCTCACGCCCCGGCTGACGCTCCTCCTTCCTTATAGAGGTGTCTCCGGGGCGACGTGTTTTTCACGCCCAGTGGCGTTTTCGGTTGCCTGGATGCTGCCCGAGGCCGCATGCAGGGGAAGGTGCTTCCCCCGGCGCCTGTTCACGGGGTCGCCCCTTTCTGGGGCCCCCATGGCCCACCCCACCGAAGGACGAGGGATACGACGGATGTCGCGCTTCACATGGCTCGCCGCACTCTTGGTGCTCACCTGCCCGCTCCTGGCCCTGGCCAGGCCCGCCGACCCCACGGCCGAGGCCGCCCAGGCGCTGGCGGACAAGGCACTTGAGCTCTCCAACTCGCCTCGTGGCACCGCCTACCTCGTCCGTCTGCACGGGATGGTGGAGGACCTCGAGGACATCACGCCGCTGGTGAGCACCTACGCCACCATCGCCAGCAAGCGCAGCGCGGACCCGGGCACGCGCGCCACAGCGACCATGCTGCTGATGGACCTGGAGCGCGCCCGCAGCCGCACCGTGCGCGCCGCCGAGGTGAACCGCGCGCTGGGCTTCATCAACGACTACTACGTCGTCGGCGGCTTCGAGAACGAGGGCAAGAGCGGCTGTGACACCGACTTCGGCCCCGAGGCGGCCACGGTGGACCTGTCCGCGAAGTTCGCAGGCGCCAAGGGCCGCGAGGTGTCCTGGCGCAAGCTCGCCGTGGCTCCGGCGGACGGCTATGTGGATCTGGCCGCAGCGGTGCGCCCGAACCGCGAGGCGGTGGCGTACGCGCTCACGTGGCTGGAGGCGCCCGCGGAGACGCAGGTGGCGCTGGGCGTGGGTACCTCCGGAGCGTTCCGGCTGTGGGTGAACGGGCAGGTGGCGGCGCGCGAGGACCGGTACAACCAGCCTCGGCCGGACCAGAGCCGCGTGGCGGTGAAGCTGCGCAAGGGGCTCAACCGCGTGCTCCTCAAGGTGTGCCAGGAGACGGGCCCGCTGGGCTTCTATCTGCGCCAGGAGCCGATGGGCGGTCGCGGCGCGGTGAAGGTGGCGCTGCCGGGGACTCCGCCCGCGCTGGAGCGGGGCACGGGCCCGGCGCCTCAGGTGCTGCCCACGGTGACTTCGGCGATGCGCGCCCTGGTGGAGAAGAAGCCGGAGGACGCCACGCTGCGCGGCGAGTACGCCACGGTGCTCTCCTTCTTCCGCGCGTATGACGAGCGCGAGCACACCGCCGCGGCGGAGTCCGAGCGCGCGGCCAAGGGGGCCCCGGCTGACGTGGGCCTGCAGTTGCTGGCCGCGTCGAACCAGCGGGATGACCTCAACCTGCGGCGCTATTACCTGGAGGCGGCCCTCAAGGCGGCGCCGGACTCGGTGTCGGCGCGCGTGGCGCTGGCCGAGCACGAGCTGGATCGCGGCCACCCGGAGCGCGTGCCCCCGCTGCTCATGCCGGTGGTGGAAAAGGCGCCCGACGCGGGCTCGGCGCAGCTGACGCTGGCGCGCGCGTACGAGGCGCTGGGCGAGCCGGCCAAGGCACAGCTGATGGTGGAGGAGACGTTCCGCCGCCAGCCTCGCGTGCCCCGGGTGGTGCGGGCGGCGGCCATGTCTTCGCGCAAGCTGGAGCGCACCCAGGAGGTGCTGGATCGGCTGCGCGTGCTGCTGGCGCTGCGCTACGACGACTCGCCGAGCCGCCGCATGCTGGGCTCGATGCTGGCGGACCTCGGGCAGGTGGAGGCGGCCACGCGCGAGTACTCCACGCAGCTGGGCCTGAACCCCTTCGACAATGACTCGCGCGTGCGGCTGGGTGAGCTGCGCGCCGCCAACGGGCAGGTGGACGCGGCGGTGGCGAACTTCGCCGAGGCCCGGGCGCTGGCCCCGGACGAGCCTGAAATCTACGAGCGCGAGGGCCGTGCGCTGCTGGCCGCTGGGCGCCGGGATGAGGCCATGGCCGCCATGGAGCGGGCGCTGGTGCTGCGGCCGCAGAACCCCTCTCTGAAGGAGGCGCTGCGCACCCTGAAGGGCGAGTCCGGCGGCTACGGCACGAAGTACCTGGTGGACGCCACGCCGCTCATCAAGGAAGTGGAGGCCTACCCGAACGAGGACGCGGTTTACGTGGTGGAGAACACCTACGTGCGCGTGCAGAAGAACGGGCTCACGAGCCGGCTGCACCAGCTGGTGGTGAAGGTGCTCAACCAGCGCGGTGTGGAGGACTTCCGCACGCAGCCGGTGGCGTACTCGCCGGATCGCCAGGAGGTGAAGGTGCTGCGTGCGCGCATCACCAAGCCGGACGGCTCCGTGGTGGACAGCTACAGCGACACCGAGCGCAACATCAACGAGCCGTGGACGGGCATGTACTACGACGCCCGCGCGAAGATGCTGAACTTCCCCGCGCTGGCGCCGGGCGACGTGCTGGAGCTGCAGTACCGCATCGAGGACACGGCGCAGGACAACCTGCTGTCGGACTACTTCGGCGAGGTGGAGAACATCCAGGGCATCTACCCGAAGCTGCGCTTCCAGTACTCGGTGGACATGCCCAAGGAGCGCGCCCTGTACTCCAACGCCTCGAAGGTGCCGGGCCTGGCAGCCACCACGGAGGAGATGGACGGCGGGCGCATGCTCTACCAGTGGAAGACGAAGGGCGTGCCCAAGGTGGTGCCAGAGCCGGGCATGCCGGGCTGGGCCGAGGTGGCGCCGCCGCTGCACGTGTCCACGTACAAGTCCTGGGAGCAGGTGAGCCGCTACTGGTGGGGCCTGGTAAGGGATCAGCTCACGCCCAACGACGAGCTGCGCCAGACGGTGGACCGCGTGCTCACGGGCGTGGACCGCAAGGATGATCAGGCGGTGATTCGCGCCGTCTACAACTTCGTGGTGGCCAACACGCGCTACGTGGCGCTGGAGTTCGGCATCCACGGCTACAAGCCGTACCGGGTAGACCGCATTCTGGCGCGGCGCTTCGGCGACTGTAAGGACAAGGCGAGCCTCATCCACGCGATGCTGAAGATTGCGGGGGTGGACAGCCGCATGGTGCTCTTGCGCATGCGGAACCTGGGCTACATCGGTGAGGAGCCGGCGAGCCTGGCGGCCTTCAACCACGCCATCGTCTACATCCCCAAGTACGACACCTTCCTGGACGGGACGGCGGAGTTCCACGGGGCGCGCGAGCTGCCGAGCGCGGACCGGCGGGCCACGGTGCTCATCGTCGAGCCGGATGGGACGAGCACCTTCCGCGTCACGCCCGAGGCCAAGTACGAGGAGAACGTCACGCGGCTCACCATGGACGTGGCGCTCAGGCCGGACGGGGGCGCGGTGGTGAAGGGCCTGAGCACGGTGGGCGGCCAGCAGGCGGCGGAGTACCGGCGGGCGTACCGCACGACGGCCACGCGCAAGTCCACCTTCGAGCGCGCCTGGGCGCAGAGCTTCCCGGGGCTCACGGTGAACGAGGTGAAGCTCAATGACACCACGCTGCTGGACCACGACGTGGACATGGACTTCACGATGACGATTCCGCGCTACGCGGAGGTGGTGTCGGGCTCGGCGCTGCGCTTCCTGCCGTTCGGCACGGGCCGCACCTACCAGCAGGCCTACGCCACGCTGGTGGAGCGCCGGTTCGACCTGGTGATGCAGGGCCCGTGGATGAACCAGTTCACGCTGAACTACACGCTACCCGCGGGCTACACGGTGTCCGAGCTGCCGCCGCCGCTCGAGGAGAAGCACTCCTGGGGCCGGGTGAAGCTGACCTACCGCCAGGAGGGCGGCAAGCTCATCGCCGACGGCGAGGTGGCGATGACCTCTGCGCGCGTGAAGGTGGATGAGTACGCGGCGTTCCGCGACTTCCTCGGCCGCGTGGACCAGGCGTTCAACCGCAAGGTGGTGCTCCAGGGCCCGCCGATGGGGAAGACGGCCGAGCGCTGAGCCCCGCCAGGGACTGAGCACGTGCACATTCCGCACTCCCAGGTGCGGATTCCGCAGCACCCGTCGGAGACACCGGCGGGGTGCTGCGGGGAACCCTGGGGAATGACGCTGTCTCGATGGGGCTGGGAGGTTGGTCCACCCCTTGCTCTGCCCTCCCTCCATGGTGAGGGCGAGGAGCCAGGAGTCGGAGCGTGCTAGGCTCCTGCACATGCGTGCTGGAGACCCCGTCCGCCTCATGCGGTGGTCGCGCTGGGGGATCCTCATCACCGCGATCCTGATGGGCAGCGGGATGGTGCTCTCCGCAGTGGTGAGCCACTCGCGCGTGCACCACATCTCCGAGAACCTCGTCCGTGGCCAGGCGCAGCTGGTCATTGAGGCCGTTCGCCAGGGGCTTCGGGACCTCGGCATGCCGCCCACCTCCGCAAAGCTGGAGCGGCTGCTCACCCACCTCCAGGAGCAGGGGGTGCGGTACCTGGCCCTGGTGCCACGCGATGGGCCCTTCGAAGTCGGCACAGCCTTGGGAGGTCCTCCCTCCGTAGAGCTGCTGCCTCATGGCATGGAGCCCGAGACAGTCCTCACGGAGGTTGGCTCCCGCATCCGCGTGGTGGTGCGAGTGCCTCCGCCTCCTCCGCAAGCGGCGCCTCCTCCGGGGGCCCCGCCTCTGAATGGAGAGCCTCCCAGCCCACCGCCTCGTGAGGCCGGAGGTTTCCAACGTGGCCCGCCACCGGGTGGTTCCCCCCCGCCTCCAGCTCCCGCGAATCAGCCCCCGCCCAACCGCAGGAGGGATTTGCCGCCCACCATCGTCGAGTTCGAACCGTTGATGGCCCAGGAGCTCGAGGCCGGCTCGCGGCGCTCGCTGCTCATCAGCAGCATTGTCGCGCTGGCGCTGCTGACGGGGGCGGCCATTGCTTTCCGGTGGCTGAAGGGGCGCGAGGCGCTGGAGGCCAAACTGGCTCGCGAGCGGCACCTGGCCGTGCTGGGAGAAATGTCCGCGGTGCTGGCGCACGAGCTGCGCAACCCGCTGGCCTCACTCAAGGGTCACGCGCAGCTGCTCGCCGAGGCGCTGCCCGAGGGCCGCTCGCGGACGAAGGCCGAGCGTGTGGTGAAGGAGGCGCTGCGGCTGGAGGACCTGACGAGCAGCCTGCTGGCCTTCGTGCGCACGGGCACCATCCAACGGCAGGAGACGGATCCGGTGGCGGTGGTCCGGGCTGCGGCCGAGGAGGTAGACCCGCGGCTCATCGAGTTGGATGCGCAGGGCGCGCCCGCTTCGTGGTCGCTGGATGCGGCGCGGATGCAGCAGGTGCTGAGCAATCTGCTGCGCAACGCGGTGCAGGCCTCACCGGCGGGAAGCTCGGTGTTCGCGCGCATCGCCACGGAAGAGCAGGCGCTGCTCTATGAGGTGCGAGACGTGGGCAGCGGCATCCCGCCGGGTCAGGAGAACGTCATCTTCGAGCCGTTCCACACGGGGCGGCCGCTGGGCAACGGGCTGGGGCTGGCCGTAGCGCGGCGGGTGGTGGAGCTGCACGGTGGCAGCATCCGGGCCAGCAACCACCCCGAGGGTGGGGCGCTGTTCCGCGTGCGCATTCCCTTTGCGGCCTGAGCGCGAGGCTCCAGGCAGGAGGTTCGAGACATGGGACGCATTCTGGTGGTGGACGATGAAGAGGGCGTCCGGAGCTTCCTGGCGGAGAGCCTCGAGCTGGACGGTCATCAGATCGAGGAGGCGGCGAGCGGCGAGGAGGGGCTGGAGCGCCTGCGAGCCAAGAGCTTCGACTTGGTGCTGACGGACCTGCGGATGCCAGGAATGGGCGGGATGCAGTTGCTGGAGAAGGCGCAGGCAGAACAGCCCGAGGTGGAGTTCATCGTGCTGACGGCGCACGGGAACGTGGAGAACGCCGTACAGGCAATGAAGCTGGGAGCGTTCGACTTCATCCAGAAGCCGGTGAGCGGACCGGCGGAGCTGCGGCTCCTGGCCAACCGGGCGCTGGAGCGGCGCAGGCTGAAGGATCAGGCCGAGGTGGTACAGGCGACGGCGGAAGCGCCGGTGCTGAGCTACGGAGATCCGGCCATGACGCCGGTGGTGGAGGCGCTGAGGAAGGTGGCGCGCACGCATGCCACGGTGCTGCTGCTGGGCGAGAGTGGGACGGGCAAGGAGGTGGCGGCGCGGGCCATCCACCGCATGAGCGATCGGGCCCAGGGGCCTTTCGTGGCCATCAACTGCGCCACGCTGTCCGAGGGGTTGCTGGAGAGCGAGCTGTTCGGCCACGAGAAGGGCGCGTTCACAGGGGCCACGGACCGCAAGCGTGGGCGCATTGAGCTGGCACACGGCGGTACGTTCTTCCTGGACGAGGTGGGCGAGCTGAAGCCGGCGATCCAGGCAAGGCTGCTGCGAGTACTACAGGAGCGTGCCTTCGAGCGCGTGGGCGGCACACGGACGCTGGAGGTGGACGTGCGGTGGATCGCGGCGACGCACCGGGATCTGCGCGGGCAGATTGCCGATGGGACGTTCCGCGAGGACCTCTATCACCGGCTCTCGGTGTTCCCGGTAAAGCTGCCACCGCTGCGAGAGCGCAAGGGAGACATCCTCCCGCTGGCGGACGTGCTGCTGGCGCGGGCCTGCCATGAGCTGAAGCGGCCGGTGCTGAAGCTGTCCGAGGCGGCGAAGAAGGAGCTGCTCGGGGGTCAGTGGACGGGAAACATCCGCGAGCTGGCGAACGCGCTGGAGCGAGCGGCCATCCTCTCGGACGGAGAGATCCTGGAGCCTTGGCACCTGCTGGTGGAGCCTGCACGCACTCCCGCGCCTGCTGCCGCTCCCGCGGCCACGGGCGCGGAGACGGGCGCGATGACGCTTGAGGAGATGGAGCGGCGCACCATCGAGAGAGTGCTGCAAGAGGTCGGCGGCAACCGGCGCGAGGCCTCCGAGCGGCTGGGGATCGGCCTGCGCACGCTCTACGAGAAGCTCAAGCGCTACAAGATCGGCTAAGCGCTGCTTTCCTCAGCCCTGCAGCAGCGCAACGAGCACCTTGCGCACCTCGGCCGGGCCCTTCACCCGGTACCCGGCGCGCGAGGCCTTGCCGTCCGAGTGCACGGAGATGGCTCCCTCCGGCAGCGCGGCGAACAAATCCTCGTCCGTGCGGTCATCCCCAAAGGCCGCCACCAGTGTGCCGGGCTCCGTGCCCTCCAGCGACTGGGCTACCACGCACCCCTTGTTCACTCCACGGGGCCGCACCTCGACCACCTTGTCCCCGGCCAGCACCTCGAGCGGGCTGCGGCCCAGCACCTCGCACAGCTTCAGGCGAAGCTCCCGCGACTGCCACGCGCCGAAGTCCGGATCCACCTGACGGTAGTGCCACGCCAGTGACGCTGTCTTCTCCTCCACGAACGAGCCCGGCACTCGCGAGGTGAACAAGTCCAGCATCGGCCGCGCCAGCTCCTTCCACTCGGGCGCCACTCCCTCCAGCATCTTCCAAGGCGCTCCCGGAGCAGAGCGCGACCAGAGGCCGTGCTCCGCATGGAGCCCCACCGGCAACGCGCCCATCCACTCCTCCAGCGTCTCCTTCATCCTCCCGCTGACGATGTGCACGTGGATGCCCGGCAGGGCCGCCACGCGCCCCAGCAGCTCCAGCAGCTCCGGATCCGGCACGGCCAGCTCTGGCCGTGGCGCGCTGCCCACCAGCGTCCCGTCGTAGTCCAGCAGCAGCACGCGCTGCCGCGTTCCCCTCAGCCGCTCGATCAACTCCGCGGCCGCCCCGGGCTTCGTGCTCCGCTGGGGCACAGACTGGAGCGTGTCCAGGAAGTGGCTCACCCACCAGTGCACGTCGCGGGACTTCACCTGGGCACGCAGGGCGCGCATCCGCCGGCGGCGCTCCTCCACGGGCATCTCCAGGGCATGCTCGATGGCGTCCGCCATGCCATCGATGTCGTACGGGTTGACGATGACAGCGTCACGCAGCTCCGTGGCAGCTCCAGCGAACTCGCTCAGGATGAGCACGCCGTCCTCATCCGGCCGCGCCGCGCAGAACTCCTTGGCCACCAGGTTCATCCCATCCCGGATGGGCGTCACGAGCATCACGTCCGCCGCCCGGTACAGGCCCACCAACTGCCGCTCGTTGAAGGAGCGGTAGAGGTAATGAACGGGGACGTTGTGAACGGTGCCATACTGCCCATTGATGCGGCCCACCAGCTCGTCCACCTTGTCGCGGTAGGCGGCGTAGTCCTCCACCTGCGTGCGGCTGGGCACGGCGACCTGGACGAGCCGCAGGCGCCCACGCCAAGCCGGCTCCCGCTCCAGCAGCCGCTGCACCGCCAGGAGCCGCCGGGGGATGCCCTTGGTGTAGTCCAGCCGGTCGATGCCCAGCAGCAACCGCTGCCCGTCACTGCGCTCCTGGATGACGCTCACCTCTCCGAGCACCCCAGGGTCATGCGCCAGCCGCTCGAAGGACTCCGCGTCGATGCCCATGGGGAAGGAGCCCAGCCGCACGATGCGGCCTTCATGGGTGACGTGGTCCATGTCCGTCTCCAGCCCGAGCACCCGCAGGAGCGCGCTGGAGAAGTGGTACGCATAGCCTGGCGTGTGGAAGCCCACCACGTCCGCGCCCAGCAGGCCGCGCAGCAGCTTCTCGCGGTGGGGCAGCGTCTGGAAGATCTCGCTCGAGGGGAACGGAATGTGGTGGAAGTAGCCAATGCGCGCCTCGGGGAGCCGCTCGCGCAGCAGGCCCGGCACCAGCATGAGCTGGTAGTCGTGGACCCAGATGGTGTCTCCGGGCTGGTAGTGGCGCGCGACCAGCTCGGCGAAGCGCTCGTTGGCCTTGGCGTAGGCGTCCCAGTCCCGGTGGTGCCGCGGCATGCGGTCCAGCAGGTAGTGGCACAGCGGCCAGAGGACACGGTTGGAGTAGCCCTCGTAGAAGCGCGCCACCTCGCTGGGGCTGAGGTACAGCGGCACGCAGCGCAGCGCGGCGAGCTGGGACTCGACCTCGGCGCGCTGGGGGCTCGACAGACGGGAGACATCCCCAGGCCAGCCAATCCACAGGCCGCCCGAGCGCTCATGCGGCCCGCTCAGGCCTGTGGCCAGGCCGCCCGCGCTGCGGACCACGGAGACGTGCTCCTTCTCGGCCTTGACGGTGACGGGGAGACGATTGGAGACCAAGAGGAGTCGCGACATAGGCAACCCTCCACTTAGTCAGAGGGACGCGCCATGGCTACCGAAGAAGGTGTCACGGTGCCTCGTGGCGAACCTTCGCTCGTCCTGGAGGCCCACCCCAGCCGGGCCAGGAGTGCCGGGTCCCGGCTCGGCTTCCAGACGAAGGCATCCAGCAGATAATGGGTGGCCTGGGGGAGTGCCAACAGCGGCACCACGAGGGCCAGCAGGTCCGGTTCCAGGGTGAAGCCACTCGCGCCGAAGAGGACGGGGCGGTCGTGCCAGACGAGCCGGTCCCACAGCAGCTCCTCGCCGAAGGCCAGGGCGGCCAGGAACAGGAGGAAGGCGGGCAGGCCTGCGCGCACCAACGGAGCCAGCGGGCCGTATCCCCCCTCGGCGTAGCGGCCGCGGGCGTAGCGGAACAGAAGCGCGAAGTACGGCACACCGTGGAGGACGACGTTCATCACCGTGAAGGTGAAGTCATCCTGGGCCAGGACGATGCCGCCGAACCACGTCACCCACGTGGCAAGCACGAGGAGCACCTTGCCGACCTGAAGCCCCTCGCCACGGATGACGCGCACGGCCTGGAAGAGAACCCATGCGGCCAGCACCAGTCCGTGAACGGTGAGCGCCACCGTGCCGGCCCACTCGGGAAGCCCGGAGAGAAAGTCGTTCTCCACGAACCACCAGAAGGCGCGCGGGAGGTGGGCATGCCACCAGACGACCGGGCCAAGCGTGGCGGCGTAAACGGCAGCGGCGTCCAGGCGCCGCTCGAGTTCCGAGATGCGAGCCTTGCGATCGTAGAGTGCCACCCAGCCGTACTGCTGGCGCACGAAGTGGAAGAGGGCCACGTAGGCGAACAGCCGCCAGAAGGTACCGGGCGAGGCCATGTGGGCCAGGACGCCGATGACGTAGGCGGCGAGCGGGGCGGCGACGTACAGCGCGGGCCGCTGGCGCAGCTCCTCGACGTCCAAGTAGGTGCGAAACACGGTGGACCAGACGTGGGCCACGTCCACGCAGACGACGAGCAGCACCCAAGCCCACAGGGGCGTGTCTCCCGCGGCACCGAGCCACGGCGCGGCGAGCACCACGGCCACGGACACGAGCGCGGCCCCCGCGAACACGGTGAGGTCCACTCCGCGGCTGAACAGCCAACTCTGGGCCGGGGCGATGAGGCGAGCCATCCACGCCCGAGGCTATCAGGCCCCCGGCCTCTCTGCCCTGGGACTCCGCCCGCCTGCACTGCGGGCGCCCGGGCTCCCGCTCAGGGCTCGCCCGCAGACGGGAAACCCCGCGCCTTGGCATGAAGGTCCCTTGGAGGAATCGCACGCTTCCGGCAGCATCTGCAGGCATCGTGGCTATGCCTTCCCGCTCCCACCGGCTTATCCGGGCAACGCTGCTCTTCCTCCCGCTGGTGCTGGGTGGGTGCCAGCAGCGCGCGGCGCCTTCACCCGCTCCTGTTCCCGGGGAAGGTTTCGTTCCTGATAGCGGGAGCGCCGCCCCCTTGGCGGCAGCGCGAGAACTGCCGCTCCTCGATGAGCACGTGTTCGAGCTGGCCGGCCCGATCGATGTCGAGAATCACTACCCAGCGACAGTCATGGTCGCCACCTCCGTCGGGTCCACCGTTCTTCGGTGCAGTGGGGCCGTCATCCATCCCCGCATGGTGCTCACTGCGGGCCACTGTGTCTGCGGGCGCCACGAAAACTCCTCGACGGGAGGACCTGTCCGGACCTTCATCGACAGCTCGGCATGCGCGCCTTCCTCGACCGTCACCACGGTCGTCTACCACCCCCCTCGCGAGATGGACTCAGATCGCCGAGGGACCTCTGGAAAGATCTTTCCTCATCCCGCCCTTCATATTGCCCTCGGAGTTCAGGACGAGGTGCTCTCCAGCACAGCGGACCTCGCTCTCATCCTCTTGGAGGAACCACTCACGGGAGCCTTCCGCCCTGTTCCACTGGCCGCGAAGGAAGTGGAGCTCAACGACTTCGTGACCATCGTCGGCTACGGCTACGACGAGATCGCGGACGGGTTCAACGGAGACCGCCGCTTCAGCAAAAACAAGGTCAAGGAATTCGCCTCCGCTGGCCAGGGAAGAGTCCTCATTGAACAGCCAGGGCGTCAGGCCTACCGGCTGGACAGTGGAGGCCCCTGTCTTCGCGAGGGTCCTCAGGGCGCCACCCTGGCCGGAGTGTCGAGCCGGCACCTGGGCCAGGGCGCCGCCTTCACGAGCGTTGTCCCCTATCGAACCTGGCTGCACACACAAATGCAGCGCCTGGACACGTTGCGCTGACCCGCGAGGAGGCTCCCGTGATCACGCCCCAGCAACACCCGACTGCTGTCTCGAGGTGGCTCACTCTCATGCTGCTCGTGAGTGCTGGGTGCTCCGCGCAAGCTCCCGCCCTCGGCACGTATCGCCGGGAGTGGAGAGCGGACGGTGTCCCGCCCCAAGGCATGCATCTGGTCCTGACGGAGAGCGAACTGGACGTCGAGAACCGCTATCCCTCCACCGTGCTGGTCAGAGTCCCGCTGGAGCGGGGTGGCTCGAGAACCTGCAGTGGGGTGCTCATTGATCCTCGGCTTGCCCTCACCGCAGCCCATTGTGTCTGTGGGATTCCCAGGGTTGGGCAACGAACGGGCCAGGACAAAACGCGTCTTGGAACCTCCGCCAGTGGCGGCACCCTGATGGACAGTTCCACGTGCACGGCCTCGGCCACAGTGATGACGGTCGTCTACAAGCAGGCGTCGAAGACAGACTCAGACCACAGGGGGCGGACTGGGAAGGTTCGGGCCCACCGTGACTTCAGGATTGTCCTGGATGAGCAAGGGCAGGTGCTGGTGAACGAAGCGGATCTCGCGGTCATCGCCCTGGACGAGCCGTTCAGCGAACAAGAGGCTCCACCTGCAGCTCTGGCGGATCGTGCAGTCAGCCTCCGGGAGCAGGTCATCCTGGTGGGCTTCGGAAATGACAGCCGCACCAATGGCTATAGCGGGGAGCGCCGCTCCGGGCAGAACACGGTCGCGGCGTTGGAAACGGTCGGAAAAACGTTCCTCGTGGGCCAGAAGGGCTCTCACACCCTGGGAGGAGACAGCGGTGGCCCCTGCTTCCGCGACGGCATGCTCGTGGGCATCGCAACCACTTCCTCCACTCCGCCCGTGGAGTTTTCGGAGTTCACGAGCACGCACTTTTATCGGGACTGGTTGAAGGCAGAGATCGCCAACGCCAGGAAGCTGCGCCCTGCCACGACTTCGGGTGTGCCTTAAGCGATGAGGCCCACCTTATCCCTCCCTTCTCCTCCCGCCCGCTTCCGGCGACGGCTGCTGGCCGTGATGCTGGCAGCGGGACTCGTGCCGCTCGTGCTCATGGGGCTGCTCGCCCAGAGCGCCCTGGAGCGGCTGCTCTCCGTGTCCGTGTCCCCCGTGGAGCGCGTCCTCGAGGACGTGTCCGCCGACCTGGAGCGCCAAGGGCTCTCGCAGGCCTCGCTCGATGAGGCCCGGCTCAACCTCGCTCAGGCGGAGCTGGCCCGAAGGGCGCTCGTTCGCCGCGTGCCCATGTTCATCACCGCGCTGGTGGTCGGCGCGACCGCCGTGCTCGCCCTCGCTGCGGTGTTGCTCGGCCGCGCCCTCTCCCGGCCCGTCACCACCCTCACCCAGGGCATGACGGCCTATGCGCGTGGAGATCTCTCCGTGCGCCTCCCCGCCCCCGAGCACCCGCGAGACGAGTTCCAGTTCCTCTTCGCTGGCTTCAACCGAATGGGCCAGGAGCTCCTCGCCCAGCGCGAGCGCCTCAAGGCCGCCGAACAGATCGCCGCGTGGCAGGACATCGCCCGCGCCCTGGCCCACGAGCTGAAGAACCCGCTCACTGCAATGAAGCTTTCGCTCGCGCGTCTCTCCCGGACGGATGCCTCCTCCCCTCCCGATTCCACCCGCATCTCCGAGGCCGTAGCGCTCCTCCAAGAGGAAGTGGAGCTGCTCATGCGCATGACCCAGAGCTTCTCCGCCTTCGCTCGCCTGCCAGCGCCGCGCTTCCAGCCCGTGGCCCTGCGCCCGCTGCTCGCCGAAGTCTGCACGCTCTACCAGGGCGCCTCGCCCGTCCCAGTGGAGCTGGCTCCCGGATCCGAGCCCACCCTCCACGCGGACCCCGACGGCCTGCGCCGCCTCTTCGGCAACCTCGTGAAGAACGCCACCGAGGCCTCCTCTCCCGGCGTACCACCGGTCCACCTGTCCGTGGAATCCCGACCGGACTCCGTGCGAATCACCATCCGTGATGGCGGCGCGGGCATCCCCGCCGTGCTGGAGGGTGCCGCCCTCACCCGAGGTCTCTTCAGCACCAAGCCCGGGGGCAGCGGGCTCGGCCTGCCCATCGCGCAGAAGATCGCCCATGAACACGGGGGCTCCTTGCGCCTGGAACCCGCGCCCGGTGGCGGTACGCTAGCGCTCGTGGATCTCCCCCTCGCCCCGTCCGCGACATGAAGCCTGGACCTCGCATCCTCCTCGTCGATGACGACCCTGGGGTCCTCAAGGGTCTCCGAGGGCTGCTCTCGGACGAGGGCTTCCAGCCCGTGGAGGCCCGCTCCGCCGCCGAGGCCTCGCGCCTGCTCGACGCCCCCGAGGGCCCGCCGGAGCTCATGCTCCTGGACCTGCGCATGCCTGGCGAGACGGGCCTGGAGTTCCTCGCGCGCCTGCCCCGCCCCCTGCCCGCGCCCGTGGTGGTGCTGTCCGGCGAAGCCTCCCCCGCCGAGGCCGTGCAGGCCCTGAAGCTGGGCGCCACGGACTTCGTGGAGAAGCCGCCCTCCCCCGAGCGCCTCCTCACCGCGCTGCGCAATGCGCTCGCCCTGGGTGCGCTGCAGGAGGAGCGTCAGCGGCTGCTGGAGGACCTGGCCCGCCCCGGGCACCTCGTGGGCGAGAGCCCCGCCATGGAGCACCTGCGCCACCTCATCTCCCGCGTGGGCCCGAGCGATGCCGCCGTCCTCATCACCGGCGAGACGGGCACGGGCAAGGAGCGCGTCGCCCGGGCGCTCCACTTGGCCTCGGGGCGCAAGGGACGCTTCGTGGCCATCAACTGCGCGGCCATCCCCGCCACCCTGCTGGAGAGTGAACTGTTCGGCCACGAGAAGGGCGCCTTCTCCGGAGCCACCGCGCGCAGGCCCGGCCGCTTCGAGCAGGCCCAGGGCGGCACGCTCTTCCTCGATGAGCTGGGGGATATGCCGCTGGAGCTTCAGGCCAAGTTGCTGCGCGCCCTGGAGACCAAGGAAGTAGAGCGGCTGGGCAGCACAGGGCCCATCGCAGTAGACGTCCGTATCCTCGCGGCCACGCACCAGGACCTGGCCCGCGCGGTGAAGGAGGGGCGCTTCCGGCAGGACCTCTTCTTCCGGCTCAACGTCATGCCGCTCGCCGTGCCGCCCCTGCGCGAGCGCCCCGAGGATCTTCTCCCGCTGGCCCGCGCCTTCGCCGCCGAGATCGCCGGGCCGCACGTCCCGTTCATGGTAGCGCCGGGAGCCGAGGCCCTCCTGCGCGCCTACCGCTGGCCCGGCAACGTCCGCGAGCTGCGCAACGTCATCGAGCGCCTGAACCTCCTGCGGGGCGACGGCCCACTCACCCTAACGGCCGACGCGGTGGAAGGAGCAGCGCCCCAAGCGCCTCGGGCGGCCCGCCCCACGCTGGGACAGAAGGCCTACCGCGAGCACGTGGAGGACTTCGAGCGGGAGCTCATCCGCGCCGCGCTGGAGGAGGGCGGGAGCATCGCGGGGGCAGCGCGCCTGCTCCAGGTCGACCGGGGCAACCTCTACCGCCGCATCAAGGCGCTCGGCCTCCCGATGCCATGAGGGCGATGTCACCCTCACATCGCGCCGTCACATCCGGATGTGGAAATGACATCCGCGTGTCCCGACCCACCTCGTCATTCCAAGTACTTACGGCACGCCAGAGCTTGGAACAGCGCGTGCTCTGCAGACCCGGCATGAACCGCTTCCTCCTGTTCCTCACGTGCCTCCTCCCACTCGTCGCCAGTGCCCAGGGAGCACCACTCGATGGGGGCACTCCTGTGGCGCCCCCGCCCTCTGCCCCGGCTGAGAGCGCCGGTGTTCCCGATGCCGGCTCCCCACCCGATGCGGGCGCCGCGCCCACGCTGAAGGTGGACACGTGCCGCGACACCGACGACGGCTCGGAGGCCGTGCCCTCCACACTTGGCAACCTCCAGCTCCGCATCGATGGGCAGGCACAGACGCTCGCGGGCATCGAGTGGAAGGGCCTCCAGCACCTCACGGTGGACCAGGTGCGAGTGCTCGGTCGCCTGCCGGAGGCGGGCCCACTCACCGTGGATCAGGCCACCCGAGGCCTGCGCCACCTCGCACGCACGGAGCTCTTCGCGGCCCTCACGCCTACGTTGAGGCTCACGGAGGGCGCGGCGCCGACATTAGAAGTCCTCGTCGAGGAGCACCCCTTCGTCTCCTCCGTCTCCTTCCAGGGCCTGCAGGACGTGACGCCCCGGGAGCTGCGCGAGGACCTGTTCCGCCCGGCGGCCTGGGAGACCGTGCGCAGAGACGATGACGAGGTGGTGGCCACGCTGCGCATCAATGATGAGCGCTTGAGCCTCACGGTCCAGCCCACCACCCCGCTGTGTCCGCCGCTGCGTCCGCCACGAGAGTGGCTCGCGCGCCTGGACAGCCGGGGAGACCTCCAGCCCGGCATCGTGTCCGGGGGGCTGCGGGCGGCGCTGGAGCGCGCGCTCGAGGGTCTGCGCAATGACGGCTACCTCCTGGCCCGCCTCACCGCGACCCTGCACCCGGATGGCCGTCTGGAAGTGGAGGTCGACGAGGGCCACATCGAGGGCGTGGACGTGGAAGGGGTGGATGCGGATCAAGCGCCGCGAGTCCGGGAGGCGCTGGGGATCCAGGCGGGGGACATCTTCCTGCGCAGCGACATGTCCCGCGCGGTGGCGCGCCTGGAGGAGAAGCTGACGTACCTCCGAGTCCGTGGCGTGGAGCGCCAGGCCCCGGACGCCCAGGTGCTCGAGGAGCGGAGCGAGGACGGCACCCGGCGCTACCGCACCGAGCTCAAGGAGACGCAGAAGCCTCGGCGCGAGCGCCGCCGCGAGCACATCGAGCTCTCCTGGGACAGCATGTTCGAGGGCTGGTGGGGCGACGACGAGGAGCACGAGAAGAACGCGGGGCTCGGCCTTCGAGGCCGCAGGGTGGTGGTGAGCGTGAGCCCGCGCCGGCCGGACTTCGATTGGGGCCTGCTGCCCATCCACACCCAGGTGACGGGACTGGCACCGGGGCTCGAGGGCAAGCTGCGCGTGTGGGACCCGGGAGACCGGGCGCACCTGACGCTGGAGACGGCGTTCTTCATCCCGCTGCGCCTCGGGGGCCAGCGCATCCCGGACGATCCCGAGCAGACGCGCCGCCAGCGCCGGCTCAACTGGCTGCTCGGGGCGAAGGTGCGGGTGCCTTCGCTGGGGCTCGCGGAGCTGGGCGGACAGCTTTACGACTTCACGGACACGCTGGACCGGTGGCGGATCGGACTGATCGACTCGTCCATCTACTCCGCGCTGATCAACCGGCCGGACACGGACTACTTCCGCCGCAAGGGCGCCTCGGCTTTCGCGACGTGGCGGCTGGGAAACCGCTGGCTCGTGGGAGGCGAGTACCGGAGGGACTCCTATGCCTCGATGGTGAGCCTGACGGGGCCGCTGTCCATCTTCCGGCGGGACTCCCCTCCCTTCCCGAACGCGCCCGTCACGGAGGCTCGCTCCGGCTCGGTGATCGGCCGGCTCGAGTACGCGAGCGACGGACGGACGCGCGAGGAGCCTGGCTCGCTCTTCCGGAGCCCGGAGCTGCCGCTGCTCTCGGTGGACGATGACTGGCCGTCGCGCCTCGTGCTGCGGAGCTTCGCGACGCTGGAGGTGGCGCGTCCCGCGTTCGGCGGGGATGAAGGCACAGCCTTCTGGAAGCTGGTGAGCGACACGCTGCTCTACGTGCCCACGCGCCGGGACGACGTGCTGCGCGTGCGCCTGCGCGCGGCGGGAGGCGAGGATCTGCCTCTGCAGAAGCAGGAGGGCCTGGGCGGGTGGAGCGCGCTGCGGGGCTACGGCTTCAAGGAGTTCCGGGGCGACGCCTCGGTGCTGGCGAGCGCCGAGTACCGATGGGGGTTCTTCGGGGCCTTCGTGGACATGGGCTCGGTGCGGCAGGAGACGGGCTGGACGGACGCGAGGCTGGGCGTGGGGGTGAACCTGCACTTCGGAGACGAGGTGGAGCTGACCACGGCGTGGCGCACGGACGAGCGGGCATCGTGGATACCGGAGGCGAGGCTGCTCTTCACCCGGCCCTTCTGACGCGCATGAGACGGCTCGGAGCACAGGCACGAGGACTCCGCGCGGCGCTGGTCGCCGCGGTGGGGCTGCTCGCGCCCAGAGTGTGGGCGGAGGAGGCCCGTGCACAGTGCACAGCGACACTGAGCGGGCGGCGCGTGGTGGTGCGGCCCGAGGCCCATACCTTCCTGACGCCGGAGCTGGATCGGCTGCTGCGGCTAGGGCTGGCGGGGCGGCTGGAGGTGGAGCTGACGCTGCTGCGCCGCCGCAAGCTGTGGTTCGACGAGCAGGTGGACTCGGCGAAGCTGACGCAGGTGCTCTCGTTCTCGAAGGGCGAGTACCTGCTGGACGGGCGAGCCCTGCCGCCGGGGGCATCGGTGCTGGAGCTGGAGCGCACCGCATGGACCTTGAAGGATTCACCCCAGAGCAGTGACTCCTTGGTGGTGCAGGTGGACGTGCGGCTGCAAGTGGTGACGGCGGCGAGCCTGGGCAAGGTGGCCACGTGGCTCACTCAGGGCGAGTCCATGGGGGAAGAGCGCTCGGCGGTCTCCCGCAACCTGCTGCGCACAGTGGCCGAGGACCTGACCCGGGGGGCCTCGGGCCGCTGCGATGTCAGCCCAGCCCAGTAAAACCAGTCTTCCGTGACAAAGCGCAATCCCTGCGTCTGTCACCGAGGAGAAACCACCATGAGTCATCTCACTGCGACCGGCGCTCCGGGGCTGGTGTCGCCGCTGCCGCAGCGTGAGTCCCGGCTCACCCTGGCACTGAACGGCCTGCTGTCCTGGGTGAAGGGCCGGCGCCTGCTGGGCACCCGCCCTCCCGAGAGTGAGGGTTCGGAATTACGCACCTTGAGAGCAAAGCCGCTGATGGCAGCGGCCTGGTACGGCTCGCTTGGTCCGGGGCCAATGTGCCTGCCGGGCCAGCCGGCGATGAGCTTCGATCCCGGTTACCGGGACTGAGGTGCTGCCTCCGGAGGCGAGTCGAAGAACAGCTTCGCCTTCCGGAGCCGGACTTGGAGCACCTGTCCTGCGCGTACCTCCAGAGGAGGCCCTACTACGCGCAGGAGCGAGTCCCCCACGGGGAAGCGGTACTCCGCCGCATGTCCGAGGAACAGGCGTGCGGAGAGGGGAAGCGGCGTTCCTTCCGCGCCGATTTCGACATCCTCGGGGCGGAACATGAGCGAGCCGGGGCCGGTGCTGCCGCGCAGCTCTTCGGGGAGCGGGAACACGATGTCCCGGCCCGAGCAGTGAAACGCCCCATCCCGGGCCTCACCGGCGAAGACATTCGCGCCGCCGACGAACGCCGCGACAAAAGGCGTCAGCGGTTCCCGGTAGAGACGCTCCGGAGTATCCACCTGCTCGATGACGCCCCGGTTCATCACGGCGATGCGATCCGAGAGCGCGAGCGCCTCACCTTGATCATGGGTGACGAAGACCATCGTCGTGCCCAGGCGGGCTCGCAGGGTGGCAATCTCCGCGCGCAGTTCCTCGCGGAGCGCGGCATCCAAGTTGGACAGGGGCTCATCCAGCAGGAGCACGCGAGGGCTGGAGACGAGCGCCCGGGCGAGCGCGACGCGCTGGAGCTGCCCACCGGACAGCTCATGCGGCATGCGCGCGGCATAGGACTCGAGCCTTACCCAGCGCAGCGCCTCGCGGACGCGCTCGGCGATCTCCTGCCTGGGAAGGCGGCGCAGCGCGAGGGGATAGGCCACATTCGCCTCGACCGAGCGGTGGGGCCACACGGCATAGCTCTGGAAGACCATGCCCAGCCCGCGCTTCTCGGGAGGCACACGGACGCCAGGACCCGCGACCGTCTCACCGCCGATGCGGATGACACCGGCGTCCGGGTGCTCCAGGCCTGCGAGCATCCGCAACGTCGTGGTCTTCCCACAGCCAGAGGGCCCCAGGAGCGAGACGAACTCCCCCTCGCGCACCTCGAGCGAGAGGCCCCGGACCACGGGCGTGGTGCCGAACGACTTGGCCAATCCTTCCAGAACAATGGCCGCCATCACCGTGCCTCCACGGCCCGCCGCCTTGCGAGCGACAGCAATCCCTGCCCCAGCAGCACGAGCACCACGAACGCGCAGGCGAGCACCGAGGCCGCAGCAGGGTCCGCATAGCTCTGCAGTTCGAACAGGAGCGTGCCCAGCACCTGAGAGCCCGCCGGAACGAGGAGAACGGACATGGTGATCTCCGTGGCACAGGAGAGGAAGGCCAGCACGAACGCGGCAAAGAGCGCGGGCCGCAGCAGGGGCAACGGCGCATCAATGAAGGCGCGCAGCGGCCCTGCCCCACTCACCCGAGCGGCCTCCGCGAGCGTGGGATCAATCTGAGCCAGCGCCTCCGAGCTGTTCCGCGTCCCCAGCGCCAGGTACTTCCCGGCATAGGCGACGAGCAACAGCCAGGGCGTGTGCGCCAGCGCCAGGACGAAGGCAATCCGATCCAAGAGGATGAACCGCAACTCACGGGAGAACGCGAGGAGCAGCGCAATCGCCAGCACCGTCCCCGGCACAGCGTAGGGCCATACCGCGAGCGCCTCGATGCCCGCTCCGAGCCGGCGGAACTGCCGCTGGAGCACAGCGCTCGCCAGTCCGAAACCGCAGACCAGCAGGCCCGCTCCCGCCGCCAGCAGAAGACTCCGCCCCAGAGCGTGCAGCGTGCGGGCCTCGAAGAGCACACCTGACCAGTTCTTGAGCGTGAAGCTCTCCCACGTCAGCGCGGCGCCGAAGCTCCGCTGGACGGACGTCAAGGCCACGGCGCCGAGCGGAAGCAGCACGAGGAGCAAAGCCGCCATTCCCACAGCCGCGGTGGCGGCAATCCGGGCCCGCCCAAGCGGAAAGGGCCGGGGCGAGACGCCCTTGCCAGCACTCAAGCGGACACGGCCCGAGCGCCCCAAGGCCCAGGTGACCCAGAGAGCCACAGGCGTGAGCAACAGCAGCACAGTGGCCAGCACCACAGCTCGCGCGAGGCTCCCCTCTCCACCCAGCAGCACGAGCTCATAGATGCGGGTGGTAAGCACCCGCGTGGGAGGCGTCGCGGACACGCCGAGGATGTAGGGAACACCGAACGCGGACACCGCCATGAGGAACACCATCACTGCCCCCGAGAGCAGCGATGGCATCGTCAATGGCACGGTCGCCGCGAGCAGCGCCCGGAGCGGCGAGGCCCCACACACCCTGGCAGCCTCCTCCAGCGCCGGATCCACTCGCCGGAGCGCCGCAGCCCCCGCGAGCAGCACCAGCGGCAGCCCCGCCAGTCCCTCGACGAAAGCAATGCCTCCAGCGCCATAGATATTCAGCACGCCCTCCCCCAGCAGCCGGTTCAGGTACCCCGCGCGAGGGCTCGCCAGCGAGATCCACCCCATGCCCCAGATGAACGGGGGAATGGCGGACGGAAGCGTGAAGAGCACTGCGAACGCCCCCCGGAACGGAAGGTCCGTGCGAAAGAGGAGCAACGCCAACGGCGCCCCCAGCGCCAACGCAAACGCCGCTGCCCCCAGAGCGGTGACGAGCGTGTTCACCAACGCCCCAGCCTCCCCCGACAGCGTGGAGAGCGCAACGCCGCCCAGCTCCCCCGCGCTGTGCAGGAGCAGCACCGCCACCGGGCCCAGCGCAAAGAACAGGACGGGCCCCAGCCAGGCACCCAACCCGAGCCACCGAGAGGCCGTCTTCCGGTGACTCATCGCGAGAAGGCCTTGCTGAACGTTTCCTTGATTACCCCACCGCGCGTGAGTCCCAGTTCGACGAGCTCGGGAGTCCACGGCTGGGAGCGGGCCATCAAGGCCTCCACTCCCGGCCCACCGCGAGGCCCTTCGAGCCGGGGATCCACCGAGTGCAAGTCTCCCTTCTCCACGATGAAGCGCTGACCCTCGGGAGAAAGAAGCAGGTCCACGAGCGCCTTCGCGGCCACGGGATTGCGCGTACTCTGGAAGATGGCCACCGGCCCGGGGATGACAACAGCGCCGTCCTCGGGCCAGATGATCTCAATGGGGCTCCCACGCGCCTTCGCGACAAGGGCGTTCTCGAGCAGCAGAACGCCAGCATCCACCTCACCACTCTCCACCTTCTGGAGCACGGCGGCATTGCCTCCCGCAACAACAGCTCCCTTGTCGCGAAGCCGCGTGAAGAAGTCCTCGCCGTACTTCGAGTGCATGGACACAGCCCAGGTGAACGCCGTGCCCGAAGTGAGCGGGTCGCCCACGGCAGCCCGGCCCTTCCAGCGCTCGCCTACGAGATCGGCGAACGAAGCCGGAGGCACCGCCCCCTGGCGATGGACCAGGACCATGGTGGACACGCGCGCGGCCGCGTAGCGGGCATCGAGATCCAGTAAGGAGCGTGGCACCCGAAGCACGTTCGGGGACGCGTAACGCAAGAAGCTCCCCTCCCGTGCGAGCCGCTCGTACAGGAACGGATCGGACGTGGCGAGCACATCGGCCCGAACGGCGCCCGCGGCCCGCTCTGCCTCCAGGCGGCTGGCCACCTTCTCGCTCCCGGCCTGGTACCAATGTACCTGGACGTTCGGGAGCTTCTCCTTCAGCAGCGGATCGAGCGCATCCAGCACGTGCTGGTACATGGAGGTGTAGACCCAGACATCTCCCGAAGGCGTGCCATCTTGAGCCGCCGTCGCGGACGCCTCCGATGGCACAGCCGACTCGATGCGGCACGAAGCCACCAGGACGAGCGCGGCCGCGAGGCCCAACCGCGAGAGGAGGCAGAGGCGTGACATGCGCAGCCGATGATGCGGCCGGGCGTGGGAAATGTCACCGGCAACCGGGCCGCTCAATCGGAACACGTACTTCGTACAGCTGCATGGGATTGGGCATTGCGCGAAATCATTGAGGTGCCTCCGGGGGTCAAGAAAGCCACGGAACCGCCGCGGAAGTTGACGGGCTCGCACGCTCCATCTGTACTCCCCAGGGCTGCGAGAGGCGGAAAGCGGGAATGTCTTTTCAGGACAGGCTGAAGCTGGAGCTCACGCTCACGCTCGGCGGGCAGTCATTCACCATCCCTGGTGGACAGCTCAAGCACTTCGCGGTGCGGCTCTCCAGTCATGGCTTCACCGCCTCGGTGACGTTCTGGACCGCGCTGGAAGCGGATGACGCGCCCCTCTTCACTGCCTTCCAGAAGCCGGACCTGCTCAAGGTGAAGCTCTCCATCTCGGGCGTCTATCCCTTGCCCGATCCACCGCCCGCCGCCCTCGTCGTCCAGGGCTTGGCGCGGACCCGCGGCCTCGGTGGTACGCCCCACGGTGCCCTCGACGGGAGCGACCGCCGCTTCCGCCGCTACACCATCGAGTTCGCTGACGCGGCCCAGGTGCTGTGGCGCCAGCATCGCCCCATCGAGCTGAACACCGACAAGACGATGGCGGATGTGCTCTCGGCCCACACGGCCGGTGCCATCCAGCTGGAGCACGACTGGGACGTGCTCGATGCCCAGCAACCCATGCTCTGCCTGGGTGTGGGCGAGAACCCTCCGTCGGCCAGCTTCTACGACTTCATCCTCTGGTACACCGACACGCAGGGCGGCTACTGGACCTACGACAGCCAGCAGGATCAGTACACCCTCTCCCAGAGCAAGCCCGCGGGCGCTCAGGCCGTGAAGCTCCCCCGTTCCGAGGTCGAGCGGGTGGAGGTACAGGTCCCGCCCGTCATCCGTCACAACGTCCGCGTCCTCAACTCCTTCACCGACCAGACGGCCACGGACTCCGTGGAACAGGACCAGGCCGCGACGGGCATCCAGCACGACGTGCTCCTGCGCACACCCATCGCCGCCGATGTCGATCAGCGCAAGGCCCTGGAGCAGACGCGCCTGCGCCTGCGGCAGCAGCAACTCCTGCTGACCTTCCAGCAGTTTCCCACCGTGAGCATCGCTCCCGGCGTACTGGTCCAACTGGAAGGCCCCCTGTGGAATCCCGCGCTCAAGAGCAGTGGCGATGACTACCGGGTGATCGAGCTCGTCCTGACCGGCGACGCCCTGAACTCAAGCCCTCAAGAAGGTCCTCAAGAGGTCAACGCCGGCTATCAAGTGGAGCTGACCGCACGGCTCGAGCAGAAGTCGGATCCGGTGCCAAACTTCCCCCCATACCGAGAGCCGCTCTATCCCATCTACGTCGAGGGGAAGATGCACAGCCCTGGCGGCGCGGCCACGGACCGCATCTACCTGACGCTCGAGGACAAGAAGACCGCCGTGTCGACGTACCAGGTCACCGTGCCCCTGTGGAACAAGACGGTGAGCGTCCCCGCGGCCCCGCTCCACTTCCCCGGCGAGTTCTACTTCCCGCCCTACAAGAACTCGCGGGTGCTGCTGGCGCTTCACCTCGACCGGGCGGAGATCCATCGGTACCTCGACTGGGGAGACACCGTCCGCACGGCCCAGGATGGGCAGGGCGACCAGCTGCTCCTCGGAAAGAGCACAGCCAGCCAGACGGCCTTCACCCACGACTACCAGGACAACAAGCCGGTGTGGCAGCTCGCGCGCGTCTCGGCCAATGACACGCAGACGGTGCGCATGTCGGAGGGCGCGCTCCTGCTCCAGACGAAGGAAGTGCAGGGCACCACCACCACCACACCCACCTACGACGTCACCCCCCAGGTGGAAACCGCCAAGGGCGATCTCTCGGCGGGCGTGACGGGAGGCATTGGCGAGGCAACCGCCGCGTATCGGACGTCCTCGGCGGCCGTGAACGCGAAGATCAGCAGCGCCACCTCGGAGACAGCCGCCGCGCTCACCGCCGCGGAGGCCGAGGTCAACTCCCAGGTGGCCACCGCACGGGGTACGCTCCAGGGAGCGCTGAGCGGGCTGTCCGGACGCACGGCCCCGCTCTCAGGCGCCGCCTCGGCAGCCAAGGCCAAGCTGAAGGGCCTCGTCTAGGCCCGAGCGAGACGAAGAGGGAGACCATGGAGGAGCTTCGCAACGCGGTCGCAGGTATTCGAGGAGATGTAGAGTCCTTTGGCTCGGGAATCGGAGGCCGCATCGAGACCGCCCGCTCCGAGCTCGAGACCCTCGCCAGCGGCGTCCAGGCTTCCATTGCCGCCATCCGCCCTGAGATCGAGTCGGCGGTGGCGAAGCTGACAGGGCAGATTGACGCGCTGGAGGCGGAGCTGAGCGCTCTGAAGCCTTGAGGACCTGAGATGAAGGAGCTGTGGGCACGATTCGACACGATGGTCTCGGAGGTACAGGGCCTCCAGCAGGAGCTGGAGTCCGCCGCAGGCCGTGTGCGCTCTGACATCGAGGGACTCGCCTCCGCGCTGTCCTCTCGCTGCTCCTCTCTCGAGGAGACGGCTCGGGGCAGCGAAGAGTCCTCCCAGGGACAGCTCGAAGCCTCCCAGCAGGAGATCTCCCAGCGCTGCGCCTCCATGGAGGCGGGCCTCGACGCGAGCCGCAAGGCCCAAGGGAAAGCGCAGATCGATCAGACGCGGCAGCAGCTGACCCAAAGCCTGCAGTCCGTCTCGTCGCAGCTCTCCACCACCTTGGACTCCCTGCTCGGCCAGCTTGGAACCACGCGGCAGAGCACGGAGACCCAGAGCACCCAGCTCAAGAGCACCCTCGACTCGGCCGTCTCCGGGCCGGCCCAGAGCCTTCAATCCCTCACCGTTCAGCTCAACTCCACGAGCGAGTCCTCGAAGGCCGCGGCTCAGCAGCAGGTGGATCAGCTCATCGCTCAGATCGCCCCCATCCGCACCCAACTCCAGAGCGCCACCACCACGGTCACGGGCCTCGTGGATACCCTGGAGAACACCGTCAACCAGACCTTGGGCAGCGCGCTCACGCAGGCGGGCACCGCGCTCGACACGCTCCAGCAGACCCTCACCGGGCAGGTGAACACGGTCCTCAGCCAGATCCAGGCCGTGGAGCAGCAGATCGATCAGGTACAGAAGCAGATCGAGTCGCTCATCAAGCAGACGAGTCAGGCCATTGACCTGCTGGTCCAGAGCGGCATCAACGCCGTGGCTGCGATCCAGAAGCCGCTCCAGGCGACCGTGGATGCCGCATTCGCGACGTTCGAGTCCTTCCTCGCGCAGATCTCCGCGCTGAAGGACAAGGTCATGCCGCTCTTCGAGGCGCTGCCAGCGCTGCTCGACCAGCTCCAGGCCCTGTTCAAGACCATCGTCAGCTCGCTCCAGTCGCTGCTCGACAGGGCCATGTCCCTGCTCGATGCAATCCCCGTCTCGGACCTGCCCAAGCCACTGGTCAATCCGGCCATTCAGGCGATCAGCAACGTGGTGACCCAGATCACCACCCAGCTCGACACCCTCGTGGGCCAGGTCTCCCAGCAGATGCAGACGGTCCAGCAGCAGCTCGTGACCCAGGTGACCACCGTCCAGACCCAGGCGCAGACTCAGATCGAGACCCTGACGCAGACGCTCACCACTCAGGTCGGCACGCTGGTGCAGTCCATTCAGCAGGGCGTCCAGCAGGCTTCCTCGCAGATCGATGAGGCCGTGGCCACCGTGGTGCAACGAATCAACTCCGCGGCGGACCAGGCCGTGCAGGCCGTCGATGCCATCAAGCAGCCCGTCGTCCAGGCCGTCGAGACCCTCAAGACCCAGGTCCAGCAGCAGCTCCAGACGCTGGAGGAGCAGATCGGCACGGGCATTCAGTCGGCCACGGAGCAAGTGTCGGCGGCGCGCACGTCCGCCGAGAGCCAGATCCCCTCCGTCCAGGGCCAGGTGCAGACGGGGCTCGACTCAGCAAGCCAGTCCACCAGCTCGGCGCTCGACAGCGTGAAGCAGCTCCAGTCGCAGGTCGAGCAGGCCATCACCACCCAGGTGGATCAGCTCTTGGCAGGCTTCAAGCAACAGGCGGACACGCTGAAGCAGACCGCGAACTCGCAGCTGGACAGCCTCTCCAGCACGCTCGACTCTTCCCGCCAGCAGCTCATGTCGCCGCTCGACACCCTGGAGGCGCAGCTCAAGGACGGCTCCATGTTCAGCACAGCCGTGACGGCGGCCCAGAGCCAGACGACTTCGGCGCTCGACGCGCTCGAGGCCCAGCTGAAAGCTGGGGGCTGAGGCCCTCGGGAAGGCCTACTCCTTGTCCTTCTTCCCGAGGCCGGCCTTCTTCTCGAGGTCGTCGAGCTTCACGTCCTTCGCCGCCTTTGTGTCCACCTTGGCCACGGGCTTGGCCCCCGTGTTGGCCGAGGTCTTGATGCGGCTCTCGAGCAGCTCGAAGTTGACGCTGCCCGGAAGGGGGGCATCCACCAGCGCCTGCCAGGCACCATCCGGCGCGGTGAAGAGGAAGGAGACGGCCACTGCGGACTCCTCGGGGACCTTGATCTTCAGCGACTTCTCGGCGCCGGGGTACACCACCGACGTCTCCAGCACCGAGTCGTCCGGCGTCACCACCTTGGCGACGACATCCGTATAGGTCTCGGACAGGTACTTCTTGGAGTCCACCGTCCGCACCACCATGTACATCGGGCGGCCCTGGTTGGTCCCCGCCGAAGGCTTCACGTGAACCGTGATGTGGTTGGACGCACAGCCACTCGCGAGCAGCGCCACGAACAGCCAGCCCAGTCCTCCCCATCGCGCGTCAGGACTCACTTCGGCACCCCTCGGAACAAGGGCAACGGGCTGCCTCGCATCCCGAAGCTGACCGCGAGGACCTCCACGCTGTTCGCCTGTCCATCAGGTCCGGGCAGCTCCCACACCATGTTCTGCTCGTCCGTGAGCGTCCCCAGCTCCATCATGCGGAAGCAGCTCCAGGAGGAGCTGGGCATCTCCACCGTCCGGTAGCGCTTGGCCGAGCGCGCGGGCGAGCGCAGCTCCACGCCGAGCGAGGCGGCCCGCTGATCCCACCAGCTCAGCGCGAAATCCTGCCACGCGGGGCTCTGGTTGAACCCGAACGCCGAGGCGCCTCCGCACTTGAGATAGGACATCGTCACGAACTCGCCCTGGGAGGGAGCGAGCGGCAGCGGCAACGGACGGAGCTGCATTGCCATCACGGTCGGCTTGCCCTGGCCGTCCCACAGCCCGCGAGACAGCCGGGACAGGAAGTTGAGCGTGCTCAACATCCGCGCCGGCAGCATCACCTGGTTGCGCAGCGGGCCGCGCAGGCTCCACTCCGTGCCCCGCTCCACGATGAGCGGCGACAGCACCTGGTCGACGAACACCCAGAACTCGCCGTCCTTGCGGCGCAGCACCGTCAGCTCGGCTGGATCGAGCTCCTGCTGCGACTCTGGGTTGAAGGGGTAGCGCTTGAACAGCGGCTCCAGCACGCGCTTGCGCTCCGCCGTCCACTGCTCCTTGATGACCTTCTCGAGGTCATCCCGCCCGAGGTTGCGCACCGTGACGAAGGGCTGTCGGAACGGAGTCCGGAAATCGCCCAGGATGCGCTGCTTGTCCAGCCATGCATCCACCTTCTTCAGGTAGGAGTCCTCATCCTCCATCAGCATGGAGAGCGCCACGCGGCCCGCGGGGGTGAGGAGCTCCGGGAGCTGGGACTCGGGTGTGGCAGCGGCAGCGGCCTTGGACGCACTAGACTCCTCATCCTTGTCACTGGCACCGGCCTTGTCGCCAGCGGCCTTGTCATCGGACCCCTTCGACGCGGTGGCCTTGTCGGAGGCCGGCCGGGTGCCGGACAGCTCTCCGTGGAGCTGGGCCACCAGCAGGATGTACTGCCCCAGCGCCGCGTAGTTGCCATCCTTGTCCGGCGTCATCAACTGCGTCACCGGCTTGAACGGCTCGATGGCGCTACGCAGCGGCTCGTAATAGGGCCCCTCGAGCGGGCCAATGCTGGCCAGGTTCGCCACCTCGCGCAGCATGGCCACCAGCGGCGAGGAGGGCTGAACGAGCGTCGAGAGCTCCGTGAGCAACGTGTTGCGGTTCGCGTTGAACTGGTAGCTGTTGAAGGTGGAGACGAGGCCCTGGCGGTAGCCCGCGGAGAACTCTCTCACCTTGCCGAACACATAGGCCTCACGCTTCGCGGCCTCCTCCTGGGGCATGTTCGCCTTCGCGATCCGCTGCGAGAAGTCATCCACCAGCGGCTTGAGCTCGGTCTCGAACTCCGCGCGGCCCTTCACCGGCGTCGAGGCGGAGCTCTGCAACGTGCCACCCGCGTTGAACACCCCCTCTCCCTCCGTCGTGGACCCGCTGGCCGAGACGACCTCTCCCCCCGAGGTGCTCTTGCCAAACGCCAGCTCGGGCGATTTCTCGAGGCGCAGCAGGAGCTTGTCGAGCAGCTGCTGTGACACCTCCGGCGGGTCGAACAGGAAGCGACGCCGGAGAACCACGAGGTCGATCTGCGAGACGAAGCTCGGCTCGAACAGGCCGTTGGCCTGCGTGAGCAGCTGCGCCGGAGACATCTTCAGCCCCTCCTGGAGCGCCGCGTCCGCCTCGGCCTCCAGGGCCAGCACCGCCGCCAGGGGCGCCCGCTGCTCGTGCATCCACTCGAGCGCCCTCACGGTGGTGTCGATGCCCTGGAGCGTGCTCTCCTCGTTCGACGTAGAGAAGGCGTTCAACTGATCCAGGATCTGCCGGGCGCTCTGGTAGTCCTGCGCGGCGGTCAGGAGCTGCTCCAGTTCCTGGCGCTCCTGTTGGAGCTGCTCCCAGTCCTCCAGATTCAGCTGCTGGGTATTCAACCAATCCGACAGCCGGGCGAAGTGCTCCCGCCAAGGCCCCACCTGCCCTTCGAACGTCAGCCCCTGATAGGGCCAGCGAACCCACGTCCTCAAGTCCTCTTTGGTGGGGCTCCAGGGCTCATCGCTGACGACGATGTAGTCCCCGGCGGCCCGCTCATCCAGTTGGAGCGTGTCCACCCAGTTTTCATCGGAGCCCTTCTCCTGGGTGCTCACGTGCAGGCCCAGGGCATCGGAGGCCCAGTTCCACCGCCCCATGAGCCCCTCGTCGAAGCTGTCGAGGATGAAGCTGCCGAGCGGGTCTCCTCGCGAGGCCTGCAGGACGGCCCGGAAGTAGAGCATCTGCTCGGGCCGGCACTGCTCCTCATAGAAATAGAGGGGAGGCTCCTTCGGCTGCTGGCACGTGGAGCGGCCGTCCTTCACGGCCGGACAACCCGGGATCTGGTTGCCACACTGCGCGCACATGTGCTGGCACCGCTCGAGGGCTGGCTTGAAATAGGAAACCCGCAGGGTATCCGCCATCTGCAGGCGCAACTCGGCCTGCTCGTCCGAGAAGCTGGTGCGCAGCGGTGGCCAGTAGCGCTTGGCGGCATCCAGGTCATTCATGGCGCTCATCGCGTTCTGGGACTCTTCATGAATGACCGTCCCAGAGACCTCCAGGCCTTGAGCCTGGAGGCGCGCGACCACCCCGCTAAAGCTGTCCACCGCGTCTTGGGCCCCGTTCAGCTTCCGCTTGAAGTGCCCGTACGCGGCCAGCACGGGCAGGCAGCCCACCGCCAGCAGAACGGCACAGCGCCGCAGGTGGACCCAGCGGTTGTGCTTGGCGAGCTCGATGGCCTGCTTCTCGGCCAGCAAAGTGAAGGCCCCCACCGAGCGCTTCTCCGGATCGGGCGTGAGGAACACCCGCTCCAGCTGGGGAGCCACCGACAAGGCTCCACCTTCCCTCAGCGCGACGATGAAGTTGCTGAGCGACGTCAGCATGTCGCGGCCTTGCTGGAAGAAGCGCTCCAGGAGCCTGAACTCCTCCAGCGAGAACCGCATCAGCCCCAGCGACAGGTACTTCTCCAGCGGCTTGAAGGACTCCTGCAGCTGTGAGGCCTCCTGGCCTGCCTCGGGCACCGCGATCTCCAGCGGGATCCGGTTCTCCTTCACGAGCCGCGCGAACTGCGAGAAGCCCTCCACCCGATCCATGTTCGTCAGGCAGATGCGTGCCTCGATGGGCCGCTTGCACAGCTCGGAGAGGATGTTGATCTTGCCGCGCAGCAGCTGGGTGAAGGAGCGCACGTCATCCGGCAGCGTCTGCGCCAGCCACCCCGCGTCGATCGCGATGACCACCAGCACCCGCTTGCGCCACCCGAGGCTGTCCTTCCACAGCTGCTTGAGCGCCCTGCGGGTCTGAACGGAGCCATCCCGGAGCAGCCGCTCGGACACCTCCTCCACCACCGAGTCCGGCCCCAGGTAGAACTTCACCAGGTCGCTCTCGGTGTAGCTCGGCAGGAACTGGTTCTGCTGCCGCCGCCAGTCCACCTCCTGCTCGATGAGGTTCGTCCTGCCGATCTCATCCGGGCCGAGCACGACCACCGTGGGGAAGTCGGCGACGGTCATCCGGTAGCGCCACGGCAGCGCGTCCAGGAAACTCTTGCGCAGCTTCGCCAGGGAATGGCGGAAGAGGACACTCTGGCCGCTGGAGGGGTCGGTCTTCTTGCGCTTGTTCCACCACCACCACGCGGCAACGCCCAGCGCCACCACGAGCAGGATCCCCACGCCCAGCAGAATCCACCCGAGGTACGGCTGAGCCGCCGCCGCGTCGGTCTTGAGCGCCTCCGCCGCCATCAGCCCTCTTCCCCTCGACTGAAGGGATGAGCGCCGGGCACCTGCAGCAAGAGGGCCTCCAGCACGTCCTCGGTCTCGTCCAACGTCTTTGCCAGCGCCTTGCGGACCACCTCGCGCTTGGGCGGCGGAGGGGCCACCTCGCCCTCTTCGGGGAAGAGCTGCAGGCGAACCTCGCGCACCTTCTGAAGCAGGGGCTCCATGCCCTCGCTGAGCGGCGGCTGGTCCGTGTCGCCCGCGGGATCGAGCCGGGCACGGATGGCGCTCTCCAGCTCCTTGACCAGAGCGGACGGCGTCACATCCCGATTTGCGAAGGCCCCTTCCCGGCGGGCGGGCACACTCGGCTCCCTCATTGACTCGCCCTCAGTTCGAGAGCACCCACAGTACCACCGGCAGAGCGACAATCACGAAACCGGTCGCCAGGTAGTACCGGAGGGGGAACTCATAGGCGACCGGCTTCTCGGCCGGCTGGGAAGGGGCGGGCGGCGGTACCGGGTCCGGCTTGGGGATGCGCTCGGCGAGCTTGCGCTTGTAGTCCTCGACCCGCGCGGGCCAGACCTCCAGGTTGCCCTTGAAGCCCGCGGAGAGACAGAAGTGGAGGACCTCGAAGACGAGCGAGGGCGTGTCCCCTCGGCTGAGCTTCTCCTCCGTGAACTCGTAGAAGTGGTCGCCGCCCGCGTCCTCGTTGAAGAGCCGCTTCTGGACCAAGGGCCAGAACCCCTGCTCGCCCTCCCCCAGCCGGAGGAGCACTGTCTCGTCAAAGAGGTAGCTGAGCGGGCGGATGACGTCCTGGATGTGCTGGGACGTCCAGCTCGCCCCCTCCTGCTCCATGTGCGGCACCAGCGCCGTCTGCAGGGCCACCAGCTCCTGGACGATCTGCTCCTGGAGCGCCTGCAGATCTTCCACTCCCCGGCGCGGCGCCTTCTGCTTGGGGTTGGCGGGCTGGGTGGGCAGCTGCGTGGTGATCAGCTCCTGCACCCGCTCATACGTCTCGAGAATGGCGTTCCAGTGGTCGAGACTCATGGCGGCATCGTCAGCGAGAGTTCACCCCGGCCATCGACGAGGGCCTTCAGTGCCACCGTCGCCTCACCGTTCCACACATCGAGCAATTCTCGCACCTGATCAAGAAAGCAGACAACCAGCGGGTCCAGGCTGGGGTCGAACTCCTGGAGCTGTAGCTCGTAGGCGTGCTGGATGCCGGAGCCACGCAGTGCGCCATCCGGGACGGTGGTGACCTTCAGGCCGCGCAGCAGGGGGATGACCTGACGCAGGGGGCTGTCCGCCGGCGTCCCCAGGTAGGACAACAGCGCCACCAGCTCGTCGAGATTGAGGGTGGGCTTGGTCTTCCAGGCGAGGATCTGGGTGAGCTTGTCCACGTCATCCCCCAGAGGGCTCGCGCTGTGGGGGTGGACCTCGCCCACCGCCTGCAGCTGCAGACCCGCGATGTGCCGGCCGGGCAGCATCACGCCGATACGGCCCGTCCCCTGCGGCGCGAAACGAGGCTGGTACCAGAGCGCCTCCACCAGGACCTTGCGAGGCGCGGTGAACGCCTCGGGCATGCGCACCACGAGGCTCTGATACGAGCGCAGGCTCTCATCGAACGTCTCTTCAATCTCGTAGCTGGGCCCCTCGCCGGGAAGGAAGGAGGGGCGCATGGGCACGGGGCCGGCCTTGGTCAGCTCGTACACGCCCGTCACCGAGTGCAGGCTGAAGTCACGCGCACTGCCCAACCCGCGGATGGGGTACTCACTCCGCGTCCCGTCCAGGGTGATGACCTGTGCGGGCTCCTTCTTGAGGTTGACCGCCGGCACGACGAATGGGACCAGGAACTCGGGGTATCGGGAGCGGCCCAGCTTCCAGTCCTGATGGAAGTCGAAGCAGAGGGAGAAGCGCTCCCAGTCCTTGCGGTGCGGCGGCACCTTCAGGTGCACGAAGAGCGCCTGCTCCGGGAACTGAAAGAAGGAGCGCACCTGCTGGAGCGGATTCGCGTAGAGCCCCGAGTCCTCGGGCGTGGGGGGAGAGTCCGGGAAGGGAGCGAAGGAGACCTCGCATTCCTCACCGGGCGCGTCCGCACCCGCCGTGGCGTTGTAGATGACCGTCACCTGCTCCAGATAGGTGCGCAGCGCGTAGAAGACGGAGAGCGAGGGGCGGTAGGCGTCCAGGTGCCGGACGTAGAGGCTCAGCACGTCCACGGGGTCCTTGCGAAGCCCCTGCGAGCGGAAGCCCAACACCAGCCGCCAGCCCCCCTCTTGCCGCTGCAGCACCTCGGACTGCTCGAGGAAGATGGGCAGCACCCGCAAGTCACGCTGGAGACGGAAGTGGCCGGTGCCCGCCTCCGCCTCCGAGGGCGACAGCCGCACCTCGGTGCCACGGGTGAGAACGGTGGCCTCGGCCATCTTCTCCGTGGGCACGGCCTGAATCATCGTGGCGGCGGGCACCGGCTCCAGCAGGTAGTCGAAGAAGCTGGCGAACAGGCGGCGCCAGGTGGAGCGCAGGTTGCGCGTCATGGCCTGGCGCGTGCGCACCGAGAAGTAGGCCATCGCCTCCATGAGGCGCCGCACGTCCGGGTCCTCGCGCTCCAGGGGGAGGCCGGGGTTGCGCTCCTGGAAGCGCTGGCGAAAGCGGTCGAACCCCGCCAGCTCGCCGAGGAAGTCCAGATAGACCTGGTCCGATTGATCCTTCACGCGCCCCTCCTCCGCATCCTCATCCCAGCTTCACCAGGGAGCCGCCCACGGTCGTCATGCTTCCCTGCAGCTTGGCGATACCCGTGGACTCGAGGCTGAGCTGGCCCTGCCCGGACACCTTGGCCATGGCGCCTGACATCTCCGCGTTCGTCTCTCCGCTCAGCTTGAGCGTGAGTCCATCCACCTTGGCCTCACCACCCGTGGCGGACATGGCCGCCGTCATACCGCTGGCTTTGAACGCGCTGGTGGCCTCCAGCGTGACGTTGGCGCTCGAGGAGAGCTTGGCGTCCTGGGTGGCGCTCTGGGTGAGCTTGGCGCTCGAGGTGAACGTCATGTCCTTCGTGCTGGTCAGCTTCAGGATGTCCTGGCTGGTCCACTGCGAGGCCTTGGACGACTTGCAGGTGATCGTCTCCGTGTCGAGAGTGAAGTCCTTGCACGTGACGACGATGCTGTCCGCCTTCTGGACAATGGTGCTGGTGTCGGACTGGCCCTGCACCTTGGTGGTGATGCTGGTGCCGTCCATCGTCATCGTCTGGGTGATCTGCCCATCGGCGTTCTCGACCGTTACGGTGATGCCCTTCGTCTTGTCGAGCTCGATCTTGCAGACCAGGGTTCCCATGCGTCCTCGCCCTCGCGGCGCACATGAGAACCCGCCTTCAGCGCGGGACCAAATTCCCGGCCACTATGACTGCTCTTCCTGCACGACGATGAGCAGCGAGCCTTCCTTGATTTCGATCTTCGCCGTGTCCTTGTCGTTGATGCGCTGCAGCTGGAACACCGGGTTGGCGTCGCTGTCGTAGGAGTGCTTCATCGCCGTGCTGCTGGTGGTCTTCTTGCCCATGAGCAGCTGCACACCCTGGCCGTCCGCGGGCATGCGGGCGCCCGCGCGCCAATCGAGGAACCGCTTGAGCCAGGCGCGCTGGAAGTCCAGCGCCACCAGCACCCGCGACCCCTTGTAGGCGGGGAAGTAGAAATGCCCCGGCAGCACGTTGGGGTTGAACGGGACGGTGATGACCTGGTTGTCCCAGAGGGGAATCTTCACCTTATAAGTATCAACGGAGGTGGTGGAGTCCGTGTACACCTGCCACGTCTCGTCGGTGTCCTCGCCCACCTCGCTGACAATCGTTCCCTCGACGAAGCGGGGATAGCGCGGCGAGGTGTACGCGGGCAGGTCCACGAACTTCTCGTCCTTGAGCTCCAGCCGGGTGCTCATGGAGAAGCGATAGCCCGCGTTGGGCTCCTGGCTCTCCGCTTCCGGCCCGGCCTGGAGGGCCTCGCCCTTCACCCGCAGGGAGCGGACGCGGAAGGTGTCGGAGGCGGAGACTCCGGTGGCCGTGAACCCGGTGGTGGACGGCAGCTTCACCAGCGCGCCAGGTGCGAAGGCGACGGTGGGAAAGCGCCGCCAGTTCAGCTCCACCTCCATGCCACGGACCTTGATGCGCGCGGTCTCCAGCGTCTTGCGCGCCGTGGCCTCGTCCGCGATGGGCGTGCGCAACAGCACGTCCTGGCGGATGCCGGTGACGGCCTGCTCCTGGGTGATGGCGTCGGTGGTCGGGGACTCCGCGTAGGAGTTCAGCACCGTGACGTCGTAGCGGGGAACCTCCGGGAAGCTCACCGACACGTCCGCCACATCCTCTGGGCGCAGGTCGATCGGCGTGGCCGAGCCATCCTTCTCGGCGGAGAGCGCGTACCCCTGGGACGAATAGTCGTAGCTCAGCACGCCGTTCTGGGTGTCGACGTACCAGAGGAGGAAGTCGTAGAAGCTCGGCGCGCCCGCTCCGGGCGAGAGCCCAACGAAGAGCAGAGGACTGGAGGCGTCCACCACTCCGGCCCAGTCGTACGTCAGCGAAATCTTGTCGCCCTTGTGGGCCTCCAGCACGTCCTTGAACGACTTCTCGGTATAGAGGACGCAGGGGTAGTGCTGGGTCCACAGCAGCCGGGCCGCATCCCAGAAGTGAACGGAGTAGCGGCGGAGGATGAGCGGCGCGCCCTTCACCTGGGCGGCGGACATCTCCGCCAGGCCCTTGTCGACGACCAGGCCCTTCACCTGAAGGGAGGTGGCCGTGGGATTCGTCGGCAGGTCCGTGTAGTTCGTCTTCAGCTCGAGCGACACCTCGGCCAGATCAGGCTTCAGGAAGTCCGACAGGATCGCATCCGTCTCCTGTCCGCCAGCGGACTGGCTGTCGGAGACGATGAACTCCACCCTCCCCTCCAGGCCCCAGCTCGACAGCTCCAGCTCGAAGGACTTGATGTCCCCCGGATCAATGGTGTGCGCCGTGCCGCCCAGCGTCAGCGTGAGGGACACCGCGATGCGGTCCTGGAACACGCGCTGCGTCACGGCAGCTGCTCCACCTGCACCTGACCGCTCAAGGTGTTGAAGCGCAGGCGCAGCCTGCAGGGTGATTCATTGACGACGCCGGTCAGCAGGAAGTGCAGCACGAAGTCCTTGTCCTTGCCCTGCAGTTCCAGCTTCGCACCAGAGAGACGCGGCTCGTGGTGGGAGATCTCCTCCAGCATCTCCTGGGTGAGCGTCTTCATCAGGTCCCGCGAGCCGTAGCTCGCGGTGTAGTCCCCCAGGCCGAAATCGTGCCGGAAGTAGCCGAACCCCTCCTTGGTGTTCAGCACCGCCTCGATGTTGCGCATCACGTGGTCGAGGCTGTTCCGGTCACCGTGACGTTCGTCCGACCGGCCCTTGAACTTGTCCAGGAACGAGCGCTTCATGTCACACGCGCCAGAACAGGGAGACCCAGGCGTCCTCGCTGATCTCAGGCGTGTCGAAGAAGGCCAGGCTGCCCTCGTTCAGGACGTTCAGCCACTCCTCGTGGCCCTTGAACTTCACGCGGTACCAGTCGATGTCCGCGTCCAGCGCGTGGGCAAACTCCACCTGGACCACGTGCTCGAAGGGGATGCCCCGAAGCGCCAGCCGGCGCACGGTGGCCAGACGAGCGGGAGCGGCCAGCTTCAGCCCGTTGGTCGAGAAGGCCGTCCCGTCACTGCCCCGGCGGATGAGGAGGTAGAGCTCCCTGGCGGTCTCCGCCTCCTTCGGGAGCTGCAGGATGAAGCGGCCGTTCTGGTACTCGAAGCGCTCGTGGGTGGACTGGGTGGACTCCGGCTTGAGGCTGCGCTCCAGCAACCCGTAGAGCTCCGCCAGCGCGGGCCCCGGGTTCTCGTGATCGTAGGTCTTGAGCCGATCCTTCGGGTTCTTCCCCAGGTAGCCCTTGGGCACCTCGCCCACGTAGGCGCAGGCCTCCGCGTACAGCCGCCGGAGCGCGTCATACAGGCGGTAGGGATGCGGGTAGACCTCACGGTTCTTCAGGTCATCCATCATCGAGCGCACCTGGAAGAGCTCGGTGAGGACACGGTACGCATGGCTGCGCTTGCTCGGGTGGAGCATCGTGTCCTGGACGACGTGGGTGGTGAGCTGCTCCTGGACGCCGGGCAGCAGCTTGTCCAGGTCATCCAGCAGCCAGTCCAGCAGGGGGTTGGGGCCCACCAGGAGCAGGGGCGGCGCCCACCCCTTCACGAGCTGCCAGCGCTTGTCCTCCTTCCGCAGCCGGACGATCTTCAGCGACTCATCCACCTCGTCATCGGTGGTCGGGTCGATGGAGAGCCGCAGCTGGCGGACCACGCGCTTGATGCGCTTCTCCCCCTTGTAGAGCCCAATGTCCTTGGCGTCGGTCTCTTCCTTGAGGACATGGAGGTAGACAGTGACTTCGTCCTTGCCGGCGTCATCCAGCGCGAACTCGTTCACCATCTTCGCGTTGCCGGGCACCTGGAGGACGATGCCACCCCGGGTCACCGCGGAGAGCGACTGGAGGGCGAGGATGCCCTCATTGAGCTGCCCTGTGTTCCAGCGCAGCGAGGCCACGCCGTAAGAGGGCAGCCCATTGAAGCTGGCGCGCAGCCGCAGCGCCGCCTCGAACGCCTCTTCCTGGGCGAGGAAGTGCTCGGGCAGCAGCGGCTGGCCCACCTCCCAGCGGACCCTCGCGAGCTTGTACTCCTCGTCCCTCATGGCGGGCTCGTGCGTCCGTCCGGAGCCGAGGCAGACTGGCTCCGGACAGACGTCCTGGGCGGGCGGCTAGGCCGTCTCCGTCACGCCCCACTGCTTGACGATGTTCTTCTGCGAGGCGGTGGCGACGTTCACTGACTGCTCCGTCGACTGCGGCTTGATGCCGATCTGGAAGGTGAAGTTCTTCGGCGACTGCACCTCCCTGGACTCGTCATCCGCCACGGAGATGTTCAGGTCGTCCCCGTTCTTCTCGAGCATCCCGTTGAGCGCCGAGTCCACGTAGTTGGACTTGAAGTACTTCTTGGCCAGCGGGTCGTACTCGTAGATGACGTAGTTGAACGTCACGTTGATGTTGGCGAACGAGCCGAAGATGAGCTGCGCCAGCAGCTGCTTGTTCGCCGTGGAGATCTGGCCGGAGAAGTACATCGCGTCCGTGACGCCGGTCTCCCACAGGTAGTGGTTGAGCACCGCCACCACCTTGGAGCTGATGTTGTTGGCCGGCTGCTCAGGATCCTTGATGGTCTCCTGATCCGCCGTCAGCGCCTGATCACCGATGGAGATGGCGGTGATGTAGCCGACAGGCGTCTGCTTGTCCTTCTTGAAGTTGAAGCCTTGGTAGACGTCGAGTGCACGCGCGAATTGAGGCATTTCCCACTCCTAAAGAATATGAACGGGTTCCACCCGGGACTACTTCGCCGAGCCGAGCCGGGACTCCAGCATCAACGTGACATTGAGGCCTTCGAACTGGATGTGCGGGAGCACCGCGACCTTGCAGTCGTACCAGCCGATCTCACCGGGCTTGGAGATGACCTCCACCGTGGTGGCCTTGAACGGGAAGCGGCGCACGGTGAGATCATCCGGGTTGGCCACCGTGGTGACGTAGCCGGCCAGCCAGGACTCCAGCTGCTGCTGGATGTACACGTCATCCGCGGTGCTGCCGATGTTGTCGCGCATGATGCACTTGATGTAGTGCGCCAGCCGCGTGATGGAGAACGTGTAGGCCAGGTTGGTGACGAGCTGCGAGTTCTCCGAGTCCTTCGGGTCCTTGAACTTCTTGGAGACCTTGATGGCCTGGGTGCTGAAGAAGCACGCGTCGCCGGAGCTCTTGCGGTACACCAGCGGGATGAAGCCGTTGCGGGCGAACTCGTACTCCCGGTAGTCCGGGATGGCGATCTCCACCGGCGGCATGATCTCGTCCTGGCCGCGCAGCGGGAAGGTGTCCACCGGCAGGCCGGTGATGAGGCCGCCGCCCTTGGGGCCGCGGATGGCCTGGCACCAGCCGGCGATCTCGAAGGCCTTCACCAGGTTGCGGGCGAAGAGGATGGCCGAGTTGCCCCACAGGTACTTGCTGGGATCCACCGGACGGGTGTCCTTGTCGGCCTTCTTGCGCGGATCATCCGGGCTGGAGAACCCCTCCTGGTCCAGCTTCTGGATCTCCTTGAGGTCCGCCTCGTCGTACCGGGCCAGCATCTCCCGCTTGGTGTCCTGGCGGGTGTCCTCCTCGAAGTTCGCGAGGTCGTTGCAGGGGTTCTTCTCGGGATGCCAGGGCAGGCGCAGGGCGTAGCGCGGGAAGGTGAGGCCGAGGTAAGCCCCCTCCTCGGTGTCCCGGAGCTTGTTCCACTTGCTGAACTTCGGGTGGGCCAGGTGGCCATCCAGATCCTTGACGGCCTCCACCGCCTGAGCGCTGGCGTAGCTGCCGTCGAAGAACTTGTGGCTGGCGGCGGTGACGAACGGGCAGTGGGCCGCGTTGGCCAGCTTGCCCATGCGCTGCAGCCAGTCCAGGTCCTGCTTCGTCGAGTCGAACTCGTACAGGCCGATCATGGTCCCGAAGGGCCGGCCGCCGTACTGGTCATACTCCTTGATGTAGACCTTCTCGAAGAGCTCGCCGGAGAAGATGTCGCTCGAGTTGTTCTCGAAGTCCTGGCGCAGCTCCTCCTTGTCCACGTCGAGGATGTCGATGGTGATGTCGGCCTTGAAGTTGGTGTTCTCGACCAGGTCTTCCAGTCCGCGCCAAGTGGCCTCCAGCCGCTGGAACTCGGGGTGGTGGAGGATCTCGTTCATCTGGAGGTTGATCAGCTCGTCGGCCCGCTCGATGGCCTTGGCGACCTGGCCCTTGTCGAAGCGGTACTTGGGCTGCTCATTCTCCTTGCTGATCTTCACGCCCTCCACGTTCTGGAGGAGCGCGGCCAGCGAGGACGCCAGCCGGTTGGCCTCGGACAGCTTCTCGTCCGAGAGCTCGACCTTGACCTCGACGTAGTCCGTACCGACCAGCGGCTTCTTCATTGTCTCCGGAGGCGGCTTCAGATCCACGGTCCCGAAGATGTCCGTCAGCATCTGGGTGTTGGCGGTGCCGCTCGGAGTGGTGTTCGCCGCGGGAGTGGTGTTCGCTGCCGGGGTGGTGTTCGCCGCCGGGGTGGTGTTCGCCGCGGGAGTGGTGTTCGCCGCCGGGGTGGTGTTCGCCGCGGGAGTGGTGTTCGCCGCCGCGGGAGTGCTCGCGCCCGAGGTGGTGTCGGCGGGGAGCTGCAGGCCCCTGTACGTCCCTGCCGTAGTGCCTTCGATGGCCGCCACGACGTTCTGGCGCTCGGCCTTCTCGTAGACTTCCCGGATCTTCGTGCGCAGGCCCTTGCTGTTGTCGATGTTGGCCTGAATCTCCTCCAGCAGTTTGCGGAGGAGCCGCAGGCCATTGAGCTTGGGCACCTTCTTGACGACCTCATCCGGGTGGAAGGACTTCATCCCGGTGATGGGCATGTCCTTGACTTCGATCGTGCCACCCTGGGAGCTGATCCAATCCCTCACGTTCGTGAGCGTGAGGCGGATGTCCATGTCCTTCATCACGGAGTTGATGTTGTTGCCCGTGATGGAGCGCAGCGCGCGCTCGCCCAGGTCCCGCTCCTTGTCGAGCTTCTTGGGGATCTTGTTGCCGCTTGCATCCGTCTTGTAGACGGGATTGCCGTTGGCATCGACCTTCGGCGCGCCGTTGGCATCGGTGTCCTGGACGTAGACAGGGACGAGCTCGCCGTCGTCATTCTTGGTGAGGACAGGCTCGGCCCGCTTCCAGCGGTCCACCGATGAGTTGTGCGAGAAGTCACCCAGAATCAGCAACCTCAAGGGCAGCTTGACCGTCTCGGGTTCGCCGTTGATCGTCGTCCGATACGTCAGGGTGATACGGGACTTGGGCAGTTGATCCTGGATTGCCACGGTAATTGTCTCCCGGAATCAGGACGCGTCCCCAACCGCCCCCGCGCACACTCGCGTTCGGCGAAGGATCGAGCCCTGCTGGTTGATCCGCGTTCAACGCTAGACGCGATCAGCGGCGGGTCAACTTTTCGGCTTGACCTGACAGAGCGGGGTCGGCCTCCGACTCGGACGTGAGTCCCTGGAAGAGGATGATCACCTTGGGGGGCTCGGCGCTGTCCTGGGAGGGCTTCGGTCCGGCATTTCGAATGATGGGATCGAAGCCGACGTAGCTCCGAGGGTCGATCCGGGCATAGCCGTGCAGCTCGCGCAGCACCAAGAACACCGTGAGCGGCAGGGGCATCTCGCGCAGGAGCGGGAGGATGTCCCGGCTGAGCCGGCGCTGAGCTTCCTCGGCCCAGGGCTCCGCGGTGTCCGTTACCGCCTCGTCCAGGTAGATCCACACCTCCAGGCCGGTCATCGGGACGAGGGAGTAGCCGCCCATGGGAGGCCCCTCTCCCAGGACGGTGTACCCGAGCAGGAGGTTGGGCGCGTCCACCCGCTGGCGGCGCGGCTCCCGCCGGACGAGCACCTCGGCCTCGGGAAAGACCTTCGCCACCAGCCAGTGCAGACTGCTCGGGCTCGACAAGCGCAGCAGCGTCAGGCGGTCCACGAGCGACTCCGGCTCGCTCCACCCGGGCAGCAGCGACTCGTCCCGCTCCGGGGTCAGGCTCTTGAAGCGCTCGCGCAGCAGCACGTCATCGAAGAAACCGAGGAAGTCCTCCATCATGTCTTGATCCAGCTGGTGCATCCGCTGGAAGAAGAACGAAGGCAGAGGTGTCTGCACCGTGAGCAGGCCCAGGTTCCCGGTGACGATGACGCCCTGGTACGGCTCCGTGACGAACTGGATGGAGTGGAGCAACTGAGGCTGGTGCGCCTGGCTGCGATGGCTTCGGAACTCGACCTCGTCCCGGGAGTAGCCTAGCCTGGCGAGCACGTCGAGCAGCGCGGGGACATCGAAGTCCTGAATGCGCTTGGCAATGAGCGCCTGGATGCGCTCCCGCTCTTCGGGAGGAAACAGGCTCCCTCGCGTGCTGGGCTCCGGTGGCATGGAGGCCTACTCCTCCTCCCGGGTGTGCTGCTCCAGGAAAGAGTCGAGATCCACCCGGTACAGCTGATCGAGCGACCGGAACGCCAGCGACTCCGTGTTGTGCAGCAGGGGCTCGAGCGTCTCCGCATGGGTGCTCAGCCCCGCGAAGAAGCGGGTGAAGAGCATGGGCAGGTAGACCCGGGGATCGAAGCGCTCAATGACGCCCAGGACATCTGCGGCGACGATGCCCGCCTTGAGGAAGTCTTCCTGCTCCACCAGGACGTCGAATGCGTGGAGCTTGCGCAGCAGCAACTCCATGGCGGGAGAGATGGGCAGGCCGGGACTGGAAGCGTGCGCGCGAGGGCTGGGCCGCGGCTCAGAATCGGTCTCTGGCTCTTCGGCCTCCTCGTCCTCCAGCGGTTCCTCGCTCTCAGGCGCGGCGGCGGCCGGGGCCTCCTCCTTCTTCACAGGGACAGATGTCCCGGTCACAGGGAGCGCGCTCAGCTGTTCTTGCAGCCAGGCCAACACCGGGCGGAGGGCCTGCTCACAGTCCCCCCCCGGCAGCGCCTCGGTGCAGGCGGCGAGGGCGGACGCGCCGAGGGAGAGCGCCTCTTCGACAGGCGCCCGGTTGGAGGGCTCGCGCCAACGCTTCCACTCCGCGTCCTTGAGCTTCTCGTGGTGCAGCATTTGCCGGTTCACGCCCTTGAACAGCCAGCGCACGCTGGTGTTGGCGAGGAGGGTCTTCTTCTCCTCTGGACCGAACGCTCCCAGGCTCTCCTTCAGTGTCGTGATGACCGAGCGGAAGATGCGGGGCATCCCCTTCAGGCCCTGATTGACGAAGCTGCCCATCAGGTAGGGGCCGATGATGCGCACATCCCGGATGCCATCCCGCAGCAGCGCCTCGGCCGTACGCGCCGCCATGTCGTACTCGGCCTTGGTGACATAGGCGTCCACGGTGTCCAACCGTGGATCCTCGTCCTCGGTGTCATCCTGCCTCGGCGGCGAGCCCTGGATCGGCTTCTCCAGCAGACCGCCGTCGAGCGGAGGCAGTTCAGCCGCGTCAGCCATCCATCACCACGAACTGGCCGGGGTTGATCACCTGGATCACTCCGCCCCAGGTGCACATGAGTTTGCAGGTGTTGTCCACGGCCGGCATGTTGCCGATGAGGACCGTGGGCACGCCGGGGAGCCAGGGAGCGACCGTGAAGGGCACGCAGGGCATGGGCGTGAGCACGCCCAGAGCGGCGGCCGTTGCCGCGGCGACCGTGGGGTTCGCGGGCGAGCTGCACATGCCAAAGGGGATCACGTTCAGCATCGGCACGTTGTCCATGATGTTGGCCGCGGGGGTCGAGCCCATCACGCGGTTGGCCGGCAGAACCATCAACGTGGACGGCGCCACTCCGAAGCTGCACTGCAGCGTGGCGCCCATGACGACCTGTGCTCCCATGATGCGACCTCCGTCATTTCACTTGGCCGGCCCATCGTCACCCGAGCCCTCCTCGCTCGCCAGGAAACGGCCGCGGATCGCCGTGAGGGCCAGGAACATCGGCTCCTTCGTCTTGGCATGGAGAGCACCTGTCTGGTACTGCGAGCGGCACCAGGCGTCGTCAACGGCTCCTTTCTTCGTCCGTCGTGGGTAGAGCGGGAAGAACTCGATGACGTCGGGCTGGAACTCCGCGCCCAGCCGCTGCTCGAGGGTGCGGCGGAGCTCCTGATCTCGGCCCCCCGCCTCCTTGTCCGTCACCGCAGGGGGCTCCGCGCCGGTGAAGACGAGCAGCACGAACTTGTGGCCCTGAAGGCCTCCCATGGGGACAGGGACCACGGAGGCACCGGCGTTGAAGGGCAACCCTTCGAGGGCGTCGACCACCTCGGAGGCGGGATAGATTCGCCCCTCCCGCCGGATGTCCTTCGTGCCGGTGTAGGAGTACTGATCGCGGATGCGCGAGAGGACCGCGTAGCCGGGCAGCCGCTTCTTGTCGGGAAGGAGCGTGTAGATGCCCATGTCCCCCGCAGCCTTCTTCTTGCTCACGACATCGCGGAACTCCCACACGCGGCCCGCGGCGGGGGCCGCGTCGATGTGGATGTCCCCCACGCGCCGCAGGGAGCCCGCCACTGCGCCTCCCGACGTGGAATCCACGAGGACGTTGGAGCAAGGCACCTTGTCGAGGTTGAACTCATTCACCCACGTGCGCCAGCCCTTCCAGTCGAGGGGCTCTTCGGGGTTCCGGAACCAGTGGGAGATGTTCTTGAGGTTGCGGCTCTTGGAGCTCAGCAGCAGCTCCCGAAGCTTGGGCGAGACGCCGAGCGCGCGGATGGGGTACGCGGACAGCAGCTCGGGCTCCTTCTTGAGGTCCGCCAGCTCCAGGTGAAGGAAGGTGGCACCTCGCAGCAGGCAGGCGAAGAGCAGGGCCGGCTGGTGCTGGAGGAAGTGGTAGCCGGGCCCGGCGAGGTGATCTCCTCCACTGAGCGAGAAGGTCAGCAGCCCGTCGCACATGGCGCCGAGCCACGCATCCACGGCCGTGAGCTGCACGGGCTGATCTGGCGGGTCATTCAGTGGCGAGAACAGGAGGCCGATCGGCTCCGCCGGCTTGTAGGTGTACGAGGCGAAGCTGGGCGCGGCCATGCCCCGACTGCTCAGCAGGAGCTTCTCGAAGCCCTTGAGCAGCGGCAGCTGGTGGGGCTCAGCGGCGATGTGCTTGGGCTTGAGCGCCGCGAGCCGGCGCGTGACGAACCACGTCCCCTGCGGCGGCAACAGGCTGAAGCAGGCCCCCAGACGCAGGCAGGCCATGAGCGAGATGACGAGCTCGATGCACGGGTTGTAGAGCAGGCAGACCGTCGCGCCGGGCTTGACGCCCTGCTCTTCCCACTCGGTGGCTCTCCGGGAAGCCCGATCGTGGAGCTGGCGGTAGGTCAGCGTCTGCCAGCCTTTGAGCCGGTCGAAGATCCGGTAGGCCACGCGCTCCATGTTGGCGTGCTGGACGACCAGGTCCTGATAGAAGTCGTAGTGCTCGCCTGGGCGGCTCTTGGACGGCACGCCCCGGCCCGTGTGAGCAGCGGTCAACGCGGCGATGAAGCCATCCGGATCCGCCCAGCTCTCTTCGAGCCACTTCGGCAGGTCCGCGTTGGAGGGCTCCGCCGCGTCGAGTTGCTGGAGAATCTGCCGCACATCGAAAGGCATGGGGTCGCGCCGGCTCCGCGCGAAAGACTGCGGCATCTCCTCGGGTCTGTACACTTTGTCGCCAGCCGGGCATCCCTGGCGAATAATGCGCCGATGGGTGCAGCCCCGGATCAACGTGGACACGGCAGGAGGAGTGTGGCGCTCGCGCTGCTGCTCTGTGCCTCCGTGGCCCAGGCCCAGGAGGTCACGCCCCTCCCCTCCTTCTCTCTGGAGCGCCTGGAGCTGAACCCGGGCCTCGGGCCGATGACGCTGGGCAGTGGAGAGCTGCTTCCCGAGCGGGCGCTGCGTGTCTCTCTGGTGGGGCACTACCAGCGAAGTCCTCTGGCGGTGCAGATCGAGGGCGAGCGGCTCTCCCTCCTCCGGGATCGCACCACGGGTTGGCTGTCGCTGGCCTATGGCGTCCTGCCCTGGCTCGAACTGGATGCCCAGCTCAGCGGCGTGGCCGTCCAACAGGGAGATGATCCGACGTCGCTGGGCATCCGCTCTCCCTCGCGAAGTGGCCTGGGCATGTCCTGGCTCAGCGCCCGGCTGGGGTTGCTGAAGTCCACCCCTCAGCAGGCCGTCCACCTCGCGATGGAGCTGGGCGCGGGTCTGCCCGTCGGGCCCGAGGGAGCGTTGGTGCGCGATCCCGGTGTCAGCGCGCGAGGCCGGCTCCTCCTGGGGAGACGTTTTGGAATCGTGACGCCGGCCCTCGAGGCGGGTGTACTGCTGCGCCCCACCGTGGTGTTTGGAACGAGCCTGGGCACTCAGGACCGGGTAGGCAGTGAAGCCCGCTTCGGTGCGGGGCTGACGGTCGGCCAGACGCTCCGGGGCGAGGTGACCGCGCGCGCCGCGTTCTCCTGGGAACAGAGCCGAACCAGCGCGGAGGTGATGGGTGGGCTGCGGTACTCCCCCTCGGCGCTGTGGGAGGTCTTCGCCCTCGGTGGCGCGGGCTTCGGCGCGGAGCCGGGCACCCCTCGATTCCGAGCTCTCGCGGGTCTGGCCATCCTCCTCGGCGCGGAGCCGACACCGCCTCCGGAAGAGGTCTTCTACGAGCTCGTCACGCCCCTGCCCCCTCGCAAGTCCTCCTCGCAGACACCGCGAGAGGGCACGTCCTCCCCTCCCTCCTTGCCGGAGCCCACCCCAGAGCCCTTGTCCACGGAGCAGAGCAAACCGGAGCCATCCTCTCCGGACGACGGACAGAGCTCGGCAGAGCCCGAGCCCGACACGGATGGAGATGGCGTGGTGGACGCTGTGGACGCCTGTGCCCGTGAAAGGGGGACTGCGGCACAGAACGGGTGTCCCGCCGAGAAGCCCCCCCTCGTCACCCTCACCCGCGATCGGCTCGTCCTCCACGGACAGGTGTTCTTCGACACGGGTGTCTCGACGCTCCCAGGCTCCTCTCCCGTGCTGGACCAGCTGGCGGAGGTGCTCCTGGAGCATCCGGAGATCCAGCGGGTCGTCATCGAAGGCCACACGGACACAGTGGGCTCCGAGGCCTCCAATCGGACACTCTCTCAGGAGCGCGCGGAGACGGTGCGGCGCTACCTCATCGAGAAGGGTGTTCCCTCCCAGCGGCTGGTCGCCCAGGGCTTCGGCTTCCGGAGACCGGTGAGCAGCAACGCCTCCACCGAAGGCCGCGAGCATAACCGCCGCGCCGAGCTTCGGCTGCTCCTGGGTGAGCCCGCGCAGACTGGAGCCACCCAGGCTCCCCCTCTGTAGGGCTCGAGCGCAGGCGGAGAAACCCGGTTTGCAGCGGCGATCCGCGCCTCGTAGGATCTGGGCCATGCCCGAGACCGTGGGAGACAACTCCGCCGCAGTGATACCCACTCCCGATGAGCGGGCGAAGCTGGAGAGGCTCAGCTCCAAAGAGGCGTATGACGCGTTTCTTCTCGCGGCTCGCGCGGTCGAGGTGAACACGCTTCAGGAGTGCAAGGCGAACGCAGTGCTCGTCCACGACACGGTGACGCGCGGGGTCGAGGCGGTGCTGAGCCATGAGGCGGAGCTGGGCCAGCTTCCCGATGTCGATGTGGAAGAGCTGCGCTCCCTTCCGTGGCTCGTGCAGGGGCTGGCGTTCGCGATCCTGCAACAGCAGCGCAGCTGGAGCGCTGCGGGGAGGGGGTCCGCTGACGGTGCACTGCCTTCCCTGGCCGAGGCCACCGAGCTGCGCGACCGGTTCTGGACCTTGCTGCTCCAGCGCCATGATGCGCTGTGGCGGTGTGGAGCGTGGATCTATGGGCAGGAGGTGGACTCGCAGGTTCCACCACTGCAGGCCCGGCGCGGCTGGGAGGCGGCGGTGGGACAGCGCAACGGTACGTCGTCCTCGTCCGAGCCGGATTCCTCACCGGTCCGGCATCGGAGAAGGGAGCGGTTCGCCATCCGCATTGGCCCGGATTTGTCGAGACTCTGAAGCTGTGGATGACGCGAATTGAAGAATCTGGCGGAGCAGAAGTACCGCTCCGCTCTTTACCCACTCGCAAACACGTCCGAGAGGCTCGCGACCTTCAGGGCACGCTCAAACCACCGGTCGAGCGCATCCAGGTCTGTGCACGACAGGATGCGTTGGCGAGCATCCGTGTCTACGGCGATACCCCTCGTCGTCAAGATGCGAACAACTCCCTCGGCGCGCTCCCTCGCTCGCCCCTCGACCCACCCTTTTTGGCGCCCCTCCTCTATGAGTTCGTCCGCCATGGTTCGCATCAGTTCCTCCTTCCGTTGCGCACCTGCCAGCGAATGTAACACGCGCCCCAGAGCCTCACGCGCGTCCGCGGCTCCGACCTTGAGCAGGTAGTAGACAATGGCGCGGAGTTCGGAGTTCCGGGTCCACCACACTGCCAGACTCGCGGCGCAGACTGGACCAGTCCACCCCGGCCACGAACTCCGGTGGCAACATGGCACGCAGTTCCGCTGCAGCCCGCTCGGGCTGGCCAAAAGCGAATCGTGCGAACAGATCGTGCGGGCCGGACATGCGAGGCGGCATCCAGCACGACGCGTGCCAACACGAAGATTCAGAGCGTCCGCAGGGAAAAGCCCTCAGCTCAGGCGTGCGACGAGTCTCGTCCGGTGGACGGTGCGTCCACCGTGGGAGACAGCTCCACCGCTACAGCCAGCTCGTCACGGAGTGCCCGAGTTCCTTCAGTACCCGCTCGGCGGCCTTTACTCCGAACCAGTTGGCTTCCTCGAACAGCGCCATGCCTCCCAGGTCCGTGTGCGCAAAGTGCAGCGTGCGCCCCAGGCTCTCCTGCGCCGCGAACCGCGCCGGGCCCCACATGAACCCCGGAGAAGGCCGCACCATTGCGTGCCCCCACCGCATCACCTCCAGCCGCAGGGCCTGCTCCTCGATGCCTGGGTGCGCCAACATCATGTCCGCCATCACCATCGCCTCCCACTCCCCGTAGCCCGCGGACAGTGCCTTCTCTCGCTCGGCTTTCACGTCCGCCCCCGCCATCGGCAGGTACCACGTCAGCACCGTAGGCCCGCCCTCGTACTGCCGCAGCGCCTGATGCGTCGCCACCACGTAACCCAAGCTCTTGCTCTCGTAGAGCACGTTGTCCCACGCCAGGGGGAATCCTCTTCCCCTCGGCGGCTTCGACAGCGTCAGGTTCGCCACCACCCACGGCCCGTACGTGAACGCGCCCATCCACTCGGGCCGCTGCTGCCGCCACGGCGCCACCACGTGGCCCGCCACGAAGCGCGGCCCCGCGAACACCACCTGCTTCGCCTGGAACGCCCGCGGTTTCCCTGTTCCCGCCTCCAGCGCCTCCACCCGGCAGCCCTCCGCCCCAGGCTCCACCGTGTGCACCAGCACGTGCCGCTCCACCTGCTTCGGCGACAGTGACGACAGCAATTGCCGGATCAACCGCCCGTTGCCCTCGGGCCAGCTCAGGAAGCCCTCGCTGCGCTCTCCCTTCCCGTACTGGCGCGCCGCGAAGTACCAGATGCCCGCCCACGCGGACACGTGCTCGGACGTCGCCCCGTAGTCATCCCGGCACGCGTAGTCCACCACCCACTTCAAGCGCGGCGAGCGGAAGCCCTCGGCCTCCATCCACTGCGCCATGCTCACCTTGTCGAGCGCCGTCCACTCCGCGTCGTCGCTCGACAGCGCCGTCGGCACCGCGAACGCCTTGCGCCCCTTCGCGTCCTTTGCCGCTCCGAACGCGTTCATCCGCGCCTCGAAGCGCTGCGCCTGCGCCAAGTCGTCCGCCGTGGCTCCCGCTCGCAGGTACAGCCCCTCGTACCACTCGCCCTGGTAGAACAGCCGCTCGTCTGGCTCGCGGATCAGCAGTTCCTCCGAGAACGTCGGATACCCCTCGGCGTCCGTCCCCGTCACCGCCCCCATTTCCCGCATCAGCCGCAGCACCGCCCCCTGCTCGCCCATTGGCGCTGGCAGATAGTGCGCGCCCCACGGATACGCGGACACCGAGTTCTTCCCCGAGCGCGACGTGCCCCCCACCTCGTCATCCAGCTCCACCACCCGCACGTCCTTCAACCCCGCCCCCGCCAACCGCCACGCCGCGGACAGCCCCGCCGCCCCCGCTCCAACGATGAGCACATCCACCGGCTCGGCCACCTCGGCACGCGGCAGCGGACCGCCCCGCAGGCGGTGCCCCGTCTCCACCGCCCGGTCCACGATGGCACCCGGCACCGGCTCCCGCTTCCGGGAGGTCCGGCACGCGCTGGCCGCCACCGCCGAGCCCAAGAACGCGGCAATCAGCTCCCGCCGCGTCAGTTCCACCGCCGCCACTCCTCCTCGTAGTAGTGCACCAGCACCTGGTTGTTCAGCCGATTCACCTCCACCGGCAACGGCCCCATGTCCGGCGCGAACTGCGTCAGGCTCTCCAGCGTCCGGTCATCCAGGAAGGACAGGCCCTCGGGCAGCGCTCGGCGGCGCGGCACGGGCTCGTGCGCCACCAGCACGTACCCCCACTCGCCGAACGAGGGCACCAGCGCGTGGTACGGCTCCGTCCAGAACCCCGCCGCCTTCAGCGTCGTGTCCACGCACCAGTACGAGCGCCGCGCGAACAACGGGCTCGTGCTCTGAATCACCGCCACCCCGTCCTTCGCCAGCCGCTTCTTCAGCAGCTTGTAGAAGCCCGTGGTGTACAGCTTCCCCAGCGCGAAGTTGTTCGGGTCCGGGAAGTCCACAATCACCACGTCGTAGAGCCCCTCACCCTCGGCCAGGAAGTTCATCGCGTCCGTGTTGATGACCTTCATCTTCGGGTGCGTCATCGAGTGGTGGTTGAGCTTCACCAGCTCCTCGTACTTCGTGGCCAGCCCTGTTATCGCCGGATCCAGATCCACCAGCGTCACCGACTGCACCTCCGGGTAGCGCAGCACCTCGCGCGCCGCCAGCCCATCCCCGCCCCCGAGAATCAGCACCCGCTCCACCGAGCCCGCCCGCACCATCGCCGGGTGCACGAGCGACTCGTGGTAGCGGTACTCGTCCACGCTGGCGAACTGAAGGTTCCCGTTCAGGAACAGCGAGAAGCCCCGCTTGCCCCGCGTCACCACGATGCGCTGGTACGGCGACGTGGAGGAGTGCACCATCTCGTCCGCGTAGAACTGCTCCTCGGAGAACGTCGTCAGCCGATCCCCCAGCGCCAAGCCCACCAGCAGGAACAGCGACAGGGCCACCGCCTTCACCCGCAGCCGCGTGGGGTGCGCCAGCACCGGCCCCAACAGCCACGTGCTCCACAGCCCCACCAGCGCGTTGAGCAGCCCGAACACCAGCGAGGTGCGCACCAGCCCCAGCTTCGGTACGAAGAAGAGCGGGAAGCACACGCTCGCCACCAGCGCGCCCAGGTAGTCGAACGTCAGCACCTGGCTGACGAGGTCCTTGAACTTCACCTCGTCCTTCAGGATGCGCAGCAGCAGCGGAATCTCCAGCCCCACCAGCGTGCCAATCACCAGCACGCTGCCGTACAGCGCCACCCGGAACACGTCCGTCAGCGCGAACGTCATGAAGAGCAGGGGGGCGCAGAGGCCCCCCACCAGCGCCACGCCCAGCTCTATCTCCACGAAGCGCTGGGCCAGCCCCTTCTCGAGAAAGCGCGAGAGGTAGCTGCCAATCCCCATCGCGAAGAGGTAGCCGCCGATGACGGTGGAGAATTGAGTAATCGAGTCCCCCAGCAGATAGCTGGCGAGCGCTCCCACGATGAGCTCGTAGATGAGCCCACACGTGGCGATGACGAGGACGGTGACGAACAGCAGCGTCTTGTTCAAGTCTTCACTTCACTTCACGGCCCGCGGTCATCCGGAGATGGCCGCCGCGATGATGATGGCCAGACCGAGGATGAAGGAGCCGATGACGATGCCCAGAGCCGTGTTCTGGTCGACCTCGATCTCCTTGTGCACGTCGTAGGGAAGGATGAAGCGGATGACGTAGAAGCCCGCGACAAACACGGCCAGACCGATGAGCGAATAGATGACGCTTGCCAGAAGGCCCTGCCAGCTCACCACCACACCAAGTAGCAACATCACTTCCCTCCGTGGAATCCACCGGTCCAGAGGAACACGCCGTTAGGGCCTCGCCGCACCTCATCCGGCACGCGACCCCGCTCTTCCGTCGTGAAGGGCTCCCAACCTGAGAAGGCCATGGCCGCGTACAGCAGCACCACGAGCCCGCCGAAGTATTTCATCTCCTTCTCCCCTCCCTCATGAACTCGATGACGACAAGTTGCTCTCCGCCCACCGCGTGGACTCGAAGCTCGAAGAGCGGATGAACGCGAACAGCGGCCCAATCAGCAACATGACCAACGCACAGAAGAACCACGAGCCACGCGGCGTGTCGCTGGTGAGCTGCACCCGGAACGAGCGGCCCGCGCCCCCAGGCGACGCCGTGCTCCCGAAGGCCGCCGTCGTCCGCAGCACGTATGTGCCCGGATCCACCGAGGACAGATACTCCGAGCCACTCGTGTCGCCCTCGGTCCACGAGCCGTCCGAGTCCGAGCCGTAGTAGTAGCTGATCTCCTGGTAGAAGCTCGTCACCTCGCCGGTGTCCTGGTTCACCAAGTCTCCCTGGATACCAATCCAGTCGTTGCTCACCGGGGCGGACACGTCCGCCTTCACGTTGCCGCGCTTGTGGACCTGGAAGGGCTCGCTGAAGTGGATGGCGCTGGGCTGGCCGGACATCGCGTCCGGCGGCAGCGTCACCGTCATGTCCAACACGCCCTCGTTGGCCGCCAGGACGTTGAGGAACAGGTAGACAGCGATGAGCGCCGTGGCCCAGATGGCCGACCACTTCCACGTGGGCGCGGACTTGTGCGGGTTGGGCTGGCTGGGCGCCACGCCCTGGGGCGGCGGCAGCGGCTCCTTGAGCTTGAAGGCCTCTTGGATGACCGAGGGCGCCAGATACTCGCCGTGGGTGTACGTGACTTCGTTGCTCGTGGCGTCCTCGTTCACCGAGTACGGCGGCGCCACGTACTCGACGGCCTGCGCCATCTCGCCCGAGCGCACCTCCCAGTAGAACTCGCCGAGCACCGTCTCCGTGACGGCCGTCACCGACTGGAAGGCCTTGTAGCGCCGGCCCTCGTAGTGCGCGGCCACGCCCGGCACCAGGGACACGTCACCCGCGTCGATGGGCTTGAGGTACACCCAGTGCCCGTTCGACTGCATCAGCCAGGTGAAGCCGCGCGCCTTGTGGAAGAGCAGGTACTCCTCCCACGGGTAGCGCGTGCCATCCACTGTGCACGAGCGCACCACGAAGCCGATGCAGATCCACTCCGTCCCATCCAGCTGGCCCTTGGTGCCCAGCGGAATCAGGGGCGCGTGCTCCGGCTTCTCCAGCAGCTGGAGGAAGGCCAGCTTGCCCTGGCTGGCGTCCAGCAGCGCGCCGCAGAAGGGGCACGCCACGCGCTTCGTCTGATCCGGCGCTCGCAGCTCCAGCGCGCCGTTGCACTGAGGGCACCGCGCCTGCTGCAGCGAGACCTTCTTCGTCCGGGGACGCAGCTGGTCCGACGGGATGCCGAGCTGCTCCAGCTTCAGCCGCTGGCCGAGGAATACCTCTGGATCCTGCCCGCGCGGGCCGAAGTCCAGCGACGCGAACATGCCCTTGGGGCCCGTCGCATCCACATAATAGTGGTCCTCGGTAGGGTCCACGTCGCTGGGCAGTTGGCCCGCGGCGGCCGTGATGCGCGCGTGCCCGCGCTCCTCCACCACGAAGGGGCGGTTGCGCAGGTTCAGGCGCTGGCCGGGGTAGGCGTCGTCCAGCTTGATGCCCTCCTCCAGGCCCGCATCGAACATGAGGTGGAAGGCGCCCTCGGACTCGCTGAGCCAGCCGCTGCGGCCGTCGTCGAACTCCACGTACCACTCGTCCCACGGGCCCGCGCCGTGGTCCTTCTGGAGGTGGCCCACCAGCCGGTAGCCCGTCTTGCCGTAGCGGCCCTCGAGCCCCAGCCGCAGCGGCGAGTCCGTGTCCACGATGGCGGCGATCCTCCCGTGCGCCTCGAGGTTCACGCCCTTCTTGGCCACCACCGTCTGGCAGTAGCTGCAGACGACGACCTGCGCCGTGCCCGCGGTAAACTCGACCGGAGCGCCACACGAGGGGCATTGCCCTTGCGTCACGCCTTCACCCCCCTCGGCAGCTCACGTACCTCGCAACCCCGCGCGCCCAGGTGACGGGCCACCAACGCCTCGAAGTCCGGGCGCGGGCGGACGCGGCAGCTGTACAGGTTGAGTGCCGCAAAGCCGTGCTCGGGGAAGGTGTGAATGGTCAGGTGGCTCTCGGACAGCAGCGCCAGCCCGGTGACGCCTCCCGGCTCCGGGAACACGTGCCACTGCGGCTGGCCCACCACCTTGAGCTCCAGGAGGACGATGAGTTCCTCGAAGAGCCCGGCGAGGGCAGCCCGGTCCTTGAGCCTCTCCGGCGTGCAGCCGCTGGCATCCACCAGCCATTCCTGTCCCGTGGTCAGCGTGGAATCCTCCCCAGACTGACCACTTTCTATCACGAGCCTTGTCCTCTGGGGCGACGGCTTCGAGCCAGGGGTGGGTTGGCGCGTGTGGGTCCCCTCCCGGTACGCTGCGGGGGTCATGCCGCCCCCGGATCGCCGCCCCGAGTTCCCTGCCTCTCCCCTCCCCCCTCCCGAGCCCGCGGCCACCCCGGCCCCGGGTTCTGGAGCCATCGACCGGATGGTGCGCTCGCTGCGCGGCCTGCCTCCGGCGCAGCCCTGGTGGGGCACCGGGTGCGCGGGCCAGGCGGGCTGGTTCCGGGCGGAGTCGGCGCCCACCACCGAGGCCACCCCCCGCTTCCAGCAGCTCTACGCACGGGCGCGCCTGGGCGAGGCCGTGCTGCCGGGCGACGCGACGCGCCACCTGTATCTGCTGGTGAAGGGACTGCTCGGGGACGAGATGTTCGGCTACCTGGAGCCCAACCAGGTCCAGCTGGAGCGGCGCGGGCTGGAGACGCGCGCGGTGCAGGTGGATACCGAGGGCTCGCTCGCGGACAACATCGAGGTGGTGCGTCACGCGCTGGAGGACGCGGCCTTCTTCGGGCGCTCGGTGGTGCTGGTGGGCCACAGCAAAGGCGCGGTGGAGAGCGTGTCCACGCTGGCGCTCTACCCGGAGTTGCGGAAGCACGTACGCGCGGTGGTGGCCATGCAGGCGCCGTACGGAGGCTCGCCCATCGCGCACGATCTGACGACCTCGCCCGAGCTGCGCCGCATGCTGGACATCGCCTTTCCGCTGTTCTTCTACGGGGTGTCCCGCTCGGTGGATGACCTGGCCTACCCGGCCCGCATGGAGTTCGTGCGGCGCCACCCGTACGCTGGCGAGGTCCCCACCGTGTCGCTGGCCACCTCACGCTACTCGCGGCGCTCGCTGCTGTGGCCCGTGGCCCGCTACATGTTCGAGCGCTACCAGCTGCCCAATGACGGGTTGGTGGCTCAGGTGGATGCGGAGATCCCCGGCTCGCGGCTGGTGCGCCTGAACGACATGGACCACGCCGAGGCCGCGCTCGTGGGATTGCCGGGCTTCGCCAACCACCACCCGGGCAACATCACCGAGGCCCTGATAGCGCTCGCGCTGGAGTCCTGAGCGGAGCCATGGCTAGGATGTGCGCGCTATGCGCACTCGAATCCTGACCACTGGACTGTTGCTGCTCGCTCTCACCGCTTGCACCAAGGACAAGGAGAAGGAAGCCACTCCGGCCAAGCCGCCCGAGGCCGCCGCCGTCAAGCCTCCGGAGCCCCCCGCCGCCAAGCCTCCGGAGCCTTCTGCCGCCGCCAAGCCTCCCGAGGCCACTCCGGCGGCCACGCCTCCCGCCCCCGAGGCCGCGAAGACGGCCTGGCAGAAGGCCGCGCTGGAGGGCAAGGACCTCTACGCCACGCTCGACACGAGCGAAGGCACTATCATCGTGAAGCTCTTCGCCAAGGACGCACCGAAGACGGTGGCCAACTTCGTGGGCCTGGCCGCGGGTGAGAAGGAGTGGAAGGACCCCTCCACGCTGCAGCCGACGACGAAGCCGCTGTACGACGGGACGGTCTTCCACCGCGTCATCCCCAACTTCATGATTCAGGGCGGCGATCCGCTGGGCCAGGGCGTCGGCGGCCCCGGCTACAGCTTCGAGGACGAGTTCCAGGGCGGCCGCACGTTCAGCAAGCCCGGCATCCTGGCCATGGCCAACCGCGGCCCGAACACCAACGGCAGCCAGTTCTTCATCACCGTGGCCAACACCGAGTGGCTCAACAACCGCCACACCATCTTCGGCGAGGTGGTGAAGGGCTATGACGTGGTGGAGAAGATCGCCAAGGTGCCGACGGCGGGCGCCAACAAGCCGCTGACGCCCGTGGTCATCAAGAAGGTCACCATCAGCGACAAGCAGCCGTAGTCGCGCCATGCGAGGAGTCTCCACCCGCCTGGGCGAGCTGGACTGCAAGGTCATCGACGGCCTGCCTCCGGGGAGCCCCCCGGAGCTGGCCGTCATCCTGTGCCACGGCTACGGCGCCCCTGCCACGGACCTGGTGCCCGTGGCGGCGGAGCTGATGACGCTGCGTCCCGAGCTGGCGCAGCGCACGCGCTTCGTGCTGCCCGGGGCGCCGCTGCCCTTGATGGAGCTGGGCATGCCCTCCAGCCGGGCCTGGTTCCCCATCCCCCTGGAGCTCTTCACGGGGCAGTTCGACTGGGACAAGTACTCGCGCGAGGAGCCCGAGGGACTCCGGGCTGCGCGCCGCGCGATGATGAGCACCGTCTCCGCGGTGGCGGCGGCGACGAACCTCCCCTACGGCCGCATCGTGTTGGGAGGTTTCAGCCAGGGCGGCATGGTGGCGACGGATGTCGCGCTGCGGCTGGAGGAGCCTCCCGCGGGCCTGTGCATCCTCTCAGGCACGCTCATCGTCCGGGACGAGTGGAAGGCCCGAGCGGAGGCTCGCAAGGGGCTGCCCGTCTTCCAGGGCCACGGCCGGTACGATGATCTCCTCCCCATCCAGACCGCCGAGCGCCTGCGCGACCTCCTGACAGAGGCCGGCCTGGACGTGGAGTTCCTACCTTTTGATGGGCCCCACACCCTCATGCCCGAGGAGCTCGAGCGGATGGCGGACTTCCTCATGAAGCGGCTGGAGGCCCGATGAGGAGGTGCGCGCCGTGTACCACGCACGGGATTTAACCGTGTCCACCCGGGGGCGAGGGTTCCACGACATCACCTCCGAGGTGCAGCGCGCCATTCAGGACAGCGGCGTGCGCCAGGGCCTGTGCACGGTGTTCCTGCACCACACCAGCGCCTCGCTCATCCTCTGCGAGAACGCGGACCCGGACGTGCGCCGGGACCTCGAGGCCTTCTTCGCCCGGCTCGTGAAGGATGGGGACTCCCTGTTCCAGCACGACGCCGAGGGCCCGGACGACATGCCGGCGCATGTGCGCACCGTGCTGACGCAGAACTCGCTGTCCATCCCCATCCAGAATGGAGCGGCGGACCTGGGCACGTGGCAGGGCCTCTACGTGTGGGAGCACCGGACCTCGCCGCACCGGCGCCGCGTCACCGTCTCCGTGCTGGGCTGACTCCGGCGACGTCCGACGGGCAGCTCAGGGACGGAGGTACTTCGCCGGCAGCAGCTGCTCTGGCGTCTCCGGGGCCCAAGCCACCGTGAGGATCCACCAGCGCTTGCCATCGTGGACGAGTTGGATGCTGTTGATGCCGCGCACGAAGGGCTTCGTGTCGCCCTCGCGCATCCCCTCGTAGGTGCTGAAGACGTGCACGAGCGGGCCAAACTGCTCGTGGATGCGGTGAGTCTCCCGCTCGCGGAAGCCCTCCTCGACGAGCAGCTTCTCGGACCGGGCGATGTAGTCGTCGGGCGAGAGCACCCGGAACCCCTGGGTGCCATCTGGCCGTTTGCCCGAGGGAATCATCCGCGCACCGGGCGCGAAGAGGGAGCGGAAGCGGTTCCAGTCTCGCGCCTTTCCCTTCGGTCCGGAGATGACATCGTAGAGCGCTGCCACGATGGCCTCGGGGGTGGCCACGTCCTCGGGCTTGGGCTCGGGAGTGGCGGGAGTAACGGGCGTGGCAGGAGTTGCCGGAGCGCTCTTCGGCGGAGGCGCAGGCGGCTCGGCCCCCAGCGCCGGGACAGCGAGCAGTGAGGACAGGAGGACAGCAGGGAGCGATTGCGTGAGACGCAGGAGGAGGTGCATGGACCGCACCTTACTCGTGGAACTCCCGTCCATAAGGGGACCCCCGTCTGGGAGAGTGAGCCTTCGCGGCTACTCCCCGTGAATCAGAGGTCCCCCTCTTGTCCGGCCATGCCAGCCAGGAGATCTTGCGCCCCGTCCTGCTGGCGGCCCCCGTCCGCACGTGCGTCCCCTCCGGGCCACTCCGCAGGCAGAGGAAAGACGCATCATGGGCAATGAGCGGCGGCGGCTGGTGTGGCTGGCCATGGCACTCGCGGTGGTGGGCGGATGCCAGGAGGCGGTGAGTCCGGGGGACACCGGAAGCTCCGCGCTGAGCGTGGCCTCGCCGCGCCTGGTGAGCGCGTTCGGGCCTCCCGCACTGGTGAAGGACATACGGCTCGGTGGCCGCCCCTCAGACCCCCGCGAGTTCACGGAGGTGAACGGCACCCTCTTCTTCTCGGCGGACGACGGGCTCCACGGCACCGAGCTGTGGAAGAGCGACGGCACCGAGGCGGGCACCGTCCTCGTCAAGGACATCCGGCCCGGTGTGGACACCAGCTATGCCTACGGCTTGACGCGCGTCGGCAACACGCTCTTCTTCACCGCCAACAGCGCCAATGGCGCCGAGCTGTGGAAGAGCGATGGAACCACCGCGGGCACCGTCCTCGTCAAGGACGTCCGGCAGGGGGAGTTCGCCTTCATCGCAGACAACTCCATCACGGACGTGAATGGCACGGTCTTCTTCGTGTCGGACAACGGGGTGATTGGCCAAGAGCTGTACAAGAGCGATGGCACCGCCGCGGGCACCGTGCTCGTCAAGGACATCTACCCGGGCAATGGCGGCACCGCGCCCACGCAGCTCACGAACGTGAACGGCACACTGTTCTTCGTGGCGGATGACGGCACCACGGGCCCTGAGCTGTGGAAGAGCGATGGCACCGCCGCGGGCACCGTGCGCGTCAAGGACATCCGGCCCGGCAGCTCAGGCTCCAACCTGCTGTATCTGACGTCCCTCCAGGGCCAGCTCGTCTTCATGGCGGATGACGGCGCGACGGGCCTGGAGCTGTGGCGGAGCAATGGGACTCCGGCGGGCACACAGCTCGTCGTGGACCTCAACCCGGGCTCCAACCCGGCCCTGAACACCGCGCCGCAGAGCTTTGCCCGCGTGGGAAACCAGGTCTTCTTCGCGGGGTTCAACGGCACGGACCTCGAGCTCTGGAAGAGCGACGGCACGGCGGCCGGCACGGTGCTCGTCAAGGACATCTACCCGGGGCCGTTCACGTCCTTCCCTCAGAAGCTCAAGGACATCAACGGCATCCTCTTCTTCACGGCCCAGGAGAGCGACAGTGTCTATGGCATCTACAAGAGCAACGGCACAGCGGCCGGCACGGTCCTGGTGAAACAGATCGAGCCCGAGTCGTGGAACACCATCGAGGAGCCTCATTACTTCGCGGCGGCGGGCTCCCTGGCCTACTTCGTGGCGCGTGACTCCACGAACTTCATGGACGCCGAGCTGTGGCGGAGTGATGGCACGCCAGCAGGGACGTTCCGCGTCAAGGACATCCGCCCCGGCGACCAGGGCTCCTGGCCAGGCTCTCCAGGAGCGCTGGGCAACGCCCTCTTCTTCTCGGCGGATGATGGGACGAACGGCATCGAGGTGTGGAAGAGCGATGGCACCGAGGCGGGCACCGTGCTCGCCAAGGACGTCAACGCGACCTCGGACGACGCGGAGCTGTTCCGGTTCTCGATCGTGAATAACACGCTCCTCTTCTGGGCCAATGACGGAGCGACGGGCAGCGAGCCGTGGCGGAGCAACGGTACGGAGGCGGGCACCACGCTCGTGAAGGACATCGCGGCGGGAACGGCATGGTCCAATCCCATCTCGACCCTGGTGATCAATGACACGCTCTTCGTCTCGGCAAGGGACGCCACCGGGGACCAGGAGCTGTGGAAGACGGATGGCACGACAGCAGGTACGGTGCTCGTGAAGGATATCCGCCCGGGCGGCGCAGGCTCCCAGCCCTCTGAATTCAGGAATCTCAACGGCACGCTCGTCTTCGTGGCCAGTGACGGCAGCACGGGCGCAGAGCTGTGGAAGAGCGATGGCACGGCGGCCGGCACCGTGCTCATCAAGGACATCAACCCGTCCACGGGGAGCACGGGGCCATCGAGGCTCACGCCCATAGGCAACACGCTCTTCTTCACGGCCTCGAACGGCACGAACGGCTATGAGCTGTGGAAGACGGACGGCACGACAGCCGGCACCGTGCTCCTCAAGGACCTCATGCCGGGCTCCGCAGACAGCTGGCCGAGCAACCTGTTCGCCACCTCGAGCGGCACGCTCCTGTTCTCCGGCAATGATGGGGTGAACGGCGGCGAGCTGTGGAAGAGCGACGGCACGACGGCCGGCACGGTCCTTCTCAAGGACATCAATCCGGGCTCTGCCTCCAGCAACCCAAGCACCTTCGTAGAGGTCGATGGCACGATCTTCTTCATGGCCTATACCTCCGCAGGCCAGGAGCTGTGGAAGACGGATGGCACGGCGGCCGGCACGGTGTTCGTCAAGGACATCTACCCGGGGGGGAACAGCTCTCGAATGGCATCGCTGACCCGCTTCGGCAACAAGCTGTTCTTCACGGCCGACGACAGCGTGCATGGCCAGGAGCTCTGGGTGAGCGATGGCACCGAGGCGGGCACGATGCTCTTCAAGGACATCACCCCGAACACGTTTGGCTTCCCTCCGGAAAGCCTCACCGTGGTGGGCGACACGCTGGTCTTCTCCGCGGATGATGGCGTCAACGGATTCGAGCTGTGGGTAAGCGACGGCACCGTCGCGGGCACACGGATGCTCGCCAACCTCGCCCCGGACAATGGGGGCTCCTATCCTGGCATGTTCATCCTCATGGGCCAGACGATCTTCTTCCGGGCCACGGATATGGTGCATGGCTTCGAGCTGTGGCGCCTACCGCTCACGACGGGCTCGGACACCGCGCCGCCGGTGGTGACGTGCCCCACGCCGAGGACCGCCGAGGCCACGGCGGCCACGGGTGCGGCGGTGACGTATCCGCCCGCGACGGCCGTGGATGACACCACTCCCAGCTCGTCGCTGGTGATGAGCTACAGCCGCCCGAGTGGCGCGACGTTCCCGCTCGGCACGACGTCCGTCTCGGTCACGGCGACCGATCTGTCGGGCAATACCAGTGGGTGCTCCTTCACCATCACGGTGCGAGACACAACCCCGCCCGCGCTGACGTGTCCCGCGAACGTCACGGTGCAGGCCACGAGCGCCTCGGGCGCCACGGTGAGCTACCCGGCCACGACCGCTTCGGATGCCGTGTCGTCTGTCACGCTGACCTACAGCCAGGCCACGGGGACGGCGTTTCCTCGAGGCACCACCCCGGTCACCGTCACGGCCCGGGACGCCGCCACCAACACGTCCTCCTGCACCTTCAACGTGACGGTGACGGATCCGCCTGCGCCCACCATCACCTGTCCGGCGAACGCGTCGGCGGAGGCCACGAGCAGCGCGGGTGCCACGGTCTCCTATCCTCCAGCCAGTGCCACGGGAATGAGCGTCACGGTGAACTACAGCCGGGCCTCGGACACGGTGTTCCCGCTGGGCGCCACGAGCGTTACCGCCACTGCACGTGACAGCCTGGACCGCACCGCCACGTGCAGCTTCGCCGTCATCGTCCGAGACACCACGCCCCCGGCGGTCTCCTGCCCGGCCAACGTGACGGCGCAGGCCACGAGTGCCTCGGGCGCCACGGTGAGCTACCCGGCTCCGGCCGCCTCGGACACGGTCTCCTCCGTCACGCTGGCCTACAGCCAGGCCTCGGGGACAACGTTTGCCCGAGGCACCACCCTCGTCACGGTCACCGCACGCGATGCGGCCAACAACTCCGCCTCCTGCACCTTCAACGTGACGGTGACGGATCCGCCTGCGCCCACCATCACCTGTCCGGCGAACGTGACGGGGGAGGCCACCAGCAGCGCGGGCGCCACGGCGACCTACTCGCCCGCCAGTGCCACCGGCACGGGCGTCTCGGTGAGCTACAGCCAGGCATCAGGGAGCGCGTTCCCACTGGGCACCACCACGGTCACCGCCACCGCGAGTGACAGCCTGAACCGGACCGCCACGTGCAGCTTCACTGTCACCGTCCGAGACACCACGCCCCCGGCGGTCTCCTGCCCGGCCAACGTGACCGTGGAGGCGGCAAGTGCCTCGGGCGCCACGGTGAACTACCCAGCCGCGACCGCCTCGGATTCCGTGTCCAACGTCACGCTGAGCTACAGCCAGGCCTCGGGGACAACGTTTGCCCGAGGCACCACCCTCGTCACGGTCACCGCGCGCGATGCGGCCAACAACTCCGCCTCCTGCACCTTCAACGTCACCGTGACGGACCCTGCGGCTCCCACCATCACCTGTCCGGCCAATGTGCCGGTGGAGGCCACCAGCAGCGCGGGCGCCATGGCTACCTATGCCCCCGCGAGCGCCTCGGGGCTGGGCGTCTCGGTAAGCTACAGCCACGCTTCGGGGAGCGTGTTCCCCTTGGGCGCCACCACCGTCACCGCCACCGCGCGTGACGGCTTGGAGCGCACCGCCACGTGCACCTTCACCGTCACCGTCCGGGACACCACTTCGCCCACCCTCTCCTGCCCGGCGAACGTGACGGCGCAGGCCACGAGTGCCTCGGGCGCCACGGTGAGCTACCCGGCTCCGGCCGCCTCGGACACAGTCTCAACGGTGGAGGTCAGCTACAGCCACGTCTCGGGAAGCACCTTCGCCCGAGGCACCACCGTCGTCACCGTCACCGCGCGCGATGCGGCCAACAACTCCGCCTCCTGCACCTTCAACGTCACCGTGACGGACCCTGCGGCTCCCACCATCACCTGTCCGGCCAATGTGACGGTGGAAGCCACCAGCAGCGCGGGCGCCATGGCTACCTATGCCCCCGCGAGCGCCTCGGGGCTGGGCGTCTCAGTAAGCTACAGCCACGCTTCGGGGAGCGTGTTCCCCTTGGGCGCCACCACCGTCACCGCCACCGCGCGTGACAGCCTGGAGCGCACCAGCACCTGCACCTTCACCGTCACCGTCCGGGACACCACGGCCCCCACCGTCACGTGTCCGGCCAACGTGACGGTCGAGGCGGTGAGCGCCTCGGGCACCTCAGTGAGCTACACGGCGGCAACCTTTTCGGACACCGTGTCCTCCGTCACGCTGAGCTACAGCCAAGCCTCTGGGACACTCTTCCCCCTGGGTGCCACGGTGATCACCGTCACCGCCACGGACGCGGCGAGCAACTCCCGCTCGTGCACCTTCACCGTCTCTGTCAGAGACACCATCGCGCCCACCCTCACCTGCGGTGCGGAGGTCATCGCCGAGGCGACTGGTCTTCAGGGAGCCCTCGTCGACTTCCCGCTCCCTACCGCTACGGATGACGGCTCTCCCTTGCCCACCATCGTGTCGAGCCACGCGCCCGGCAGCCGCTTCCCGCTCGGCAGCACGACCGTCACCATCACGGCTTCGGATGCCGCGGGCAACTCGGCCTGGTGCCAGTTCAGGGTCACCGTGCGAGACACCACCGCGCCTCAGCTCGGCTGCCCGGCCGACATGACGGTGGAGGCAACCGGCTCCTCGGGAGCGGCCGTCATCTTCTCCTCGACCGCTCCGAGCGACGCGGTCACCCAGGCACCGGACGTGTCTCTCAGCCACGCGCCCGGCAGCCGCTTCCCACTGGGGACGACCCCCGTGCGCATCACCGCCACGGACGATGCGGGCAACTCCAGCGCCTGCACCTTTACCATCACCGTGCGAGACAGCACCGCTCCGGCCCTCGCCTGCCCAGCGAACGTGACGGTGCTGGCCTCGAGCACGCAGGGTGCGGTGGTGCAGTACCCGCCCGCGACTGCCTCGGATGCCGTGTCCACGCCGTTGCTCCACTACAGCCCCGCCTCCGGTGAGGTCTTCCCGTTGGGCACCACCCCGGTCTCGGTGACGGCGACGGACTCCGCCAGCAATGCTTCCGCCTGCACCTTCCAGGTGACGGTGCAGCCCCAGCCTCAGCCCCCGCCTCCCCCCGACGAGGAGCTGCCTCCGTCCGGCTGCGGGTGCGGCGCCGACCCCAGCGCTTCGACGGGGCTGAGCTGGGCGGGGATCTGCCTGCTGATGTGGGGGCTCTCGCGCCGCCGCATCCGCACCGGGGCGTAACTCCCACAGCGCGAGAGGGCGCAGGTGTGCGAGAACCTCACGCCATGCGCCCACTCATTCTTGCGTCGCTCGCGTTCCTCTCTGGCTGCTGTCTCTCCATGGAGGAGTTTGATCAGCAGGCCGAGGAGGCCGCCGCCTGCTCCCCGGGAGACACCTGTGTCCTCGCGGGTTCAGCGCAGTGCCTCTGCGCCCGGCCCGTCAACGCCTCGAAGGCCGCGGAGCTCAACGCCTCCGCGGGGGACGTCTGCTGCGGTGGAACGATGGTGGAATGCATCGCCTTCACGAACCTGCGCTGCGAGAACGGCCAGTGCGTGGGCGACATCCAGTAACGGCTCAGTACGTCCACGGGAAGCGCGAGAAGTTGCGCTTGCGCTTCTGCACGAAGGCGTCGCGGCCCTCCTGGGCCTCCTCGGTGCCGTAGGCCAGGCGCGTGGCTTCGCCAGCGAAGAGCTGCTGGCCCACCAGCCCGTCGTCCGGGAGGTTGAAGCCGTACTTCAGCATCTTGATGGCCGTGGGGCTCTTGGTGTTGATCTCCGCTGCCCACTCCAGCGCGAACTCCTCCAGCTGCGCGTGCGGAACCACCGCGTTCACCATCCCCATCTGGAAGGCCTCTTCGGCCGAGTAGTTGCGGCCCACGAAGAAGACCTCGCGGGCGCGCTTCTGGCCCACCTGCCGCGCCAGCAGCGCCGAGCCGTAGCCGCTGTCGAAGCTGGCCACGTCCGCATCCGTCTGCTTGAAGATCGCGTGCTCCTTGCTGGCCAGCGTCATGTCACACACCACATGCAGGCTGTGCCCGCCGCCCACCGCCCAGCCCGGCACCACGGCGATGACCACCTTGGGCATGAAGCGGATCTGCCGCTGCACCTCGAGGATGTGCAGGCGGCCCAGGCGCGCGGGGTCCGCCTTGCCCTCCTCGCCCTCGTACTTGTAGCCGTCCTTGCCGCGGATGCGCTGGTCTCCGCCCGAGCAGAACGCCCACCCGCCATCCTTCGGCGAGGGCCCATTGCCGGTGATGAGCACGCAGCCCACGTCCGTCATGAAGCGGGTGGCATCCAGCGCCGTGGCCAGCTCGTCCACGGTCTTCGGGCGGAAGGCGTTGCGCACCTCGGGTCGGTTGAAAGCGATGCGCACCGTGCCCTGGTCCACCGCGCGGTGGAAGGTGATGTCCTTGAAGTTGAAGCCATCCACAGCCTTCCAGCGGGCCGGGTTGAACAGGGCAGAGACCATCGAGTCACTCTCCGAAGAGCGGTTGAAGTCGGGCGCGGACCCTACACCACCCTCCGGGGCCGCTGGCTCACTTCTTCGCAGCGTCCTGGCCCAGCTCCTGGGCCATCTGCGCCCCTGGATCGGGGCGCTTGTCTCGCAGGGTGACGAACTCCTCGGCGGCCGTGGGGTGGATGCCCACCGTGGAGTCGAGCTGCTTCTTCGTCACCCCACACTTGAGCGCCACCGCCAGCCCCTGGACGATCTCCGGTGCGTCCGCTCCCACCATGTGGAAGCCCAGCACCCGCCCGCTGGAGCGCTCGACGATGACCTTCATCATCGACCGCTCCTCCCGGCCGCTCAGCGTGTGCTTCATGGGCCGGAAGCTGGACGCGTACACGTCCACCTCGCCGTGCAGTTCCCGCGCCTCCAGCTCGGTGAGGCCTACCGTGCCCACCGGAGGCTGACTGAACACGGCCGACGGCACTCCGGTGTGGTCCATCTTCACGGGGTTGTTGTTGAAGAGCGTCTCCGACAGCGCCCGCCCCTCGGCGATGGCCACGGGCGTGAGGTTGAGTCGGTCCGTCACGTCTCCCACCGCGTAGATGCTCTCCACGGAGGTGCGTGAGCCCTCATCCACCACCACCGCGCTGCGCGCGTCAAGCTTCACCCCCACCTCCTCCAACCCCAGCCCTTGCGTGTTGGGCACGCGCCCCGTGGCGAACATCACCGCGTCGGCCTCGGGCGTGTCGCCCATGCGCGTGAGCACGCTCAGCGTCCCGTCCGAGCGCTTCTCGATGTCGCGCACGAACACCTCGGAGCGGATGTCGATGCCCTTCTTGCGCAGCTCCTGCGTGAGGAACGCGCGCACGTCGTCATCGAAGCCACGCAGCACCGTGTCCCCGCGGATGAGCACCGTCACCTTGGCGCCGAGCGCGTTGAAGATGCCCGCGAACTCCACGGCGATGTAGCCGCCGCCCACAATGATGATCCGGCGCGGCAGCTCCTTCAGGTTGAGCGCGCCATCCGAGGTGATGACGTGCTCGATGCCCGGATGCTCGGGAAGGAACGGCCGCGAGCCCGTGGACACGAGGATGTGGGCCGCCGTGTACTGCTTGCCAGCGACCTCCACGGTGTGGGCATCCACGATGCGCCCCCGGCCCTCGATGAGCTGCACGCCCGCGTCCCGGAGCAGGCGTTTGTAGACGCCATTGAGCCGGTCCAGTTCCTTGTCCTTGGCAACTTGGAGCTTCTTCCAGTCGTGCTTCGGCTCGGGGACGGACCAGCCGAAGCCCGCAGCGTCCTCGAAGTCGTGGCGGAAGTGAGCGCCGTAGACGAGCAGCTTCTTGGGGACACAGCCACGGAGGACACAGGTGCCTCCTACGCGGTCCTCTTCGCAGATGGCGACCCGGGCGCCGTAGGCGCCGGCCCGGCGGCTGGAGGCCACCCCGCCTGAGCCTGCGCCAATCGTGAAGAGATCGAAGTCGTACTGGGGCAAAGTCTCCTCCCTCCGTCCGAGGTTTCCGGGAGGGCACCTTAGCCGGGCTCAGGCGCGAGCGCCGTCCCAGTCCTCGACTTCGTAGAGGAAGCGTGAACCACCCATCAGCTTGCGGTTCTGCGAGGTGCTCTGGACGAACACCACGTACTTCTCCAGGTTGGCGGGGCGGATGCGAACCGTCTCGCCCGGCGGAAGCCCGAGCATCTCCCGCGCGCCGTCGCCGCTGAACAGGTCGCCCGTCTTGCGATCCATGAGGACGATCTCCTTGCGGCCCTGGATGGTCTCCGTCTTGGTGAACTCGTAGAAGCCGCGGCCCGCCTTGAACTTCAGGCCGTTCTCCGTGACGAAGTTCTTGATGGGGCTGTCCTTGTCCACATCCAGGAACTGGAAGCGGCCCGGAGAGACGGCGCGTAGATCCGTGGCCGCGTATGCGGTGGGCGTCTCGCGCTTGAGCATGGTGTTGAACACCGTGTTCAGGCCGCGGGTCAGGCGGCCCTCCTTGGCCACCTCCGCCTCGTACGCCTGGAGCTTCATGTCTCCCGACTGCTTGTAGCAGATGGCCAGCAGCGTATCGGTGATGTACGCGAACTGATCCAGGCTCAAGTGGAAGCCGCCGGACTTCTGCGCCAGCTCCTTGTAGAAGGCCGTCGCGTGGCGGCGGTTGAGCGCCTGCACGCCGTACACGGGGATGCCCATGCGTCCCAGCGCGTCCACCTCCACGCGCCAGTCCAGCTTGCGCGGGTTCTGGCTCGGCCCGTGCGGCACGTCGTCACCGATGAGCACGAACGCCTTCGTATAGCCCGCTGTCCAGGACAGCTTCTGCGCCTGGTGGAGCACCAGCTCGTAGCACTCGGGGGCATCACCGCCGCCGGTGGGCTCCACGCGCTCCACGAAGCGCACGATGGCGTCCTTGTCGTCCGTGAGATCCAGGAGCTTGGTGACGTAGGTGGATCCCTCGTCGCAGTAGTCGCCGTGCGCGATGACCCCAATGCGGATGCCAGGGATTTCCTTCATGAGACGCGAGACGGTGGCGCCCACCTTCTTTCGCACCTGCGCCAGGCACGGGTACATGCTGCCGGTAGTGTCAAAGCTGAAGACGATCTCGACGCGGTTATCGATCACCTCAGTGCTCATCGTTCCCTCGATTGAAAGCGGCTGAACGGGCACAGAGATACGCAGGAGGTCTGACAAAAAAAGGGGCTCTGCCAGAGCGGATCCGCGCGTTTTTCGAGGGCTCTGGAGGACGTCAGACCGCCATGTCAGGCGCGGGACTCGAGCTGTATTGCGGCCTGCGTGCTGAGAGGGCGATGCAGAGCTGCCCAGTCCAGTACAGCAGCATGACGGCGTAACCTGATCCAGGCACGGGCTGCACGAAGAGCCGGATGGCGAGCAGGAGATCACTGGCGGCGAACATCAATGCACCGGCCAGCGCGGCCCACTGATCTCGAGGGCCCAACCCACTGGCACCCAGCATCGCCCATGAGCGCCACGTCATCGTGCAGATGACGGCGATATAGGCCATCACGGGCCATGCGAGGCCTCCGAGCCCGGGCCACAGGAACACGCCGGCCCCTACGGCGAGGAGAAGGAATGGGAGGCCACGCATGACACTGGGGATGCGCGTCACGGACAGATACGCAGCGGCATAGGCCACGTGGGCGAGCAGGAAGGCGAACAGCCCTGGCAGGAATTGCTCCGGGCCTATCTCCAACAGCAGATCTCCGATCAGCGAGAGGACCAGCCCGGCGAAGATCCACCGCGGATAGGCCCCGCGAGGAGGCCAGAGCCACAAGAGCAGACAGAGGAGCGGTACCGCCTTGGCGCCCATCCGCAGTTCGTAGCGCTCCCGCTCTATGATGAGCAGGAAGGCCATGACGCCCGTCGCGCCCACCGCCGCGAGGATCCGGCTCTTGACTGTGCTCTCTTCGCGCATGGGTGGCATCCTAATCCAGTCAGCTTTGGCATGGCCGCCCGTCGGCGGGCGCCAGGGAGCTCAGCCATGACCGAGCAACTCGAAACGCTGAGACGCAGGGCCCGGCCAGATGACCTCGAGTCGCTGCGCCGCCTGGATCGCGCCCTCCAACGCTCGGGCTGGCGTGTGGCGGAGAAGACACCACGGGAGTGGATCTCCGAGTTCTCCCGCTGCCCGCTGGATCGCCACCTCAGCATTCCCGCGGAAGCTGAGACCCTGAGCACTGCTGGCCTGGCAGCGGTGCCTCCCTTGGTGGAGACCCTCCGAACGAAAGAGCTGTCTCCCAAGCATGAGCTCGACGTCCGGATCCGCGCGCACTGTGTCTCCACGCTGATGCTCATCCAGCCACCGCCCACGTGCGCCATCCCCGCGCTCCTGGAGACACTCCGCACACGCAGCACACGGCTGCGGCGTATGACCCTCTGGGTGCTGACTCGCAAGCTGATTCCCCAGCCCACGTCCCTCGCGACCCGCGAGCTCATCGCGTGTCTCGAGAGCAAGCACGAGCCCGAGGTCCGCGCGGAGGCCGCGCGCGCGCTGTACACGCTGAAGGGTCCTCTGCCTCCCGAGGTCCGTCGCGCGGCACTGGGACGGCTGACGGACGTGGACAAGCGGGTGCGAAGGGGCGCGCTCCGGATCCTCGCCCGGCTGCCCGCGCCTGACCCGGAGGTGCGCACCACCGTCGAGGAGCAGGCCATCCTGGACGACGCGAACCGACTGGAGGCCGCCAGCACCCTGCTCCACTTCGACGAGCCCCGTGCCTTCGAGTTCCTTCAGGAGGAGGTGCTCTGCGCGGAGTCCCCCCAAGCCACCCATGCCCTCCTCTTGCGCAGCTTCCTCGCGCTCCAGCTCATCGAGCGGCTGGGCGCGAGAGCTGAGTCCACCCTCCCGGCCCTGCGCCGCGTCTCCTTCCACCCTCGGCTCGAGCCGGTGCTGCAGGCCGCCGCCTCCAGCATCGCCCGTGGCCGACTCGCGGCGCGGATGCCAGCACCGAGCCCGGATCAACTCCGGGACGAGCGCGCCGTCCGGCTCTTGGCGCCTCCGCCCGCAGCCACTCCCGACCTTCCTCCGGACAAGGCTCTCACGCACTGGGCCGCAGGTTTCCTCCCCTATGGACGCGAGCTGTGCGCGCGTATCGCTCTGGCGGCCGCTCGCCACGTCGCAGTGCTCTGGGAGAACGAGTCGCCCTTGAATGGCACTCCTCGCGAGGCGCTCGACGTCTTGGAGGAGTGGCTGTGCGACCCCCATGACACGATGGGGAGGCGCGTGGTCCAGGAGGGGAACGTCACTCCGAGCCAGCTCTGCGCGCCGTCCGCCTTCTCGGCCTCGTGGTCCACGACCTTCGCCACCCTCTGCGTGCCCACGGACGAGCAGCGCTCCGAGTGGGCGCCGTACGCCCAGCCTCTCGGCTCGGCGGAGGGAGGCTTCCTGGGCTCGGCGGTCCTCAGCGCCTGCCGCGCGCTCGGCAGCCGATCCGTGATCACCTGGGCCCTCGGCTCCAGCGCCGAGCCGTCCCTCCTCTCCGAGCAAGAGGCTGCCGAGGAGGTGCGCAAGGCCATCGTGGCGGAGGTGCTCCCGTGGGTCTGTGGCACGTGGGATCCCGTCGTGGACATCATCCGCCTCCGCCGGGAGCTGCTCGAGAGGCCACCCGCTTCGGTGAACACGGGCCGTTATCCGCCTTGATCTTCGCGCTCTCCGGACACCTACTGCATCGAGCGGAGCACGACCGGCTCCAGCTGGAACACCACGGAGAATGGGTCCACCGTGGGGGGGCGCTCTCCTTCCTGCAGGGGTGGAAGCTCGAGGGAGTGCTCTGCCGGCGTCTGCGGATTGAAGCGGATGCGCACTTCCTGCCCGCTCACGAGCGACCGGAAGGCCTGCTCTTGACGCCGCGCCGCCGCGAGGTGAGCCCGGCGCTCCTTCCGGGAGGATCCGGGCGAATGGTCGCTCGGGGTCATCTCCGAGATGGGCGGCGTCGGCTTGACCGCGAACACATACCCAGTGCCGCCCACGCTGTAGCGATAGTGCGCGTACGAGGCGCTCCCGCTCCCCGCGATCCCACCGAACACGCCCGTGACGGGCGTCCAGCTGGCGACCCTCGGATCATTCGCGGGCACAAGGAGCAGGCCCTCGCGAAGAAAACGGAGCCGCTGATCCCAGTGCTCGATGTCACGGAGCACTTCCTCCACTGGCGCGGTGAGCAGCCGAGTGCTTCCGGGACGCCTGCCCAGCGGCCGGATGGGGCGGTTCATCATCTCCTTCAGGAGCGGATCGAGGATCTCGTGCTTCGAGGGATCCGAGACGCTGTAGCGCACCCGGAACGCGCGCGGCATCGAGAGCCCGTCGTACCACTCGGCCGGAGTTCCCCCTCCCAGGGCCCGGTGCACCTCGTCCCACGGCGTGTCGTAGAGGAAGCAGTGCTCGCTCCCTCCCACGCAGTAGCCATAGAGGAACAGCGTCTCGTCGGCGAAGCCCGTCTTGCCGTAGAGGATCGCCTCGACCTCCGCCGTAGGCCCGGCCAGCGGCTCCGCCTTCTGGACGGGCAGCCGATAGAGCCAGGTGGACAGGTCCGACAACGCCGTGCGGACATCGGGAAGAGGAGCAGGAGGCATGCGGAAGATCCTACTCGGGACTCGCGGAGCGGCCACTCGGGAGCCGTGGCTCCCGTTCACCGCTCCTCGGGCACGGAGGACTCCAACAGCTTGTAGAGCGTCTTGCGATCCACGCCCAACAGCCGGGCCGCCTCGCTCTTGTTGCCACCCACGTGCTGGAGCACGTGCGCCGCGTACCGCCGGGACAGCACCTCCAGGCTCGGCAAGTCCTCCGCCAGCCCCGTGGCCTTCTCCGGCGCGTCCCCGATGGGCTCCGGGAAGTCCTGCGGCCCCAGCACTCCTGTCACGTTGAGCGCCAGCGCCCGCGCCACCACGTTCTCCAGCTGCCGCACGTTGCCCGGCCAGTCGTACGCCGCCAGCCGCGCCATGCCCTCCGCCGTCACCACCGGCTTCACGCCGCCCCGCGCGTGCAGCGCCGCGAAGTGCTCCACCAGCGCCGCGATGTCCTCCCGCCGCTCGCGCAGCGGCGGCAGGTGCAGGTGCACCACGTCCAGCCGGTACAGCAAATCCTCGCGGAAATCCCCCTCCGCCACCCGCGCCTTCAAGTCCTTGTTCGTCGCCGCCACCACCCGCACGTCCACCTTCACCGGGGCGCTCTCGCCCACGCGGCGGATCTCCCCCTCCTGCAGCACGCGCAAGAGCTGGGACTGCACCTTCATCCCCACGTCGCCAATCTCGTCCAGGAACAGCGTGCCGCCGTGGGCTTCCTCGAACAGGCCGCGCCGTGCACCCACCGCTCCCGTGAAGGCCCCTCGCGCGTGGCCGAACAGCTCGCTCTCCATGAGCGACTCGGCGATGGCACCGCAGTCCACCGGGATGAACGGACCGCCCGCCCGCGCCGAGCGCTTGTGCAGCGCCCGCGCCACCATCTCCTTGCCCGTCCCCGTCTCGCCCGTAATGAGCACCGGCACCAGCGTCGCCGCCGCCCGCGCCACCTGCTTGTAGACCTCCAGCAGCGCCGGGCTCCGCCCCACCAGCGTGCTGCGCTCCACCTGCTTGCGCAGCGAGCGGTTCTCCTCCACCAGCCGCTTCTGCTCCAGCGCCCGCTTCGCCACCCGCAGGATGGCGTCCACGTCGAAGGGCTTGGCCAGGTAGTCGAAGGCCCCCTGCTGGATGCTGTCCAGCGCGCCCTCGATGTTCCCGAACGCCGTCACCACGATGACGGGCGTGTCCGGCAGTCGCGCCTTCACCGCCTGGAGCACGTGGAGCCCATCCCCGGGGTTGGGCATCGCCATGTCCGTGAGCACCAGGTCGAACGGCCCCTCCTCGACCAGCCGCTCCTCGGCGGCCTTCGGGTCGGCGGCCAGCACCACCTCGCCCAGCGTGCCCAGCAGCCGCCGGAGCAAGTCCCTCGCGTGCGGATCATCGTCCACCGCGAGCAGGCGCACGGGGTTCATGGCGCCACCTTGCGCGCGGCGGGAGCCAACTCGGGCAATGCCGCCACCACCGGGCTCAACCGCGGGAACCGGACCGTCATCGTCGTGCCCACGCCTTCTTGGGACTCCACACTCAAAGTGCCCCCGTGGGCCTCCACCAGCCGCTTCGCCGTGGCGAGCCCCAACCCATGTCCCGGCAAGCCGCGGGCCTCGGGCGCGCGGAAGAACGGCTGGAAGAGCGAACTCCGGGTGGCCGCGCTCATTCCCATCCCGTTGTCCTTCACCTCCAGCACCGCCTCACTGCCCACCGAGGCCACGCACACAGAGACGCTCGGAGAGGGCCGCCCCGCCGTGTACTTCACCGCGTTGGACACCAGGTTGCGCGCCACCACCTGCAGCAACTGGTTGGGGCAGTCCACCCGCACGCCCGGCTCCAGCTCGCGCTCCAGCGCCACGCCCTGCGCCGCCGCCGTCTGCGACAACTCCAGCAGCACCGTGCTCACCGTCGTGTCCAGTTCCGCCGAGGTGCGCTCGCCCCGCGTGCCCGCCCGGCAGAAGCGCAGCAGGGCCTCGATGAGCTCGCCCATCCGCACCGCGCTCGACTCGCACTGCGCCAGCATCTCCAGCGCCCCGTCGTCCTGCACCGCGCCCGTGCGCCGGATCAACGTCAGGTAGCCCTTCAGTGGCGCCAGCGGGCCCATCAAGTCATGCGCTACCCGGCGGGTGAAGGAGTCCAGCTCTTGGTTGGCCCGGCCCAGCTCTTCAATCTGCCGCTGGATGGTGCCCTCCTGCCGCCGCAGCACCGAGGTGATGTGCCAACCCACCAGCAGCGACACGAGCACCGCCACCAGCGTCACGCCTGCCCCCAGCATCGTCGTGCGCACACGCATGGCCGCCAGGTTCGCCACCAGTTCCTGGGTCTCCGCAGAGTTCTCCTGCGCCAACTGTGTGGCCTGCGTGTCCACCTCCAACAGCAGCGGGCGGATGCGCTCGGCCAGGTGGTGGCGGGCCCGCTCGGCCTCCTGGCGCAGCGAGAGCACGGCCGTCGCCCGCGTTTGATCCGCCAGCGTCCGGCAGGACGCGTTGAAGCGCTGCCAGGCCGCCTTCTCGCCCGGGGGCAGGTTGCGCGTGGAGGCCTCAGTGGAGCGGCGGATGCTCTCGAGGATGTCCTCCATCACCGCGTTGGCGGCCTGGCGCTCCTCGTCATCCCTGGCGCGAATGTGGGCCTCGATGGCGCTCTCCAGCGAGAACACATCCACGCGGATGCGGCCGATCAGTTGCTCGCGATCCAGGGCCTCGCGCACCAGCGCGTCCACCTGCTGGCCGGTGCGCACCTCCGTCCAAAGGGTGAAGCCCGCCACGGCCGACAGCAACGCCACCGCGAAGAGGAAACCCGCCCGGTAGCCACGAATGGGGGCGCGCGCGCTCACACTTCCCTCAGGGCGCAGCCCCCTGCCCACCACCCGGCGCGGGTGCCGGTCTTGTCGCGGGAGCCGTGGCCGGCGCGGAGGACTCCGACTGAGAGCTGTGCCGCCGCGCACGAGAGAGCGCCGACTCGAACCACACGTCCGCCATCTCCTCGTGAATCTCCGTCAGCTCGCGCTGCCGGGCCTGCAGTTGGGCGTTGTGCTCCTCGAGGGCGTGCCGCTCGACTTCCCCGCGCACCAGCTCCTCACTCAACACTTGCTGGGCCTGCTCGGCTTCGGCGCGCTCGAGCTGGAGCGCTTCCATCGCCGCCTCCGTGGCCGCCAGCCGCTGGGCCAGCTCCTCCGCACGCGCGCGCTCTTCCTCATAATGGCGACGCCACGCCTCCACTTCCAGCACCTGGGCGGGGCTCGGAGATGGCACGACAGGTGGGACTGTCGCGCACCCCATTCCCCACCCCGCAACCACCGTAGCGATGAAGAGGTACCGCATGACCCGCACATTGCAGAAGCGCGGGGATTCCGTCAAAGACCCGCCGGGTGACCTTGGGGAGTAGCTCCTCACCGTTTGAGAACCAAATGAGGAGGAACTCCCCACGCCGTGGCCCACGCGGGCTCGGCTCCGAGGAAGCGGCGATGGCACGGGGGCTGCTCTAGCGAGCCGGTGCACACGGACGCATCTCGCGCCGTCGCTGCCCCAACTATCGGAGCTTTCCACCATGAAGAAGATCATCGCCGCCGTCGTGTTCGTTGCCGCCACCGCGTTCGCCAATGAGCCGGCCAAGACCGCCGAGACCAAGCCGGCCGCTCCTGCCGCTGCCCCTGCCGCCCCGGCTCCTGCCGCCCCGGCCGAGACGAAGACCGAGACGAAGACCGAGGAGAAGACCGAGGCCGCCCCGGCCGGTGAGAAGACCGAGAAGAAGACCACCAAGAAGACCACCACCAAGAAGACCGACGCGGCGAAGACCCCGGAGACCAAGTAGTCACCGGTCGCCTCAAGGCGAGCGAGCTTGCAGGGGGTGCCCTCTCTTCGGAGGCGGCACCCCTTCGCATTTTCAGGGCAGCGCGCGATCAGCCCCAGTCCTACCCTGCCCCACCCAAAATACAGCAAAAACGTGATTTGACAGAAAGATCAAAAACAGGCTTAATCCGTTCTTAGGGAATAACGGAATATCCCGTGAACCCGGGGAGCCGCCGATGATCGAAATCTTCGCGAAGATCTCTGAGGCCACGAAGCTGCTGATGGAGACGGGCTTCAGCCCGGCCCACGTCACGGCGGCGCTGGGCCACATCGGCTCCTCGGTGGGAGTGGACCGCATCACCCTCTTCGAGAACCAGCCGTTCCCTATCAAGGGCCGCCTGCTGATGGATGCGCGCTTCGGGTGGGCCGCTCCGAACATGCCCTCCATGCTCGAGTCGCCGACGATGAAGCAGTTCTCCCTGCGCGAGGCGGCGCCCCTCTGGGCCGACGCGCTCGCGGCGGGCCAGACGGTCTCCAGCGTGGCGAACGTCGCGCCGCCCCGGCTGAAGCTGCTGCTGACCCACCTCCAGACGCAGTCGATGCTCCTGGCCCCTATCCAAGCGGGCAGGGAGAAGTGGGGCTTCATCTTCATGGAGGACTGCCGCAAGGCCCGCGTGTGGACCGCCGAGGAAGTCACCCTGCTCAAGTCCCTGGCGGGCGGGCTCGGCACGGCGCTGCGCCACAAGCAGATGCGCTCCAACCTCTCGCAGACCCGCACGCAGCTGGCGGAGATGGTCCTGCTGAGCGGCACCCGCTGAGCCCCTTTCCGCTGGGCCGCATTCCAGTCACGACGGAAGCAGAAGAGGCCCTGCTCCCAGGGGGTTCGTCACGCCCCAAGGTCTGCTAGCCTGCTGCTGCTTCCATCGCCATGGCATCCCTGGACACCACCGCCATCAGCCGGCGCCCCGCGGCTGAGACCATCCCTGGCTACCGCCTCGAAAACCTCGTCGGCATGGGAGGCATGGGTGAGGTCCACAAGGCCATCCAGCTCTCCCTGGGCCGCATCGTCGCGGTCAAGCTGCTCAACCCCGAGCTGGCCAAGGACCCCGCCTTCGTGGCGCGGTTCGACAAGGAGGCCGCGGCGCTGGCCGCCCTCTCGCACCCCAACATCGTCTCCATCGTCGACAAGGGGCGCTCGGACACCACCTACTTCCTGGTGATGGAGTTCGTGGAGGGGCCCTCGCTGCGCGAGCAGGTCCGCTCCCCGCTGCTCACGCCCAAGGAAGCCCTGCGGATGATGATGGAGATCTGCCGGGCCGTGGAGTACGCGCACAGCCGTGGCGTCATCCACCGCGACCTGAAGCCAGAGAACATCCTCTTCGATCAGCAGGCCGGCGGGCTGGCCAAGGTGACGGACTTCGGGCTGGCCTCGTTCCTGGACGACGCCAACTCGCGCTACAACCTCACCAGCACCCATGTCTCCATGGGCACGCTCTCGTACATGGCGCCCGAGCAGCGCGTGGACGCGAAGACCGCCGACAAGCGCGCGGACATCTTCTCGCTGGGCGTCATCCTCTATGAGCTGCTCACGGGCGAGGTGCCGCTGGGCACGTTCGATCCGCCCTCCGCGACCAAGCCGGGCATCGACTCGCGGCTGGATGCCATCGTCGGCCGCTGCCTGAAGCCGGACCCCGACGAGCGCTACTCCACGGTGGCCGAGATGATGGCCGACCTGGAGCCGCTGGCCCCGGTGATCACCTCGCAGCCGCCCAAGCCGCTCACCGTCATTCAGCGCGTGAAGGCGGGCGTGGGGCGCGCGGCGCGCTTCACCGGGCGGGTGGTGGCCACGCTGCTGGTGCTGGCGGCGGCGGGCGAGCTCGGCCGGGAGTGGCTGCAGACGAAGATGAAACTCCCGCCAATCATAGCGGGCACGGCGCTCTCCAGCGATCTCGGACCGACTTCCGTGAAGAGCATCGCGGGCCGCAAGGTCAAGGGCACCGAGCGCCGCTCCATGGAGATGGGCGAGGGCGCCGATCAGCTCTACTTCCTCGTCTCGGGCCGCACACTGGACATTGACGGCAAAGCCCTGGTGTTCCCCGCTCTCAGCAGGGACCACAAATCCCGCACAGGGCAGGCCGTGGCGGATGTAGATGTAATGGAGATGGAGGGAGACACCGCCCTGCTCAAGGCAGATGTGCTCACGAGCAATCCCGCGCCCACGCCCATAGAGGAGGCCCGCAACTTCCTCCTCGGAGAGCCACCTGCCCCGCAGGCAGCGCTCATGCTCGTGGGCGTCCCTGGACGCTTCGTGGGACTCGTCCAAGAGGGCTCGGGCGCCCCGCTGCGGCTGGAGTGGGTGCTCGGGGAGCGCCGGGGTACCATGCTCGGCCAAGCCTCTCCCGAGGGGGTCGTGCACTTTGAGATGGAGGTGGACGCAGAGGGCATGCTGAGGGGCTTCGTGGGTACCGGCAAGGACCGGCGACCCATCGGTGAGCCGCTCATCCTCGGCCGCGAGTGGCAGAAGCAGTTCGGTGAGCTGCCCCGCGCGGCAGTCGGCTGCATCGACGGCACCTGCCGGGTGGAGGGCTTGAGCTACAGCGTCCGGAAGGCCTCGAACGCGCCTCCCACGGCCGTGGCCGAGGCCCCCGTCAGCCGCCCCACCCCCGTCGCCACCAAGCCGGCCGTCAAGCTCGCGCCTCCCGCGAAGAAGCCGCCCGCCAAGGCTCCAGCGCCGCCTCCCAAGGGGGGAAAGAAGAGGTAGCCCCCTCCGCCGCTCTGTTCGGGTGCACACACCCTGCATGCGGATGTAGCCCCGCCCCTGGGATTGCATTATCCCTCGGGACCTATGCGCACCTCTCGCGGCCTCCTCGCGCTCGTCGCCCTCGTCGCCGGCCTGTCCGGCTGTCCCAAACGCTCGCCCTCCGCCACGGATATCCTGGAGTCCGCCGCCGAGCGGGCCCAATCCGGCAGTGGCGAGGCCCGGACGCTGGCCTTCGCGGGCTTCCACACGTACCTCGTGAAGGGCGACACGGACGCCGCCCGGGCCCGCTTCGACGCCGCCATCGCCAAGGACCCGGGCGACCCGTACGCCCTCATGGGCCAGCACCTGCTCGCGCGCCGCATGGCCGCCCCGGACCGCGCCCTCACCGCCGCCCTGGAGCTGGTGCAGCGCGCTCCCACCCACCCGCTCGCCGTGCCTGCGGCGCGCTACATCCTCGACCAGGTGGGCAGCTCGCCCGATCTGGACGCCGTCATCCTCCAGGGCACCCAGAAGGCGCTCGACGCGGGCGCCATAGGCGAGGCCGCACAGCTCCTGCGCGGCTGCCACCTGGGCGCGGCCCTCGTGAAGGGCGACCGCGAGGCCCTGGCCGCCGCGGTGAAGGACGTGGGCGGTACGCCCGTGGCCACGCTGGTGGGCCCCTTCTCGCTCTACCACTCGCTGTCCTTCGATGAGCCCATTCCGCCGGAGAAGGATGGCTCGCTGGCGGGCCCCTTCACCGGCCCCTACGGCCCGCTCACGCTGCGCACCCTCCAGGCCCCGGACAGCCGCCACCAGTTGGATGGAGAGCCCGGCGAGAGCGACGTCTACCTCCTCGCCTTCGACGCGGAGGTGGCCGAGGAGGGCGAGTACCTGGCGCGCGCCGTCTCCGCCTCCTCCTTCAAGGTGGTGATGGATGGAGTGCTCCTCTTCGAGCGCCGCAACTTCGAGCAGACCCAGTCCACCGTCACTGGCAAGGCCCTGCGGCTCTCCGCGGGCAAGCACCGCTTCCTGGTGAAGCTCACCAAGGACAACGGCACGGGCACCATCGCCTTCACGCTGCCGCGCGCCGACGGCCGCCCCTCCAATATCCGCTACACACCGGCCACCGGGCCCGCGCCCTCCTGGGCGGGCACGGCGCCCACCTTCGTGCAGGCCTCCTTCTTCCCCACCGCGGCGGACCTCGCGGCCGCGCTCGAGGGCGAGGCGGGCGGGCTGCTCGCCACCTTCCTGGCCTCCGTGGACTCCGCGGGCCGGGACCCGGACGGCACTCGGCGCCTGCTGGCGACCCTGCCTCCGGAGCTCATCACCAGCGAGCCCCTGCTCATGCTGAGCGCGACGCTGTCCACGCAGGACCGCTCCGTGCCCACCAAGGTGGCGCGCGGCCGGGCCACGAGGGACTTGGAGGCAGCGCTGGCGAAGGACCCCAAGGATGTGTCCGCGCTGCTGCTGCGCGCGGAGCTGGCGCTCGGTGACAGCCAGGCCGCCGCCGCGCAGGACGTGCTGAAGACCGCGCTGGAGCTGGCTGGCCCGGAGAGCGTCCCCGTGCAGATGCTGCGAGCCCGCGCGGCCATCGCGCTCGAGGTGGACGCCGAGGCCGAGGAGGCGCTCGCCGCGGCGCTCAAGGCCCAGCCCCGGCTCTGTGACGCGCTCTCGCTGCGCTACAGCCTGGCCCGCAAGAGGGACGCGGCGGCGCTCATGGACCAGCTCGTCACCGACTTCAATGGCTGTGCGGGCGCGAGGGCTCGCGCCGCGGAGCACGCGCGCCAGCGGGGTGACACCGCCACCGCCGCGAAGCTCTATGAGGAGCTGCTCGTGCGGGACCCCGGCAGCGTGAGCACGTCCCTGACGCTGTCGAACCTCTACGTGTCGCTGCGCCGCTATGACGATGCCGCCAAGACCCTGAAGGAGCTGATGACCCTGTGGCCTCGGAGCTCCTACCTTTATAAGCGGCTCGCGGACGTGCGCGAGTACGCGGGCGCGTCGGCGGAGGCGCTGGCGCTGCGCGAGAAGGCGCTGGCCCTGGACGGGAGCGACCTGGCCCTGCAGCGGGCCGTGGCGCGCGCGAAGACGGGCAAGGAGCTGCTGCAGGACTACGCCATCGACGGCAAGCAGGCCATCGCCGAGTACGAGAAGTCACCGGGCGAGCAGAGCGCCGCCGCCACGTACATCCTGGACGCGGCCGCCGTGCAGGTGTTCCCGGATGGCTCGGTGGCCAACCGCATCCACATCGTCCAGAAGGCGCTGGAGCAGAACGGCATCGAGGACATCGCCGAGGTGACCATCCCCGCGGGCGCCCAGGTGCTGGCGCTGCGCACCATCAAGGCGGACGGCACGGTGCTGGAGCCGGAGAACATCGAGGGCAAGGACAACATCAGCCTGCCCGGCGTGAACGTGGGCGACTACGTGGAGGTGGAGTACCTGCTGGCCGAGTCCGGCCGGGGGCCGATGCAGGAGGGCTTCGTCGCCTCGCCCTTCTATTTCCAGATCGCCAACATGACGAACAACTGGACCACGTACACGGTGGTGGCGCCCAAGGGCACGGGGATGAAGGTGGACTCGCACAAGGTGAAGGTGAACCCGCCGCAGACGAAGGGCGACGTGGAGCTCTTCACCCAGGAGGCCCGGCGGGTGCCGCCGTGGATCCCCGAGCCCGAGTCTCCTTGGTCCTCCAACGAGTACCTGCCCTTCGTCATCGTGGGCTCGGGGAACACGGGCCAGGACAAGCTGGCGGCCATGTGGGCGGACACGTTCATCGACCGCTACAAGCGCAACGCGGACATCGAGGCGTTCGCGAAGAAGGTAACCGAGGGCAAGACGGGCCTCGAGGCCGTCAAGGCGCTGCACGCGGCCATCATGAAGCGCATCCCGGGCCGGGATGTGGGCGTGGTGCAGTCGGCCATCTCCACGCTGGCGCAGGACCGCGGCAGCCGGCTGATGCTGCTCAAGGCCTCGCTGGAGTCGCTGGGCATCCCCGCGCGGCTGGCGACGGTGCGCACCTTCTCCTCGGATCCCGCGCCTTATCTGTTCCCCAACGATCAGCTGCTGCTGTCCTATACGGGGCTGCGCGTGTACCTGCCGGGTGAGGAGCCCTTCTGGGTGGACACCACGGTGCGCTGGGCTCCGTTCGGCGGGCTGCCGGACAACGCCCTGGGCGAGCGCCCCGGCTACCTGCTGCCTGAGCCCGGCCGCCCCATGGAGAAGCTGACGACGCCTCCGCTGGTGGAGAAGGTCAACAAGCAGGTGACGCTCAGCATGGAGCTGAAACCGGACGGACAGCTCGTGGTGAAGGGCGAGGAGATCTACATGGACTTCGTCGGCGCGCAGCTGGCGGAGGCCTTCGACGCGCTGTCGGCCGAGAGCCGCAAGCAGTCGCTCCAAGGCGCGGTGACGCGGTACTTCGGCGGTGCGGACCTCACGAGCGTGACGCTCGACCACCCCGAGCAGGTAGGCGCGCCCTTCACCCTCCGCTACGAGTTCAACGTGCCGCGCTTCGCCCGCATCGAGAACAAGCGCATGGTGCTGGGCCCCGTCACCTACCCCGCCCAGCTGGGCCGGCGCTTCGTGCAGCTCAGCACCCGCAAGGCGCCGCTGTTCCTCGACGACTCCGAGGCGAGCAACACGCAGGTGACGCTCACGCTGCCGGAGGGCTGGCGGCTGCAGGACCCGCAGGCCTCTCTGAAGGTGGACAACCGCTTCGGCCGCTACGTGCGCTCGGAGAAGCAGGAGGGCCGGGTGCTGACCATCGTCGAGGGGCTGCGGCTTCCTCGCACCCGCGTCATGCCCCAGGAGTACGAGACGTTCTCCCAGTTCGCCGGAGACGTGGACCTCATCCAGACGCGGGACCTCGTCTTCACGCCCTAAGAAAAGCCCTCACCCGGCGCCGCCCTCCTGGAGCATGGGAAGCGCTCCCTGCTCTGGGAGGACGGCAGCCCCTCGGCTGCCCGGCTCCCCTCTCCCGATTCTCGCCCATGGGGGCCGTACACAGAGTCAGCGGGTGCTCCCACACGCGCGGAGCAGCACAAGGGGTCGAATCGATGGGCAAGAAGTTGAAGGGGCTGCGGGTGGCCGTGCTGGCGGCGGATGGCTTCGAGCAGGTGGAGCTGACGCACCCGGTGAAGAAGCTCAAGCGCGAGGGCGCTCTCGTGGAGATCATCTCCTTGAGGCCCGGCTCCATTCGGGGAATGAACCTCCTGTACCCGGGCAAGAAGGTGCACGTGGACACCACCCTGCGGGAGGTGAAGGCCGCCGACTACGACGCGCTGCTGCTCCCGGGCGGCTTCGTCAACCCGGACCTCCTGCGGCAGAGCGAGCTGGCGCTGGAGTTCGTCCGCGACTTCGAGCGCCTCGACCGGCCCATCGCCGTCATCTGCCATGGCCCCTGGCTGCTGGCCTCCGCGGATGTGGTGCGAGGAAGGCGAATCACCTCTTGGCCGGGGATCCGCGATGACCTCCACAACGCGGGGGGTATCTGGGAGGACGCTCCCGTAGTCCGGGATGGCACCTGGGTCTCTAGCCGAGGGCCGCACGATCTGCTGGAGTTCATCCCCGCCATGGTCTCGCTGTTCGCCGAGCACCTGCCCGCCTCTCAGCCTAAGGAAACCCCCAAGGAGGCAAGGCCCTGGCTGCGCTGGGCCCTGGGAGGGTTCGCCGTGGCAGCGTTGGGCTACGGGCTGAAGGAGCGCAAGCTGCTCACCGCCTGACTCCAACAAACCCATCTTCCTGTTGGAAGTCCTCGACGATTCCTGGCCACAATCGGCTAGAGAGTCCCGCCAACTCCCTCTGGCGGCGGAGAGGTCTGGTCGTGAGCACAGCTGCTTCTCCCAATCGGCGCATCCTGGTGGTGGATGACAACCGCACCATCCACCAGGACTTCCGAAAAATCCTCTGCCCGCCCGCAGCCAATGACTCGCTGGATGAGATGGAGGCGACCCTCTTCGGTCACGCCGAGAAACATGAGCTGGCGCTCAGCTTCGAGATGGACTCGGCGTATCAGGGTGAGGAGGCGCTCCAGATGGCTCGCGCCGCCCGCCAGCAGGGCCGGCCCTACGCTCTGGCTTTCATCGACATCCGCATGCCTCCTGGCATCGACGGCGTGGAGACCACCTCCCGCCTCTGGCAGGAGGATCCCGACATCCAGGTAGTCATCTGCTCGGCCTACGCCGACTACTCCTGGGAAGAGATGATGCTCAAGCTGGGCCTGTCCCAGCGCCTGCTCATCCTCCGCAAGCCCTTCGACGGCATCGAGGTGCGCCAGCTGGCCTTTGCCCTCACCGAGAAGTGGGAGTTGTTGCGCTCCAACCGCCTTCATCTGGAGGACCTGGCCCGGGCCGTTGAAGAGCGCACCCGCCAGCTCACCGCCGCCAATGCTCGCCTCGTTCAGTCCCAGCGCCTGGAGGCTCTCGGCCGCCTGTCGGCCGGCCTGGCCCATGAGATCAACAACCCCCTGAGCTTCATCCTCGCCAACCTCAGCTACCTGCGTACCCAGCTCGAGACGGATGCCTCGCGCCTGAGCGCCAGTGAGATGCAGGAGCTGCGCGAGGTGTGCGCCGAGTCCTTCGAAGGGGCCGAGCGCATCCGCCGCATCATCCAGAACATCAAGCTGTTCAGTCGTCTGGATGAGGCCCCGCGCACCCGCGTCGATGTGCACGAGGTGCTGGAGCACGCCCTCGGCGAGGCACGCCAGTTGCTCGCATCCGATGCCCAGGTGGTGCGCGACTTCCACGCTGTCCCTCCCGTCTTCGCCAGCGAGAACGGCCTGCAGCAGGTCTTCTTCGGCCTGCTGGCCAACGCCGCTCAGGCGCTCAAGGACGGGCCTGCCTCGCCTCCCACCCTGCGCGTCGAGACCCACGTCCAGGAGGATGGCCGCGTCGCTGTCGAGATCGAGGACAACGGCAAGGGCATTGCCCCCGAGCACCTCGGCCGGGTGTTCGAGCCCTTCTTCACCACCAAGCGCATGGGCACCACCTCGGGCCTCGGCCTGAGCGTCTGCTACGGCATCGTCCTCGGCCTCGGCGGCGACATCATCGTCGACTCCTCCCTCGGCCAGGGCGCCACCTTCCGGGTGTTGCTGCCCCCGGCTCCGCTGGAAGCCTCCCAGACCACGCCTGGGTGAGTTCCCTCCCACACTTCTAGACACCGCACCCTGACCGAGAGAGCAGGTAGGTCTTCCTGCCCTCCCGGCAGAGCAGCCTTCATGTCACGAGTGCCTTTGAACATCGTGTCGCGTTCTGAACACAATCCGGGCTGCAAGCAGGCCATCGGTATCCGGCCTGCGCGCACGGCCAGGGGATATGTCGAGTTCGCATTCGCCCGAGACACCGAAGTCTCAGTCCCCAGCATTGGGGCCCGGGACGGGCGTACCGGACACGGAGCCTTCTCGAAGCCGTTTGGTGGCATTCCTGGACAGGTTTCTCTCGGAGCGCCTCCGGCAGGCCGACCCATCGGAGCTCACGCGTGCGCGGCTGACCGTGGGTTTCGCGCTGTTCCTACTGTTGTACGACCTGGTGTTCATGGCGCAGGCACTGCTCAAGCCCACGCTGCAGTGGCATGCGCTTGCGCTGGGCATCCCCGCGGCGCTGGCCTACTCTGGACTGCTCGCCCTGATACACCGGGCCGCCACGATCCGGCTGCCCGCGCTGCTGCTGTGCAGCATCGTCGCCTTGGCGATGGCGGGCTTCATCTTCGCACTGCGCATCCCCACCGCGGGGATGCACGCCGCGATGATGCTACTGCCCGCGCTCTCGGTGTACCTGCTGGGCTCCCGCAGGGCCCTGTCCTTTACCTTCTTCCTCATCCTCACGATGGGGATCGTCTTCCCGCTCTACATCACCCGCGCGGACAGTGCGTTCACGCCGGATACGCACTTCTGGGAGATGTACATCTTCGCCAGCATCTCCTTCCTGGGCGCGTGGGGGTTGGGCGCGCTGCACAACACCGCGCGCGACCAGATCCAGCTCTCACTCGAGCGGACGCTGAAGGCGAAGCGCGAGAGCGAGGGCAAGCTGATCAGCCTCTTCGAGAGCACGGATGACATCGTGTCCTCGGTGGATCTGCAGGGGAACCTGATCACCGCCAACTCGGCGCTGAACCGGCTCTTCGCCTCCGCCGTGGGGAGGGCGCCCCTGCCGGGGGAGTTCCTCTTCTCCAACCAGGCGCCCGACCAACAGGAGATCTGGCGCCAGCTGCTGGCGCAAGTCGCCACGGGCCAGCATCTGAGCTTCGAGGAGGAATACCCCTTTCCGGGCGGACGCGTCGTCTACGAGAACCACCTGCACCCCATCACCGGCGAGGAGGGCCAGGTGGTCGGCGCGACGATCTTCTCGCGCAACGTCACGTCCCGGAAGGACGCGGACACGCGCCTGGGAGAGATGCACCGCACGCTGGTGGACGTCTCGCGGCAGGCGGGCATGGCGGAGATCGCCACGGGGGTGCTGCACAACGTGGGCAACACGCTCAACTCCGTCAACATCGCCACGACGGTGCTGGCGGATCTGCTGCGCAAGTCCCGCGTCACCGGCCTGGCCAAGGCCGCGCAGATGCTGAAGGAGCACTCCTCGGACCTGGGGACCTTCTTCTCGACGGATCCCCAGGGGCAGCGGCTGGCCAGCTACCTCATCGCGCTCTCGGAGAGTCTCCTCGAGGAGCGCGAGGCGATGAACAAGGAAGTGCAGACGCTGAGCGAGAGCGTGGACCACATCAAGTCCATCGTCACCACGCAGCAGCGGCACGCGCGCACTGCGGGGGCCATCGAGGAGCTGCATGTGCCCCAGCTCATCGACGAAGCCCTGCGCCTGCATGCCATCTCGCTGGAGCGTCTGGGCATCTCCATCGTGCGCGAATATGCCGAGGTGCCTCCCATCCTGGTGGACCGGCACAAGCTGCTGCAGATCCTCATCAACCTGCTGAGCAACGCGCGCCACTCACTGGTGGACAGCCAGACGCAGGACAAGCGCCTGACCATCCGCGTGCGGACCACCGAGGACTCGGCGCAGCTGCTCATTGAAGTGGCCGACAACGGCATGGGCATCGCGCCCGAAAACCTGTCTCGCATCTTCTCCAAAGGGTTCACCACCAAGAAGACAGGCCATGGCTTTGGGCTGCACATCAGCGCCCTGGCCGCCACCGAGATGAAGGGCCGGCTCACCTGCGCCAGCCCTGGCGCCGGACAGGGCGCCACTTTCACGCTCGAGCTTCCCCTGGCAGGCGAGGAGATCCCTCCGTGAGTACATCCGCCGCTCCCAACCGCCGCATCCTCGTGGTGGACGACAACCGCACCATCCACCTGGACTTCCGAAAGATCCTCTGCCCGCCCTCGGCCAATGACTCCTTGGACGAGATGGAGGCGGATCTCTTCGGGCACTCCGAGGTCAGCGCCCAGCTCCCCGGCTTCGAGGTGGACTCGGCGTATCAGGGCGAAGATGCGCTCCAGTTGGCCCGTTCCGCCCGGCAGCAAAGCCGGCCCTACGCTCTGGCCTTTGTCGACATCCGCATGCCTCCCGGCATCGACGGCGTGGAGACCACCTCCCGCCTCTGGCAAGAGGACCCTGACCTCCAGGTGGTCATCTGCTCGGCCTACGCCGACTACTCCTGGGAAGAGATGATGCTCAAGCTGGGCCTGTCCCAGCGCCTGCTCATCCTCCGCAAGCCCTTCGACGGCATCGAGGTGCGCCAGCTGGCCTTCGCCCTCACCGAGAAGTGGGAGCTGCTGCGCTCCAACCGCCTTCACCTGGAGGGCCTGTCTCGTGCCGTCGAGGAGCGCACCCGCCAGCTCACCGCCGCCAACGCCCGCCTCGTTCAGTCCCAGCGCTTGGAGGCTCTCGGCCGCCTGTCGGCCGGCCTGGCCCATGAGATCAACAACCCCCTGAGCTTCATCCTCGCCAACCTCAGCTACCTGCGCACGCACCTGGACGTGGATCCTTCACGTCTCAGCGCCAGTGAGATGCAGGAGCTGCGCGAGGTGTGTGCCGAGTCCTTCGAAGGGGCCGAGCGCATCCGCCGCATCATCCAGAACATCAAGCTGTTCAGCCGCCTGGATGAAACCCCTCGTACCCGGGTGGATGTGCACGAGGTGCTGGAGCAGGCCTTGGGTGAAGCCCGGCCGTTGCTGGCTCCCACGGCCCAGGTGATGCGCGACTTCCAATCGCTGCCTCCCGTCTTTGCCAGCGAGAACGGTCTGCAGCAGGTCTTCTTCGGCCTGCTGGCCAACGCCGCTCAGGCGCTCAAGGACGGGCCCACCTCGCCGCCCACCCTGCGCATCTCCACTCAGCTCGAGGAGGATGGCCGCATCGCCGTGGAGATCCAGGACAACGGCAGGGGCATTGCCCCCGAGCACCTCGGCCGGGTGTTCGAGCCCTTCTTCACCACCAAGCGCATGGGCACCACCACAGGCCTCGGCCTGAGCGTCTGCTACGGCATCATCCTCGGCCTCGGTGGCGACATCACGGTCGACTCGACGCTCGGCCAGGGCGCCATCTTCCGGGTGTTACTGCCCCAAGCCCCCCTCGAGCACCTCACGCCCGCCCCTGTCGGCGTGACAGCGGACTGAGCGCTACATCCACCCCAGCTCGAGACGGGCCACGTCTGACATGCGGCTCTGGTCCCAGGGCGGCTCCCAGACCAGCTCCACGTGGGCCTCTTTCACGCCGGGGACGCTGGACACCTTGCGCTTCACATCCTCCACGAGCACCGGGCCCATGCCGCACCCGGGCGCCGTCACCGTCATCTGGATGTCCACCCGGTGGCCGCCTTCCGGCAGCGGCTCGGCCTTGCACTGGTACACCAACCCCAGCTCCACGATGTTGACGGGAATCTCCGGGTCATAGACCGTCCGGAGCTGCTCCCACACCTGGTCCTCGTTGAACGAGCCATCCTCCGAGTGCTTCGGCTCCAGGGCCTTGGCCGCCTGGGCGTACTCCTCGCCGAGCACGTCCGCGTCCTTCGCGTCGATGCGCAGCAGCTGACCGGTCGACTCCGACTGCACGGTGACGTTGCCGCCCAGCGTCTGCATCACGCGCAGATCCGTCCCGGCGGGGACCATCACCCGGTCTCCACTGGGAATCAACGTCGCTTCGACCTCGCGGTCGATGACCACCAACCCTCTCATGCGACCCTCGCTACTCCGTCGAGATGGGATCGGCCTCGCCCCGCAGCGCCGCGCGCAGCGTGTGCCAGGCGAGGCTCGCGCACTTCACGCGCGCCGGGAACTCGCTCACTCCGGACAGGACGGCCAGCTTGCCCAGGGCCTCGGTGTCCACCTCGGCCGGGCCCTCCGTCACCAGCTTGTGCACCTGCTCGAAGAGCTGCTCGGCCTCCTCGCGCGTGCGGTCCTTCACCGCCCCCGTCATCAGCGACGCCGAGGCCCGCGAGATGGCGCACCCCTGTCCCTGGAAGCCGATGTCCCGGATGACGCCGCCCTCCACCTTGATGGTCACGGTGAGCTGGTCGCCGCACAAGGGGTTGTGGCCCTGGGCGCGGTGGTTGGCCCCCTCCACCTCGCGGAAGTTGCGCGGGCGCTTGCCGTGGTCCAGCACCACCTCTTGATAGAGGTCCTGCAGATCCGAGCTCATGCGAACACCTCCCGCACCTTGTGGAGCCCGCGCACGAGCGCGTCCACGTCCTCGCGGGTGTTGTAGAGCGCCATGGAGGCGCGCACGGTGGCCGCCACGCCGAAGCACTGCATCAGCGGCTGCGCGCAGTGGTGGCCCGTGCGGACAGCCACGCCCTCGCGGTCCAGGATGGTCCCCACATCATGCGGGTGAATGTCCTCCATGATGAAGGACACCACGCCCGAGCGCTCGCGGCCCTGGCCGAGGATGCGCACGCCCGGCACGGCCTTCAGCGCCTGCTCGGCGTAGGCCAGGAGCTCCCGATCATGAGTGGCGATGGCGTCCAAGCCCACCTGGCCCAGGTAGTCGATGGCCGCGCCCAACCCCACCGCGCCCGCCACGTCCGGCGTGCCCGCCTCGAAGCGGTACGGCACGCGGTTGTAGAGCGTCTTCTCCAGGGTGACGGAGAGGATCATGTCGCCGCCGCCCTGGTACGGAGGCATGGACTCCAGGTGCTCCTTCTTGCCGTAGAGCACACCGATGCCCATGGGGCCGAAGAGCTTATGGCCCGAGAAGGCGTAGAAGTCGCAGTCCAGGTCCACCACGTCGACAGAGAAGTGCGTCACCGATTGGGCGCCGTCCACCAGCACGGGGACTCCCCTGGCGTGAGCGCGGCGGATGATCTCCTTCACCGGCACCACCGTGCCCAGGGCGTTGGAGACATGCGTCACCGCGAGGATGCGGGTGCGCGGCGTGAGGAGCTCCTCCAGCCCGTCCAGCACGAGGTCCCCACGAGTATCCACGGGGATCTGCTTCAGCTTGGCGCCCACCTGCTCGCAGAGCATCTGCCAGGGGACGATGTTGGCGTGATGCTCCAGCGCGGTGATGAGCACCTCGTCACCGGGGCCGATGTTCTTCCGGCCAAAGGTCTGCACCACGAGGTTGATGGCCTCGGTGGTGCCGCGCACGAAGACGATCTCCTTGTCGCTCTTGGCGTGGAGGAAGCGGGCCACCTTCTCGCGAGCAGCCTCGAAGGCGGCGGTGGCGCGCTCGGAGAGGGTATGCACGCCGCGATGCACGTTGGCGTTGTCGTGCGTGTAGAAGTGCGAGATGGCATCAATGACGGCCTGCGGCTTCTGCGCGGAGGCCGCGCTGTCCAGGTAGACCAGCGGTCGGCCCCGCACCTCCTGACTCAGGATGGGGAAGTCCGCGCGCACTTTCGCTACGTCGAGTCCACCGCCACTCATGCCACCACCTCCGGCCGAGCCCCGCCCGGCAGCCGCCCCGCCACAAGTTGCTCCACCCGCGCCCGCAGGGGCTCCAGTGCCACCGCGCCCACCACCTCGCTGGCAAAGGCGTAGGTGAGCAGCCGCTCCGCCTCGGCGCGAGGGATGCCGCGCGCGCGGAGGTAGAAGAGGGCCTGCTCGTCCAGCCGGCCCACCGCCGCGCCGTGAGCGCACTTCACGTCATCCGCGAGGATCTCCAGCTGCGGGCGCGTGTCCACCAGCGCCTCCTCCGAGAGCAGGAGGTTGCGGTTCGTCTGGCTCGAGTCCGTGCGCTGCGCCTCGGGCCGCACGAGCACCCGCCCGTGGAAGGTGCCGCGCGAACGGCCATCGAGCACTCCTTTATAGAGCTCGCGGCTGGTGCACCGGGGCACCGCGTGGTCCAGGTCCGTGCGGTTGTCCAGGTGCTGCGAGCCGCGCCCTATGTAGAGGCCGTTCAGCACGCACTCGCCGCCCTCACCCGCGAACACGGAGTGGACCTCATTGCGCGCCAGAGCCCCGCCCAGCGCGAAGAGGTGCGAGGCCAGGCGGCTGTCCCGAGCCTGCTCCGAGTGGAGGCTCGCCACGTGGAAGGCCGCGTCCGGCTCCGCCTGGAGCTTGTAGTGGTGCAGCCGCGCGTTCTCCCCGAGCACCACCTCCGTCACCGCGTTGGTGAACGAGGCACCGCCCTCCACCCCGGCGTACAGCTCCACCAGCGCCGCCTCGCTGTTCGCTCCGGCCACCACCACGATGCGCGGGCTGGCCAGCACCGGTGAGGCGCTTGCACCGGACGACAAGAAGAGGAACTGCACCGGGCTCGGAGCCACGGCGCCGGGCCGCACCTGCATGAAGGCTCCTTCGTCCAGCAGCGCCGCGTTGAGCGCGACGAACGGATGGGCCTCCGCCTTGGCTCGCCGGCCCAGCACGGCCTCCAGCGCCTCGGCGTCCTCGCGCACAGCATCGCGCAGGGGCTTCACCGTCACGCCTGGGAACAACCCCTCCAGCGAAGACAGCTCCGCCGAGAGCCGCCCATCCACGAAGACGAGCCGGGGCCCCGGAAGGGCGAGCTGCTCCACCCGCGCCTTCAGCTCCAGCCTCCCGGCCGAGCCCGTGGGCGCGAACGGGCGCGAGACGATGGGCGCCACGTCCGTGTACTTCCAGTCCTCGTTCTTCGTGGAGGGGAAGCCCTGGCGCGAGAGCTGTGCGAGGCCCTGCTCCCGGAACGAGCGCAGCCACAGGGGCGACTCCGCCGCGCGCTCCTCCTGGAAGCGCTGCGCCACGTCGAGGTAGTGCTGGAGCCCCGGGCTCACGGGCGCGCCTCCGCACCGGCGGTCTTGCCCAGCTTGTCCACCCAGGCGTAGCCCTTCTTCTCCAGCTCGAGCGCCAGGTCCTTGCCGCCGGACATGACGATGCGCCCGCCCGCCATCACGTGGACGTGGTCCGGGACGATGTAGTCGAGCAGCCGCTGGTAGTGGGTGATGACGAGCATCGCCCGCTCCGGAGAGCGCAGCGAGTTCACCCCGCCCGCGACGATGCGCAGCGCGTCGATGTCCAGGCCCGAGTCCGTCTCATCGAGAATGGCCAGGCGCGGCTTGAGCACCGCCATCTGGAACACCTCGTTGCGCTTCTTCTCACCGCCGGAGAAGCCCTCGTTGACGGAGCGGTTGAGGAAGCCCTGGTCCATCTGCACCAGCTTCATCCGATCCTTGGCGAGCGCCAGGAAGTCCATGGCATCCAGCTCCTCCAGGCCCTGGGAGCGGCGCTGCGCGTTGAGCGCGGTGCGGAGGAAGTGCAGGTTGCCCACGCCCGGAATCTCCACCGGGTACTGGAACGCGAGGAACACGCCCGCCGTGGCGCGCTGCTCGGGCGAGAGGGCCAGCAGATCCTTCCCGTCGAAGAGCACCTCGCCCTGAGTCACCGTGTACGTCTCACGGCCCGCGAGCACCTGCGACAGCGTGCTCTTGCCCGAGCCGTTGGGGCCCATGATGGCGTGGACCTCGCCGGGCTTCAGCTCGAGGTTGATGCCCTTGAGGATCTCCTTGTCCCCAATGCGCGCATGCAGATTCCGGACGCTCAGCAACATGACTACCCCACGCTCCCTTCCAGGCTCACCCCGAGCAGCTTCTGCGCTTCCACCGCGAACTCCATGGGCAGCTCCTTGAAGACCTGCCGGCAGAAGCCATTGACGATCATCGACACCGCGTCCTCTTTCGAGATGCCTCGCTGCTGGCAGTAGAAGAGCTGGTCCTCGCCGATCTTCGACGTGGAGGCCTCGTGCTCCACCTGCGCGGACGCGTTCTTCACCTCGATATACGGCAGCGTGTGGGCGCCGCACAGGCTGCCCAGGAGCAGCGAGTCGCACTGCGTGTAGTTGCGCGCGCCCTCGGCGCTCTTCAGCACCTTCACGAGCCCCCGGTACGTGTTCTGCCCGTGGCCAGCGGAGATGCCCTTGGAGACGATGGTGCTCCGGGTGTTGCGGCCGATGTGCACCATCTTCGTGCCCGTGTCCGCCTGCTGGCGGTGGTTGGCCAGCGCCACCGAGTAGAACTCGCCCACCGAGTCATCCCCCTTGAGGATGACGCTGGGGTACTTCCACGTAATCGCCGAGCCCGTCTCCACCTGCGTCCAGGAAATCTTGGCCCGGTGGTGGGCGATGCCGCGCTTGGTGACGAAGTTGTAGATGCCACCGCGGCCCTCGGCGTCACCGGGGTACCAGTTCTGCACGGTGGAGTACTTGATGTTGGCCCCATCCAGCGCCACGAGCTCCACCACGGCGGCGTGGAGCTGGTTGGTGTCGCGCATGGGGGCGGTGCAGCCCTCGAGGTAGCTGACGGTGGCGCCCTCGTCCGCGACGATGAGGGTGCGCTCGAACTGGCCCGTGTCCGCCGCGTTGATGCGGAAGTAGGTGGACAGCTCCATGGGGCAGCGCACGCCCTTGGGCACGTAGCAGAACGAGCCATCGCTGAAGACGGCCGAGTTCAGCGCGGCGAAGAAGTTGTCCGAGTACGGCACCACGGTGCCCAGGTACTTCTTGATGAGCTCGGGGTGCTCGCGGACGGCCTCGGAGAACGAGCAGAAGATGACGCCCGCCTTGGCCAGCTTGTCCTTGAACGTGGTGGCCACGGACACCGAGTCGAACACGGCATCCACCGCCACGTTCTGCAGCAGCTTCTGCTCCTCCAGCGGAATGCCGAGCTTCTCGTAGGTGCGGAGAATCTCCGGGTCCACCTGGTCGAGGCTCTCCAGCTTGGGCTTCTGCTTGGGCGCCGAGTAGTAGCGGATGGCCTGGTAGTCGATGGGGTTGTAGTGGACCTTCTGCCAGCGCGGCTCCTTCAGGGTGAGCCAGTGTCGGTAGGCCTTGAGGCGCCACTCGAGGAGGAACTCGGGCTCGCCCTTCTTGGCGGAGATGGTGCGGACGACGTCCTCGTTCAGCCCGGGGGGCAGGGTGTCCGCCTCCACCGCGGTGACGAAGCCCGCCTCGTACTGGCGGCGCGTGAAGTCTTGAATGGTCTCGGTGCTCATGAGAGCCCTCCGGAGGTGCTGGGGCGCGCGGGCGTGTTCAGCCCGACGAGGCGCTCCACACGCGGGGTGGGAGCACACAGGTCGGCCAGGGTCAGCCGGCCCAGTGCGTCTTGGATGGCCTGGTTGATGACGCGCCAGTGGCCTCGGACGCGACACACGGACTCCAGCTCACAGGCGGCCTCGTTCGTGGACGAGTGCTGCACGCACTCGGTGATGGCCACGGGCCCTTCAAGGGCGGTGATAATCTGCGTGAGCGGGATGGCGGCAGCCGGGCGGGAGAGCCCATAGCCGCCCATGGCCCCCCGGTGGGACACGAGCACGCCGGCAGTCTGCAACCCCTTGAGCACCTTGCTCACCGAGGGCAGTGGCACCTTCGTGGCCTCGGCCAGCTCGCGGGCGGTGCGCGTGCTGCCCTCCTCCCGAGCGAGCTCGGTCAGCAGCACGAGGCCGTAGTCGGTCATCTTGCTCATCCGGAACATCCGGTACTCTCCTGGAGTGGGCTTGAGGCGCCCCGGCTTGCGCCGCCTCTCTACTTAAACAGTACTAAAACGGTCCACATTAAAATGGGAGGGGCCCTGGCTGGACGGCTGCCAGGGGGACATGTGAAGAGAGGGCGTTCCTTGGAGGAAGCCTGCCCATGCGCCGTCCCGTGTCGCTGTTGCTCGCTGCGCTGACCCTGGCCGTGGTGGCCTGCGAGAAGAAGTCGCAGCCCCCGCCTGCTCCCTCGACTCCTGCTCCTACGGCCGAGGCCCCGGCCACTCCTCCGGCGGCCTCGGACACCATTCTGATGGGTGAGGTGGGGAGCCTGACGGGCAGCGAGGCCACGTTCGGCATCTCGGCGCGCAACGGCATCGAGCTGGCCATCAACGAGGCGAACGAGGCCGGCGGGGTGCGGGGCAAGAAGGTGGCGGTGCGCGTCTATGACAGCCAGGGCAAGCCGGAGGAGGCGGCCCAGGCGGTGACGCGGCTGATTGCTCAAGACAAGGTGGCGGTGATCATCGGCGAGGCGGCCTCATCGGTGTCGATGGCGATGGCGGAGAAGGCGCAGGCGGCGGGGGTGCCTCAGATCACGTACACGTCGACGGCGCCCGAGGTGACGCAGAAGGGGGACTACATCTTCCGGGTGTGCTTCATCGATCCGTTCCAGGGCAAGGTGATGGCGAAGTTCGCGAAGGAGAACCTGAACCTGACCCAGGTGGTGGTGCTGACGGACAACAAGGCCGCGTACTCGATTGGCCTGGCGAAGGTGTTCATCGAGGAGTTCCAGAAGATGGGCGGCCAGGTGGTGGCGAACGAGAGCTACTCGAAGGGGGACACGGACTTCCGGGCGCAGCTGACGGCGATCAAGCGGGTGAAGCCGCAGGGCGTGTTCGTGCCGGGGTACTACACGGACGTGGGACTCATCGCGCGGCAGGCGCGGGAGCTGGGGCTGAAGGTTCCGCTGCTGGGCGGGGATGGGTGGGAGAGCGAGAAGCTGTTCGAGCTGGGCGGCTCGGCGCTGGATGGGAGCTACTTCTCGAACCACTACGCGCTGGACAACCCGGATCCGCTGCTCAAGGCGTTCGCGGAGAAGTACCAGAAGGCGTACGGGAGCCTGCCGGACAGCGTGGCGGCGCTGGCGTACGACGCGACGAAGCTGGCGATCGACGCGATGAAGCGGGCTCCGGATCTGTCGGGCAAGGCGCTGCGGGATGCGATTGCGGCGACGAAGGACTTCCCGGGGGTAGCGGGGAAGATCACCATCAACGCCAACCGGGATGCGGAAAAGCAGGCGGTGGTGCTGAAGGTGGAGAACGGGAAGACCCAGTTCGTCACCACCGTGCAGCCGTAGCGCGGCTACCGCTTCGCGCGCGGGCTGCGGGCCTTGAGACGCGGGCTCGAAGAACGGCCCGCGCGCTTGGGCGTCGGCTTGCGTTGGAAGAGTTCCTGGACAGACTTCGCCGTCACGGCCTGGCCGAGCCAGCGCTCAAGCTGGGCCCGCTCCGTACACGCCAGAATCCGTCGCTGGGCCGTGCCCTCTACAGCGAACCCACGGGCTTCCAGCACTTTGATGAGGGCCTGACGCTCGCCCTCCAAGTGTCCCTCCTGACGTCCCTGCTTCAACCCCCTCTCCAACCCCTTCTCCATCCCCTTCTCCATCCCCTGAGCCACGAACTTCCGGAAGAACTCGCTCTGGTACTCGTACTCGCCGCTCTTCATGATGGACTCCAAGACTCTGCGCACGGCCTCTCCTAGCGAGGAGAAGGCCAGGTCAAGGTAGAAGGTGGCTTGCTCACGAGCAAGGCCACGAGAAGAACTCGCCACGGCCTCGAACAGTCCCGGCGCTAGCTCCGGTTTCTGCCCGTGAGCCATGGCCGATAACACCGCCAACTCGGGAGAGTCTCCTGCTTCCCGCTTGCCCAGAAGCACGGGGATGGAGCGCGGCCCCGCGACCAACGGCTGGAGCACGAAGCCAGGATGCCCCAACAAGATGGGTTGAGCACACCAGTGGGCCACAGCTGGGTCTGGCGCCACCACCAGCAATACCGCAGGGCAATTCATCCGCGCGCGCAGGGTGGTCAAGTACACCGGCCAGCTCTTGCGCTTCCGCGTAGAGCGCGACAGCTGCACCTCCACGACGATAGCGAGGACGGGCCTGCCCTTCCTCAAGAGCACCACCAGATCTGCCCGATACTCGGTGGGCACCACCTGGGTGAACTCCGGGGACTCCACTCGAATCTCGGCCCAAGAGGGGAGCTCCATTCCCAACGGCCCTTTCAACAACTCGGGCGCCAGGGCCGGGTGGTTGCGAAACAAGCTCACCAGCCCGTCATGTTTCATGGATGCCATGACGCGGCACCCTACGTGGTACGTCTGACAGGCCAGGGCCTACCAGTCCCATGCGGTTTCATCGGCACTCCCCGTGCTGTGACCCGAAGGTGGTACAGCCTTCCTCCCATGGGTCCGGTACTCCACAGATCCATGCCATCGCTCAGGTCTCAGACCGCTCGGGCCCTCCCGGACACCCGGATCCTCCGGCAGCAGGTTCTCGCGGACGAGAACACCTCCGAGCTCGCACGGATGTTGGGCGTCTCCACCGACGAGTACCTCGATCACGTCGTGCACTTCCTCCGCCACACCCAAGAGGAGCCGGAGTTCTACATCGTCGAGGACTCGGATCTGCGCGCCATGGGACTCGAGCGCCCGGATCCCGAGGAGATGGGGCGCTTCGTCCTGGACGCCGCCAGCCTCGCCGAGGCCGCCGAGGGCAAGCTGGAGCTCGTCCCCGGCCTGGGCGTCGCGAAGTTCACCGGGTCGCCCTTCGGCAGGCTGTTGGTCAGCGTGGGGCTGTCCTCCGTCGAGGGCGGCCCCAGCAGCCGCCTCAACCAGGGGCTGGGCCGCCTCGGCAAGCTGGGCGGCGGCAAGCTGCTCGGCGCCTTCAAGGGCTTCGCCTCCCGCTTCCTCGGCCCCGTGCAGAGCTTCCTGAGCAAGCCGGGCCTCTGGGGGATCGCCGGGTTCCTTCAGAGCGCCAAGAGCCCCGAGCACCTGCTCTCCATGGCCCGCATCCTCTTCGCCGCACGCCAGCGCGCCGCTACGCCGGATGACACCACCCGCCACCTCATCCAGCACAACCTCATGCAGCTCTTCGCCTACCGCCACGCCCAGATGACCGCGCCCGCCTCCTGAGCCTCACCGCTTCGCTGCGTTCTTGATCGTCTCCTGGATCAGGTCCACGTAGCGCCGGTTCTTCGGGTTCAGCTTGAACGCCTTGCGGTACGCATCCTCCGCCTGCGCCCACTGGCCCTCTCCGCGGCTCACCTCGCCCAGGAAGAACCACCCCTCTTCCAGCCCCGGCTCCTGGCGCAGCACGTCCGTCAGCTCCTGCACCACCAGCTTGCCGTGCACCTCCGGTTTCATCAGGTACCGCGCCCACGCCCGGTAGGACAGGTGCAGCGGCCGCGGCTCGATGTCGCACGCGTACTCGAAGTACTCGAACGCCCCCGAGAAGTTGCGCGCCTCCAGCCGCTGCTTGCCCTGCTCGAACTGTGTCCGCCCGTCCAGCAACTCCGTCTTGATGCGGAACTGCTCCGCCGTCGACGGCCGTCCCGTTGCCCCTCGCTCCTTCTCCCGCGCCGCCGCCCGCCGCTTGCGCCACAGCGCCGCCAGGTCTGGCTCCGACAACACCCCAAACGCCCGCCCGTACGCCGCCAGCAGCACCTCCGCCTTCTCCTTCAAGTCCGGAGTGTTGAAGCGCAGCGGGTTGAACTTGTCCGCCATCGACAGGAACGCCTTGCGCAGCGCCAGTGGCTGCACGTCCTCCGGCACTCCCAGCAGCCCGAACGGATCCTGGCTCCGGTGCGACATGAACGCGCTCATCAGCGCGTTGCGCGCCGCCTCGTCCTCGTCCGAGAACGGCGTCCCCGAGGGCACCGCCGCCTTCACCGGCTCCGGCTCCACCACCACCGGAGCCGCAGGTGGAGGCGCAGACGCCACCCGCTCGTCCACCGAGTCCGCGAAGTCCACCACCCCCACGATGCACAGCGCGTACAGCCGCCGCAGCGCGGTCTCCGTGTCGTAGCTCGTCTGCTGCAACAGCTCCGCGAACGTGGGCCGCGCCTTCAGCGCCTGGAACAGCCGCGCGTCCTTCGCCGACAGCTTCGGCCCATCCACCCCCGGCACCTGCGCGAAGCGCCGGTCATCTGTGAAGGTGAAGTGCGTGGCCACCGCGTCGAACGGCATCATGTTCGCCACGCCCGTGAGGATGAGCTGCGCCGTGTTCGTCCGCACGCTCGTGGCCGGCTGCTCCACGTCCGCGATCAGCTTGTACTTTGCCTCTGTCCACCGAAAGCAATCCAGCAGGCTCATCCCCAGGTTCGCCTGCAGCTGCTTGTACAAATCGAACGGGCTGATCAGCCCCTTCTGCACCAGCAGCGCCCCCATGTCCTGCCCCGTCTGGATGCTCTCCGAGAGCGCCTTCTGGTAGTCCACCTCGCTCAGCCGCCCCTTCTCCACCAGGAACTTGCCCAGCGTCTCGTGCAGCAGGTTCGACACGCACGCTACAGGCGCGCCGTCCTCGAACGTGATGCGCTTCTCGCGCTGGCGCACCCTCAGCTCCAGCGTGCAGGTGCGCTCCTCCACATCCAGCGCGTGCAGCAGCAGAGGCAGAGGCAGTTCCGAGAGCGTCCCCTCACGCTGGCGGAGCACATGGGATGGAGCGGGGAACATCGGTGGCCTCAGCGAGTGAGTCGATCCAGAAGTCTACGAAAGCCGAGTATAATGGTATCAACCCTGAATCACAGCGCCACGCGTCTTCCTATTCCTCATCCGTGGCGTATGGATCCGCGTACGGGTTGGCGTACGGGTCGTCCATCGGCGGATGGAGCGTGCTCAGTGCCCGGTAGCCCAGCACCAAGACCACAAGGGCAATGATCCCATAGGTGATGGGACGGCTGGGACGGGCCCTCCAAGCCCACATCCGCTCGCGGCGGCGCTGGAAGCCCGGTGCCGCCACGTAGTCCTTCCAGGCCTCGTCGCGCATCAGCGCCGCGTCCGCGTCCCGGCCCGCCTTGTCCAGTGCCTTGGCCAGCAGCGTCCGCCCTTCAATCGAGCCGTTCCGCCCCTTCACGAAGCGCTCCAGCGCCTCGATGGCGCCTGCCGTGTCCCCCTGCGCCAGCCGCAGCCGGCCGCGCTCCAAGTCGAGGGAGCCCTGGCGGTAGTCCGGGTTCAGCTTCTCCGCCTCGCTCAGCAGCAGCTCGCCCTTGGCCTTCTCCCCCGCCCCCAGGTACGCCACCCCGAGCAGGAAGAGCGTGTCCACGTCGTCGTCGCCCGCCTCCAGGTTGGGCTTCAGCAGCTCCACCGCCTGGGCATAACGCCCCTGCCCCACCCGCAGCTCCGCCAGCTCGAAGCGGGCCCGGCGATCGTGCGTGTTCGTCATCAACGTCCGCTCGAGCTGCCCAGCGCGCCGCCACCGGTGGATGAAGCGCAGCGGGCGCGGCAGGAGCTGGAGGGTGAACCGGTCCATCATCCACAGGGCCCCGAACACCAGCACCAGCGACAGCAGCGGGCTGCCGGTGAGCATCGAGACGACCATCCACAACATCCACGTGCTCATGCTTCGCCGTTCCCTCCCAAGAGCCTCTCTACCTCAAATCAGCCGCGCGGAAATGGCGCTGTGCAGATCCGCCCCCGCGTCCGTCAACACCAGCCGCCCGCCCTGGAGCGTCGCCAGCCCGTGCGCCACCAGCCGGGTCACCTCGGCCCGCCGAGGCGCCGGGTCCTGCCCGTACGCCGCGCACACCGCCTCCCAGTCCACCCCCGAGCGCAGCCGCAGCCCCATCGCGAGCCGCTCCGCGAACAGCTCCTCCGCGCTCAGCTCCTCGCGGCTCGCCTCCGGCAACGTCCCCTGCTCCACCGCGCGCAGGTACGCCTCCGCGCTCCGCAGGTTCACGTACCGGTGCGGAGCGGGCACGTGCAGCATGCCCGTGGCGCCCACGCCCAGCGCCAGGTACTCGCCGCCGGTCCAGTACAGCGCGTTGTGCCGGGAGGCGTAGCCCTCCCGCGCGTGGTTGGAGATTTCATACCGGTGCAGACCGTGCGCTCCGTACACCTCGCGCACGGTGGCGGCCATCTCCACCACGTCGTCGTCCGAGGGCAGCGCCACCTCACCCCGCACCAGCCGCTTCGCCAGTGGCGTGTCCTCCGCCAGCACCTCGCGCTCCAGCGTCAGCGCATAGGTGGACAGGTGCTCCGGCTCCAACGTCACCGCGCGCCGCGCATCCGCCTCCACCTGCGCCCGCGTCTGCCCGTGGACTCCATAGATGAAGTCCATCGACACCGCCTCGAAGCCCGCGCGCCGAGCCATGCGGAATGCCGCCTCCGCCTCCTGCCCGTCATGCGCGCGGCCGAGCGCCTTCAACGTCTCCGGCTGGAAGGACTGGACGCCGAGCGAGAGCCGGTTCACCCCCGCAGCCTGGAAGCCTGCATACCGCTCCGCGTCCGCCACCTCGGGGTTGGCTTCCAGCGAGACCTCCGCCTGGGGCGCTACCGGCAACCGAGCAGCAATGCCCTCGAGCACCCTCGCCACCCACTTCGGGTGCCACAGCGAGGGCGTGCCCCCTCCGAGGAAGATGGACTCCAGCGTCCGCTTCCGGAGCTCCGGCGTGGCCTCCAGCCGCGCGTCCAGCTCCCGGAGGACGGCGTGGGCGTAGCGCTCCTCTGGCACCTGGCGCGCCACCGCCACGGCGAAGTCGCAGTACGGGCACTTCGCCAGGCAGTACGGAAAGTGCAGGTACAGCCCGAAGCGGGCCGCTGCCATTCCAGTATGGGGATCGATGGGCGCGGAGAACGGCATGGGGTGGCTACTTCTTGCCACCCTTCAACTGCGCCTCGAGGCGGGCCAATTTCGCCTTGTAGGTCGCCGCCGCCTCAATGGCGGACTCGGCTGCCATCAGCTTCTTCTTCATGGCCGCCACATCCGACTTGAGCTTGTCGCGCTCAGCGATGAGCTCGGCCGAAGCCGCTCCCCCGCCCGCCGCTGGGGCCGCCGAGGCCGCACGCGCCTGCTCCAGCTCCTGCTCCAGGCTCGCACGCTGGGTCTGCTCCAGTTGCAGCGCCGACTCCAGCTCGGCCATGCGCTGCTCCAGGCTCTCTTTCTCGGCCTGCTGCGCCTGCAGTGAGGCCTCCACCTGCGCCAGCTTCTGGCCCATGGCCCCCTGGCCGCCCTTCTCGGACTTCAGCGCCGCCTCCGCCTGCGCCAGCTTCAGCTCCAGCGTGGTGCGGGCCTTGGTCGCCTCGGCCTCGGCCTTCTTCGCATCGGCCTCCGCCTTCTTGAGCGTCTTGAGGGTGTTCTCGTTGGCCGCCAGGTCCGCCGCCGCCTTCTTCGTGGCAGCCGCAGCGTCGCGCTTGGCCGTCTCCAGCGCGCCCTCCAGCATCTTCAGGCGCTGCTCGAGCTTCGTGACCTTGTCGTCGGCATCCCCGCGCGCCTCCTCATGAGACTGGAGCGTCAGCTGCGTGGACTGCAGCGCCGACTCCGTGGACGCGAGCGTCTGCTTCACCGTGTCCAGCTGCGCCACCACGTCGTCGCGCTCGGCCCGCGCCACCGCGAGTGCCGTCTGCAGCTCCTCGACCTGGGCCTCCGCGTTGTGCACCGTCTCGGTCAGCGCGGTGGTGTCCGCATCGAGGCGGTCCCGCATCGCCACCTGCTCGGCCTCGCTGGCCTCCAGCGCGCCCTTGAGCGAGGACACCTCCAGCTCGGCCGTCTGGGCCCGCTCGGAGAACGAGGCCACCTCGGACTCCAGGCCACGCACCTTCTCCTTGAGCGTGGCCACCTGTCCCTCGGCCATCTCCGCGCGGCCAATGAGCGACCCGGCCTCAGCCGTGCGGGCGGAGAGCGCGGCACGCACGCCCACCAGGTCCGCGTCCTTGAGCGCCGCCGTGCGCTCCAGCTCGGCGATCCGCGTCTTCTGCTTCTTCTGGTCAGCCTCGAGCGCTTCGACCTGCACCCGCGCCGCCATCAGCTCCGAGCGGGCCTCGTCCCGCTCCGCCTCCACCAGCTGGGCGCGGGACTGCGCCTCCTCGAGCGAGCTGCGCGACCACTCGCTCTCGCTCTCCAGGGCGCTCAGGCTGCCGTTGGCCTCGGCCAGCGCCGTCTCCAGCTGGCTGTTGCGTAGCTGCTGCTCGTCGCGCTCCGTCGCCAGCGTGTCGCGCTCGGCGGCGTAGGCGTCCCGCTCCGTGGTGGCGGTGGTGAGCTCTTCGGTGAGCCGCTCCACGTCCGCCAGGGCGGCCTGGAACTGCTCCTGCACCGCCTCCATGGTGCCCTGGGCCTCGGACTTCTCCGCGGCCAGGTCCGCCACGCGGTCCTGCGCCAGCGAGAGGGCCTCCTTGGCGCCAATGAGCTCCTCGGCCAGGGCCGCGCGGGCCTCCCGCTCCGAGCGCAGGTCGTCCTGGAGCCGCGGCAGCTCCGCCTCCACGTTGAGCAGCGCGCGGGACAGATCCTTGCGGTCCGCCTCCATCGCCTCCAGCTCGCCCTGGGCCTCGGCCAGCTTCGTCTCGGCCGTAGCGGCGCGCTTCTCCAGGCGCGCCTTCTCCTCCTGCACCTGGGCCAGCTTCAGCGGCAGGTCCTTCAAGCCGCCAAGCTGGCCGCGGACCTCCGTGATTTCCTTCTTTGCGGCCGCGAGGTCCTGGGTGAGCTGCGCCACGGACTGGCGCTGCGCGTTGGCCTCGGTCTCCTTCTCCGAATAGAGCGAGCGAGCGCGGGCCAGCGTCTCCGTCTTCTGCTTGAGGACCTGACGGAAGAACTCGAGCTTCTCCTCGGGCGCCGCGCCCATGGGGAGGCGGGGCTCGGAGGGCTCACCGAAGGGGTCTCCGCCCGGCACGGCGCGGTTGGCCCTCAGTGGGTTGGCCACACCGGACTGACTCCCCGTGGGAATGGGGGCGGGAGCGGCCGAAGCCGCCTTACGCGGAGGTAGCGGGGGAGGAGCCACCGCCGGTGCGGGTTTGGTGGCCGTGGAGGGGACCGATGGACTGCCCCCATCCAGGCTCTCGCGCAGGTCCGCCAGCGGATCCAGCTCTTCCAGGGGCGATGCCATGAGGCTCGCAGGTTATCGCCCGTGGGGGCACTTCTCCAAATACACATGAGGTGTAAGGAGCGCCTGCCCCCCTGCCCGCGCCCTAGACGTTCAAACGGATCGCCTCGGGCCGGGCCGGACGTTAGGCAGTAGGGAATCACCATACGCTCCGTCTTGCTTCCGTGCAGGGCTGGTGCCAGCTTCGGACACCTCCTATGACCCTCCGCTATGCGCTCCCCAACGGTCTGACCGTCATCTTCGAAGAGCAGCATGCCGCCAAGGTGGCGGCCTTTCAGGTCTGGGTGAAGGTCGGCAGCGCCGACGAGCGCCCGGACCAGGCGGGCCTGGCCCACCTCCACGAGCACATGCTCTTCAAGGGCACGGAGCGCCGGAGGCCCGGAGAAATCGCCCGGGACGTGGAGGCCCACGGCGGAGAAATCAACGCCTGGACGTCCTTCGACCAGACGGTCTACCACATCGTCATCGCCAGCCAGTTTGCCCGGATGGGGTTGGACATCCTGGGCGACGCAGTGCGGCACTCGGCGTTCGACCGGGAAGAGCTGGCCCGGGAAATCGAGGTGGTCTGCGAGGAGATCAAGCGCAGCCAGGACACCCCGTCCCGGCGGGCCTCGCGGGACTTGTTCGCCACCGCGTACCAGGTGCACCTGTACAGCAAGCCCGTCATCGGCACGGAGGAGAGCGTCCGAAGCTTCACCCGGGAGAAGGTGCTGGAGTTCTACCACCGGTACTACTCGCCCAAGAACCTGGTGCTCTCGGTAGTGGGAGACCTGCGCGAGGCGGACGTCCGGCAGTGGGTGGATGAAATCTTCGGTGGGGACTGGGGGCGGCCCTTCGAGGGGCTGGCGCCGCGCGCCCAGGAGCCTGCCGCCACGGGCCGTCGGCTGCTGCTGCGCGAGGATGACGTGAAGGAGGGCTACCTCCACCTGAGCTTCGGCATCCCCCAGGCGGAGCACCCGGATGTGCCCGCGCTGGACATGCTGGCGATGCTGGCGGGCCAGGGCGACTCGTCGCGGCTGGTGGTGGAGGTGAAGCACAAGCAGAGCCTCGTCAATGACATCCACGCCTCGGCGTACACGCCGAGAGACCCAGGCCTGTTCAGCGCGTCCGTCACCGTGCCGCCGGCAAACGTGGCGAAGGCGCTGGAGGAGACGGCGCGGGTGCTGGCCGAGCTGCGCGTGCGCCCGGTGTCCGCGGATGAGCTGGCCACGGTGAAGGCGCTGGTGGAGGCCGAGGCCGTGTACCAGCGCGAGACGGTGCAGGGCATGGCGCGGAAGATGGGCTACTACCAGTCCTCCATGGGCGGGCTGGAGGCCGAGGAGCGCTACTACCAGGCGGTGGCGCGACTGACGCCCGAGGACATCCGGGACGTGGCGGAGCGGTACCTGCGCTTCGACCGGGCAGTGGTGACAGGGCTCTTGCCACCCGGCACGGGGTTCACGGCGGCCCAGGCGGAGCAGATCCTCGACGCGGTGGCGCAAGAGGCCCCCACCCTGAAGCCCGAGCGCCGCGTGCGCCGGCCTGAGAACGATGTGCCCATGCGGGTGGTGCCCTCGCGCACGAGCACGGGGGAGATCATCCAGGAGACGCTGCCCTCGGGGGCGAAGATCATCGTTCGCCCGGAGCACGGGGTGCCGCTGTTCGCGGTGCGCGCGGCGTTCCTGGGCGGGCTGCGCTACGAGACGCCGGCGAACAACGGGCTGACGACGCTGCTGGGCCGAAGCCTCACGCGGGGCACTCGCACGCGGGACGCGGAGGAGATCTCCCAGCTGGTGGACGCGTACGCGGGCTCGCTGCAGGGGGTGGGCGGGCGCAACTCGGTGGGAGTGCGCGGGGAGTTCCTCTCACGGCACTTCGACGCGGCCTTCCGCCTCTTCGCGGACTGCGTGGTGGAGCCAGCGTTCCCCGAGGAGGAGGTGGCGCGGGAGCGGAGGCTGCTGCTGCAGGACATCCTCACCCGGGAGGACAAGCCGTCGGGGCTGGCGTTCGACCTGTTCGCGAAGACGCTGTACCGGGCGCACCCGTACCGGATGCAGGCGCTGGGCGAGCCCGGGTCGGTGGAGGCACTGGGGCCCGAGGCGCTGCGGGACTACCACGCCTCGTACATGGATCCCTCGCAGCTGACGCTGAGCGTGGTGGGGGACGTGAAGGTGGACGAGGTGATGGCGTTGGCGCGCGAGTACTTCGGCAAGCCTCGGGGTAAGGCGAAGAAAGCGCCCAGCGTGGTGACGGATGCGCCTCCGGAGGCGCCTCGGCAGGAGAAGCGGGTGTTGGCGCGGGCGCAGTCCCACGTGGTGTACGGGTTCATGGGCCTGCGGCTGACCGAGCCGCAGCGGCACGCGCTGGAGGTGCTGTCCATGATGCTGTCCGGGCAGGGCGGGCGGCTCTTCGTGGAGCTGCGGGACAAGCGCTCCATGGCGTACAGCGTGAGCTGCTTCACGCTGGAGGGCCTGGATCCGGGGTACTTCGCCACGTACATTGGGACGAGCCCGGAGAAGGTGAACGACGCCATCGCGGGCATCCGGACGGAGCTGGCGCGGGTGCGGGACGAGCGGGTGCCCGAGGAGGAGCTGGCGCGGGCGCGGCAGCACCTCATTGGGACGAACGCGATTGGGCTGCAGCGCAACGCGGCTCGGGCGGCGCTGCTGGCGCTGGACACGTGCTACGGGACAGGGCTGGAGAACTTCCTGCACTACTCGGAGCGCATTGCGGCGGTGACGGCGGACGAGGTGCGCGAGGTGGCCCGGCGCGTCATCGACTTCGATCACGGCGCGATGGCCATCGTCGGGCCGTGAGCGGGGCCTGAGCCGCTTGGCCCTTTGCTGGGGGCGGAGGTTGAACGAGACTGCCGCGGTTCTTCCGGGAGGAATGGATGGGAATCGCGGAGCGCAAGGCAGCCAGCGAGTTCGAGGAGACGATCTACCCGAAGCTGAAGAAGGAGCTCGACGCCGCGGCGCACTTCGAGGTGCCGGTGGAGGTGGACTGGAACACGCTGGCGGTGGAGGGCTACCAGCACCTCTATGAGGAGGCGTGGCCGAAGATCTACTTCACGCCACTGATTGGGGCGCTGAAGGCCATCGCGGTGGACGCGCTGGGCCAGGAGGTGCTGCGAGGTGCGCTGAAGCGCGTGGTGATCCGCAACACGACGGGAGCGTCTTCGGGCTCGAGCATGGTGAGCTTCCAGGACGGCGTGCTGACGCTGGACCACGAGCCGGCGTCGAATGTGGACAGCATCGACGACCGCCAGGAAGCCATCCAGAAGGTGCTGGAGGCGGCGCCCGAGGACGTGCACGTGGAGGATCCTCTCGCGGCGTTCCTGGAGTGGAAAGCGCACGGGGTGGACGCGACGCTGGCTGTGCTTGAGCGGCTGTCGTGGCGCCAGCAGGCGGGCATTCCCGTGCTGCTGCCGCGGGTGACGCTGCTGATGCGAGGCGGGCGCGGAGTGACGGGCATCCTGCGGGAGATCATGGAGGACCGCCGCGAGGGCCGGAACGTGCTGCTGTGGGTGCCTCGGGAGAGCGGCGTGCCATACGACGATCTGATCATCGTCCCGGTGAACACGATCGAGGCCATCTCAGTGCATGACTCTCGGGCATTCGGAGCGCTGCGGAGAGATGCATCCGGGACGCCCTCGGTGCTGGAGCTGCGGCGCCGGATGGCGGCGCTGGAGACGCAGCTTCGGGGACAGTTGGAGACCTCGGTCAGCGTGGTGCTCGCGTCAGGGGTGCAGACAACGTCCGCGAAGGAGCTCCGGGCGCTGGCCTTTCTGGCGGATCGGGCCCGCGAGGTGCTGGAGCCCTTGTCCAAGGACAAGGTGGGCAAGGCGGCGCTGCGCGAGAAGGTGCAGCGCATCCAGCTGGGCGTGTCCGAGAACAAGGGCATCTCGGTGACGGGCTCCACGCTGGAGCTGAACACCGGCCGCCGCCCCGTGGATTGGTACACACGCTCGGAGCTGGAGGAGGCCATCCAGTCCGCGCTGTAGCCAAGCTCGGAGCCTGGGGACTCCGGTCCCGCTTGCTGGCCTAGCGAGCCTCGGGCTGGGTCACAGGCCCAGGCTCGAAGAGCTCCTGAACGGACTGCACCACTACGGCCTTGCGGATCCAGAGTTTGAGCTGAGAGGGGTCCTTGCAGTTCAGGATGCGTTGGCGCGCCTCCGCATCCACCTCAAGGCCCCGAGCGTCAAGCACTTCGAACACGGCTGTCCGCTCGCCCTCATAGAGCCCCTCCTCACGCCCCTCCTCACGCCCTTGGGCTACATACTTCCGGGCAAATTCGCTCTGGTACTCATAGTTGCCTCGTTTCATCAGGTCCTCCAGGGCGACGCGAGCCGCCGCGCTGAGCGATGACATCGCTAAATCAACGTAAAGGCGGACGCGCTCGGTATCAAGGCCCCTCACCGCCGCCATGACTGTCTTGACGATGGAGGCGCCTACCTCCTCGTGGCCATGTGCCATGGCAGACAGCACCGCCAGTTCTGGATCATCGCGAGCAACCTGCTCCTCCAGGATGACTGGAATCGAGTTTGCCCCCATCACGAGAGGCCTGAGCGTGAACTCCGGATGCCCCAGGTCGATGGGCTGTCCACACCACCGTGCCACCGAGGCGTCCGGAGCGACCACCAGCAGCGCGGTGGGACACTTCACCCGTGAGCGGAGGCTGGTGAGGTACAACGGCCAGCTCATGCGCTTGTCCTCATCCCGTGACAGCTGCACTTCCACGACGATGGCGAAGACGGGCTTGCTGTCCGAGAGGAGGACCACCAGATCGGCCCGGTACTCGGTGGGCACCACCTGGGTGAGCTCTGCGGATTCCACCCGCGCCTCGGTCCACGGAGGCAAGCTCAGGCCCAGCGTGTCGCGCAGCAACTCCGGCGCCAGCGCAGGGCGGTTGCGAAACAAGAGCAAGAGTCCTTCGTGCTGCATCGAAGCCATGGCTCAGCAACGTAGGAGATAGGTCTGACAACTGCCGACCTCACTGGTTGGGGCGGCGATCTTGTGCTCCACTTCTGGAATGGCCTCGTTGCGGATCGACGGGTGACGCATGCCCGTACACACTCCATCGTTGGACCTGCCCGGCGACTCCACCTGCCTCGACTGCGAAGGAAGGGGCTGGCTGCACATGACCAGCGGTTTGCATGGGCGCCAGATTGAGCGCTGTGACTCGTGCCGCGTCTTCGGCATGGACGAACAGGCAGAGGCAGTGCACGACCAGGTCTGCGGCTGCTCGTGGGCCGGCTCCGAAGAGGATGCAATGGACAGTTGATGTCAGCCAGGAAGCGCCTCACTTCAAGACCGCGAGAGCCAACCCCTCGGGTTCTTCACTCTCTTCCCTTGAAAACCTTCACTCTGGAGGATGGAGCCACAACGGGCTTGGCTGGCGCTCTCCCTGGGTGCGGAACGCGAGTACGCAGGGAACGTGGGGTACGCCGATGAGCTGGACCGATGCAGGGAAGGTCACACGTTCGAGACCCCCAAGATTACCTCCGAGCCCTGTACCCACTTCGAAGCCCACTTTGAGGGCACATGCTTCCCAGTTCCAGGGCGCATCCCTGTTCAAGAGGTGCGCAAGGCCTGCCCACGGTTCAATGGGCAACTGGCCATTCAAGCATTGGATCTGGAGCGCTTGGATGGCAAAGCCGCGCTCCTCCGCACCCTGTCAGCGTCACTCCAGCCCTCGCACCAGGAACCCTTGTTGTTCGCGCACGATGCCGCAGAAGACGCTTACGTCCCCAACGAACTGGACGAGCGCACGGTGCTCAAACGTCAGATCCGTGCACGGCGAGGACAAGCCACGTTCCGCCAAGCGCTCCGAGAGCGCTTCGACGACACGTGCCTCGTCACCCGTTGCAAGCTTCCGGATCTGCTCGAAGCAGCCCATATCTCTCCCTACCGAGGCCAGAAGGATCACCATCCATCGAATGGGCTCCTCCTGCGCGCGGACATCCACACGCTCTTCGATCTGGACCTCCTCGGGATTGACCCGGCGACGCTGCAAGTCCACCTGCACCCGAGGCTCCATGGCTTGGGGTATGACGCCTTTGCAGGGCAGGTGCTAGCATGCAACCCCCACCATCTGAGCCGAGAAGCGCTGGAGTCCCGCTGGGGTCTTTTTCAGGCCAATCTCCCAGCGGTGGGCTTCGCCCCCAGAGGAGAAGCCTGAAAACGATCCTCGTGAAGTGCGGGGTCCTGACCAGGGTCCTCGGGCTCGTAGCGCTCTAGGAACCACTGGATGGAGCTCGCACGGTCGAAACCCTCTTCATAGCGGAAGATGACAAGGCCCGATTCTCTGCGCACTACCTCGACGCACCAGGGTCGTGGCTCGACGCACTTGATGCGCCACCACGCTCCCGGCTTCAGGTGCTGCTCAAGGTCGGCGAGGAGGGCGCTGCTCTCTGGCTGCAACTTCGCCTCTTGCTGCTTCTCGCTTTCGGCAGTGCCCATGGGCCCCCAAAAGTGGGCTTGCCCCGGTTGGTTTCGTGGACAGGGGTCTTATATTGCCAACCTATCAGGTAGGGCGGCCCTCTCATAGTCCCAAGGCTTCAAGTAGCCCAGGCTCAAGTGCCGACGCTTCCGGTTGTAGAAGACCTCGGTGTGCTCTGGGCTGTCCACTCCACCCAAGCTCAGCCTACCCCGAGAGTAGGCAGCTGTCAGCGCACCCCTCAGGGCTTCTTCACGAACGTCATCGCGGGGCGGTCGTTCTTGCCCTTCCCCGCCGCGCGCAGCGCCGCCGGATCCAGCCCCGACAGGTGCAGCGCCGTCGAGTACACGTGCCCCGGATCCGAGATGTAACTGTTCGGGTTCTTCGTCCGCCCCGAGATCAACAGCCCCGTGTCCGGATCGTACGCCGGGTCCAGCGTCCCGTCCGGCATCATCGGGATGCCCTCCAAGGACACGCTCCCCACTCGCCCAAACTGCGAGTTCCCCTTCACCGTCCCGCCCAGGAACGCCACGCTGTTCACTCGCCAGTGCTGGCAGCAGTCCTGGGCCATGATCTCGTCGTACTTCTGCGTGTCCGTCAGCCCCGCATTCGCCAGGATCGCTTCCACGTCCCCGCTGATCGTCCGCCCCATCTCCGACGCCAGCACGATCGTCGTGTAGTCGAAGTAGCTCTTCCCCGACGTCCCGTACTGCGTGTTCTTCAGCCGCGTCACCAGCGCCTTCAGCGGATTCCACAGGTTGCGCCGCATCGTCGCCGCCTGGTCCGTCTGCCCCAGGTTGCTCATGATCGACCGGCGATCCCGGTGCGAGTCGAACAGCCGCAGGCCCCGGTTCTCGATGAAGAAGCCGATCGACAGCCCCTTCGTCATCATCTCGTACGCCATCAGCGCCTGGACGTTCGTGTTCGGCGTCTCCTTCGAACGCGCCGGGTTGCCGTTGATCGACGCCGACTCCGTCGTCTCGTCCGCCGCCGCCACTCCGAACTCGGCCCGCAGCGTCGCGTCCGTGAACATCGTCTGCGGGTTGATGGTGACGCCCGTCCCTCCCGTCAGCGCCCGGTGAATCGTCAGCGCCGAGGAGAACGCCCGCACCGACTCACCGTTCTTCTCCGCCAGGAAGTTCGACTGCAGGTTGTCCGTGAACTGGCGAATGCGCGCGTTGCGCTGCCCCTGCGACACGCTCCCCAGCGACATCAGCCGGTTGCGCATGTCCGCCGGCGTCTTCCCGTACAGCGTGTGCGCGTGCACCGGCCCCAGCTTCTCGTAGTACCCCGTCCCCTCCGGGTACGACGGAATCGACAGCTCCCCGTCCGACAGCCACCGGTGCCAGCTCAGGTGCGGCAGCAGGTACCCGTTGCCGTACGCCTCGCAGAACGCCTGCATCACCGTGCGCTCGACCGGCTGCCGGTACGCCGACAGCGACGCGCTGTAGCGCCCGTAGTGGTACTCCCACCGGCCACCCGAGTGGAACGTGTTCCCGTTGTGGCTCGACACCACCGCCATGTTCGGGAACAGCGGCACCCCGTCCTCCGCCAAATAGCCGTACTGGATGCCCCCCGAGGTGCGCGGCGGGTTCAGCGGGCTCGTGCCGTAGCTCTTCGGCCGGTACTTGTGCTGGCTCCACGTCGGCGCGGGCCGCAGCGTCCCCGCCGGAATCGAGCGCGTCGCGTCGTTCGGCGTGTGCACCGGGTTGAACATCGAATACCCGTCCCAGCCTCCCTCCTGGAACCAGTAGATGAGGAAGCGCGGCTCGGCGGCGAGCTCCGCCGCAGCGGCCTCGGCGATGCCCAGCTCCTTCTTCGTCCCCGGCACTCCAAAGCTCCGGAAGAAGCGGAGCCAGTCCAAGGTGCTGATCGCGGTGCCGGCCATCGCACCAGCAAGGAATTGACGGCGGTTCATGGTGCGCGTCCCCGTGGGCTCAGCGGTGGGTGTACTCGGGCGAGAGGGCGATCGTCTTCAGCACCGCCTTCAGGTTCCCGTTGTCGGCCTGCGCCACGTCCCAGAGCCGCTTGTACATGACGCGCTCGTCCTGGGTGTGCCGCATCTCCCGGCCAAAGAAGAGGATGTACTGCGCGTTCAGCGTCCGGCGCGCGAAGGACTCCTTGAGCACCGCCTTCTGCGCGAAGGCCGACATGCCCTGGCCCTTGAAGGCGTACGCGCCCACCAACCCCCGGTCGCTGTCGTCGATGGGCCGCCCCTGCTCGTCCGTGGTGCGGTACGTGCCGTCATCCGCCCAGCGCAGCCGCTGGTGCGACAGCGGCGTCAGCGTCTGATGGCACGAGAAGCAGAGGCTCGTGGGGTCCACCGTGGAGGCCGCCGTCGCCGCCCCGCGCATGTCGAACACCTCCGAGGGAATCTCGAAGATGGAGCCCATGAAGTCCGTCATCACCCGCGCCGCGTAGTTGTAGTGCGGCAGGCCCGGCTTGTTCTGCAGGAAGCCCTTCATCGTCAGCACGCCCGTCTTCCCGTGCTCCGAAGGCCGCGACACCTTCGCGAAGTCCGTGGACACCGAGTAGTCGCCCGTCAGCAGATCCTGGAACGGCGTCCCTGTGGTGGCCAGGTACGTCCACAGCCGCGCGGGCTCGTCCGTGTCCGCCGTGCCCTCGCTCTCCGTGCGCACCCGCATCTTGTGGAAGTAGTACGTGCGGAAGTCCACCGAGGCCAGGTACCCGTCCACCATCTGCTCCCAGCTCTTGCGGCCTGCGTCGAAGTCCGCCAGCTCCGTCGCGTTGGGCGGCCGACCCACCAAGTCCTGCGCCAGCTTCACCAGCAGCAGCCTGTCCTTCTCCCCCCCCGTGCGGCTCTCGTACGAGGGCGGCAGCGTGAAGAGGAAGTCCGGCGAGCGCATGATGCCCTCGCACAGCCCACTCCACGCCTTGGGCAGATCCGCCTCGTAGTTCGCCAGGTCCTTCACCAGCGCGTAGCCGTCCGTCTTCTCCTGCGGGGTGCTTGGCCGGTACACCATCCGCCGGAAGAGCGTGTCCACCTTCGCCTTGGCCGCGTCCGTGCGCGTGGTGCCCGTGGAGGGCTCTGTGGGGCCGTTCACCTTCACCCAGTCCACGTACAGGTTGCGATCGCACGTGCCCGACATGTTGAAGTCGTTGGTGAAGGCCGCTGACACCGTGTGAGTCCCCGCTGGCACCGTCATCGTGTGCACGTGGTCCGCGTACGCCGTGGCCGACACCGCGAAGGACTTCACCACCGTGCCGTCCACCCGGATTTCCATGGCCGGCAGGTCCGGGCCGCACTGGCTGCCGTAGGCGCGCACCGTCAGGTTGTACGTGCCCGTCACGGGGAAGTTGTACGGCGTCGTCGTGGTCAGCTGGCCGTTGGTATAGAGGTTCCACCCCGTGGAGGTGAGCGCGCCCGTGGTCGCCGTCAGGTCCGTGGCTGTCTCCGCCTCGTACTGCCGCGTGGCCGCCGGCGGCGTGTCGATGATGGGCGCCGAGGTGTCCAGCCCCGCGAAGGGGCCCGTCTTGTTGCGCGCCGCCTGGAGGCACACGTCCGGCGCCAGCGCGTCCATGCCCAGCAGGAAGTCCGGCGAGGCCACGCGCGCCTCGACGAAGTACTGCACGTAGTCCACGCCGCCGAACAGGCCCACCGTCTGGGCGAACTTGTCCACCCCGCCGCGGACCCAATCGTCGTTGAAGACCTGCTTCACCTTCCCCTTCAGCTGCACGTAGCTGAGGAAGGGATTGTCATAGGTGACCACCGCCGGGCCCGTGTATGGCTGCAGCAGCGCCGGGGGGAACTCCTCGTCCGGAGGCGTCTGCGGCGAGCGCGCCTCCACCGCCGCCAGCTGGCAGGTGAGGCTGGCCATCGCCGCGATCTCCTTCGCGCTCCACGAAGGCTGGTTGCGCGGCATGCGCACGCTCTCGTCCGTGGACACCAGCCGCGACACGAGCGAGCCCGGCTGCGTCGTCAGGAAGCCCGCCGCCCGCGCCGCGTAGAACGTCTCCGTGGGCTCCTGGCTCACCTTGAACTGCCGGCCGCTCGTCGTGGCGTGGCAGGAGATGCAGCCCGAGTCCTGGCGCACCATCGCCGGGTACACCTGGCGGCCGAAGTCCGCGGCAATGGTCGCCAGCGACACCGTCTGCGGCACGCTGGCCAGCTGGCACGAGAGCGCCCCCGTCGGGTCCACCGGCAGCGGGGGAGGGTTCTCGTCGTCGTAGTTGGGCACCCCGCCGATGGAGGGCACTTCCAGGCTGGCCTCGCCGTAGCAACCCACGGCGCTCATGGCCAAGGCCACCACGAGCATGCGCAATCGATGCGGTCCGGATTCCACCTGGCTCCTCCGACGCGGAACGATGGGGAGGTGTAGTGAGACCCAGAGTTAACTTGGAAAACAAGTTAGTTAGTAAACCCTTGAGATTACTCAGAGCACATAGGTACTGGGGTCGCAATGTTGCGCTGGGGACATTTACCGACATAGCCCCTGGGCGCCTCGGGAATCCGTGACTCCAGCCGCGCGTCTCGGATTTTCGCTGCCTCCCGCGTGCTCAAGCGGACCCACTTCGAGGGGTTCGTTTGGGCTCAGGCCTTGCACCGCCAGCCTCCATACCGACGAGGAGGTTCGCACGATGAAGTGGATGGGAGCTTGGGCCGCCCTGGCCCTGTGTCTGGCGGGCTGTGGCGAGAGCGCAACGAACGTGGATCTGGATGGCGTCGCGCACGCCAGCGTGTCCTATGGGGATGGGATGTCGTTCTCCACGCGCTACACCTTCGCGCTCTCCGAGCGGGTGCTGCTCGGAAAGTGGAGCCAGAATGGGCCGGGCCCGGGCTACCGCTCCGAGGAGGACAGCCGGAGCCTCTCGGAGGCCGAGGCCGCTCAGCTGCAGGAGCTCGTCAATGCCATCCACATCTCCGAGCCCTCACAGTCCGGGCAGTGCTGGGAGGACACGGCCTCGCTCAGCTTCCAGCTGACGGACACCACGGGCACCGAGCGCCGCTACCCCACGGATCCCGAGCGGCAGCGCTGCAATAACACGAAGCTCTTCGCCGAGAAGGATGACGTGCAGGCCTTCCTCGACGGCTGCCGCGCCCTGCTGCCCGAGAAGGAGCTGTGAGCCGCTGAGGCGCGGGGAGCCGAATCAGAGCGCCGTGCGCATCCACACGGCGCGCACCAAGGGGGCCTCCAGCGACCCGAGCCGCTGCTGCCCCATCACCACGCCGACGAGCTCCACCCGCGAGCCCCTCGGAAAGTCCTGCGCCCACAGCCGGTCGGGTGCCACGAACACCAGCACCCGCATGCCGCCCACCTGCACCACCGCGATGTTCTGCTCCTCGCGCCGCTCTAGCACCCCGCGCAGCAGCACGGCCTGCCCCACCAGCCGCTCCGGCTCTTGCAGCTTCTCCAGGTCCGGGCTGCCCTCCGACAGCTTCAGCGCCTGCGGGTAGGCCGCCACCGCGTCCTCGAACGAGTTCACCGTCGGCGCGTCCGTAGGCTCTGGGCTCGTGCCCTTCGCCGCCAGCGCCGCATCCAGCTGCTTCACCCGCTCCTCCACGGGCGCACCCGGCAGCACCCTGCACGCCAGCACCCGCCTGCGCAGCGCCTGCAGGTGCTCCGCCTCGTCCTGCTCGAGCGCCGTGGGCTCCAGGGGCTCCGACAAGAGCCGGCTGCAGGCTCGGAACGTGGCGAGCAGTTCCTGGTCCTCCTCGCTGATGACCGCGGGCTCACCGCCCACGAGTACCCCCGTGAAGCTCATGCCGCGCAGCTCGTCCGCCGTGAGCTCCAGCGTCCCGTTCGTGAGTGCACGCGGCTCCGGGGGCGTGCCCGGGCCTCCGGCGAACTCCACCGTGCCCGTGGCCGGCTGGGGATGACAGGACTCCTCGCGCAGGCTCACCACCGCATCCGCCTTGCGCGTCTGTGTCTCCTCGCCCGCCCGGGCCGTCTGGATGATGCCCGTAATGAGCGCCGGCACCCCGAGCGACAGCAGCGCCACGCCCCACACCGTCGCCGCCTTCTGCGAGGACGCGCCGTAGCGGCCCTCCCGGTCGATGGTGTCGCGGTTGGGCTCGGTGCTGAAGAGAGGCCGTGCCAGCAGCAGTCCCGCGCCTACCGCCGTGTTCGCCGCTCCCGCGCTGATGGCCGGTCCCGCCGAGGGCTCGTAGTGCTCGGTGATGAGGTTCTCCACGAACTCCTCGTGCTGCTCGGAGCGGCACACCTCCGAGCTGACGAAGCGGAGCTGGAGCGTGGGCCACTTCGCCTCCACGTCCGCCGCCAGCGTCCGCTCGCCCAGCGTCACCTCCTTCGAGTACGTGCGCAGCAGCGGGCCCCGCTCGACGCGGCGCTCCGCCTGCATCGGCGCGCACCCCACCGCCAGCATCAGCGCTCCGGCCATCCCTCGCTTCCACTTCATGGCTGGCGCCCTCCCAGGAAGCCCGTGAGGTCCGGACAGTCCTCCAGCACCTCATCCACATCCTCGCACCGGGGCGCCTTGTTCGGATCCGTGCCCTGGCGCACCAGCGGCAGGCGGCAGCGCAGCACCCGCTCGCGCGAGGGCGTGGAGAAGGCGAACTCCTCCGCGCCGCACCCGGTGCGCTCCTCCAAGGTGGACTGGCAGTCCATGGACCCCAGCGCCAGCTGCTCGTTCACTCCCTCACAGGTCCGCGCCAGGCACATGCGGGTGATGACGTCCTGACAGAGGGCCCCATCCGGCGCGGGAGGACCGGAGCAGGCGGACACCCAGACGAGCAAACCCAGGGGAAGCAGTCTCATGGCCCTTCCACCATAGCGAGCCCGGGGATAAAGGGCCCGCATGTCCCAGACCTATCTGTCTCTCACCGTGGAGTTGCCCGAGGATCAGTCGGAGGCCGTACAGGACGTGCTCCACGAGTCCGGAGCCATGGGCCTCGAGGTGCGCGACCGGGAGGCCCCGCCCATGCCCGGCGTGCGCGGCCCCAATCCCGGCGAGGCCATCGTCATCGCCTACTTCGAGGACATGGACACGGCCGAGGCCGTCCGTGCCCAGGTGGCCGAGGACTTCCCGGACGCCCGCGTGCTCCTGGAGGAGAAGCCCCAGCAGGACTGGAGCAACGAGTGGAAGGCGCTCATCAAGTCCGTGCAGGTGGGCCGGCTCTGGGTGGGCCCGCCGTGGGAGGCAGACTCGGCGCCCCAGGACAAGGTGCGCATCGTCATCGAGCCGAAGATGGCGTTCGGCACGGGTGACCACCCCACCACCTCGCTGTGCCTGGCGGCGATTGACACGTACATGGGCTCGCACCCGGGCGCGAGCGTGCTGGACGTGGGCACCGGCACCGGCGTGCTCGCCATCGCCGCGAAGAAGCTGGGCGCGGGCCGCGTGGTGGGCACGGACAACGACCCCACGTCCGTGGAGCTGGCCCACGAGAATGCCAGCGTGAACAGCACTCCGGACGTGGAGCTGTCCGGCAAGGAGCTGACACAGGTGAAGGGGCCGTTTGATTTGGTGGTGGCCAACATCCTGGCCAACACGCTCATCGCCCTGGCGCCGCTGATTGCGCCGAAGGTGAAGGACCGGCTCATCCTGGCGGGCGTGCTCGCGCACCAGAAGGCCGAGGTGGAGGCCGCCTTTACCGCCCACGGGCTCACCCCCGAGCCGGGGGCGGCCCAGGGCGAGTGGGTGCGGCTCGACTTCCACCGCTGAGGTGGCTCAGGTGGCGGCGGCGGGCTGCGGCTTCTTGCGCAGGAAGAGCAGGAAGAGCAGCCCCATGCCGGCGATGCCCGCGAAGGTGATGAGCCCGTCGAACCCCACGCTCGCGCGAGCCCCCAGGCCCCGGAAGCTCGAGGCCTGGCCATCCAGCGCGGTGGCGTAGCTGATGGCGAAGTTCGAGGCCGCGACGAAGAGCGTGTACTTGGTCGTGACGGCCGCTCCGGACCTCACCATCTCCAGCACCATGCCGGCGAAGGCCGCGAACCCGGCGCCATTGGCGAAGCTGTAAGCGAGAATGCCCCAGATGTACGTCGTCTCCGTCATGGGCGCAGCCGCCATGGCGAGGGCACACAGCCCCGTGGCGACTCCCATGAGGGCGTAGTTGAGCTTGCGGTTGATCCGATCCGACAGCCAGCCCCCCAGCAGCGAGCCCAGCGCCCCAGAAATCCCCATGCCCAGCCCGTTCACGAGCTGCACCGTGCTCTCGGAGGCCTTGTACTCGCCGGACATCGCGCTGAAGAGGTTGGTGAGGGCGCCACAGCTCACCGGCATCAGGCACAGCACGAGCATGATGACGCCATCCCGGCTGAAGGCCGTGCGGAAGAGATCCTGCACGATGCCCTTCACGCGCTCCCAGGTGGCGCGCAGCAGCGAGGCCGGGGCCGCGGACTTCTCGTCCTGGCGCTCGGAGATCCAGAAGATGCCCGCGCCGCTCACGAGCACCAAGGTGGCCAGCACCACTCCCGTCACTTCCCGGGAGAACGTGCTGGCCAGCCAGATGGCGAGCGCTCCGAGGAGGGCCGTGGCCCCCACGTTCCCCGCCATCTGCCAGCCACCGGCGCGGCCCTTGTCCTCCAGGCGGGTGGTGATGGCCATGAGCCCATTGAGCGCGGCATGCGCCGTGGTCGCGGCGGCCTGCAGGGCGGTGAGCAGCAGCGTGTAGAGCCCCAGGTGCTGTGCGGGCTCCGGGAGGAGCGCGCAGGCCAGGAGCAGCACGGCGGTGAGCAGCGTGGAGACGCCGTACCAGACGCGCCGCCAGGGCCCCAGGTCGATGAGCGGCACCCACAGGAGCTTCCAGGCGTGGGGAGAGAAGGCCGTCCCGGACAGCAGGCCGATGTCCGCGAGCGGCATCCCATCCTTCGACAGCCAGTAGGGCACGGCCGTCTGCAGGAAGCCGACGGCGGCGCCAAACGGGACCTCGAGGAGGCCGAACAGCGGGGGCCAGGACCAGCGTTCTTCAGTGGTGGCGGCGGGGACAGCCGCCTCGCTTTCAATCACGGAGCGCTCGGGATGGGAGGAGAGGTGCGGAGTATATGCGCGGCTCAGCGCGGGCGAAGCTGCCGGTCCAGTTCCACCACCTCCGTGCCGATGCCACTGCGCGTCCGCGAGTACCGCACGTCCTGGAGGACCACGCGGTAGCCGTCTGCCTGCTCCTCCACTCGGTAGGTGGGGAAGCGCAGCCAGTTCACGAAGCCTTTCACCTCTGGAGCGGCAAGCGCAGCCTGGACGACCGGGCTGGGGGCCTCGCGAGGGATGGGAGGATGGCTGGTGCGGAAGCGCCCGGATTCTCCCGCCAGCCAGTCCAGCTCGATGAACTCGTAGCGGCCTGGGAGCAGTGCAATCACATCGCGTGTGAACGGGTTGGCGGGGAGTGGACCTGCGGCGACGCGCTCCGGCTCGGTGCCCTGCTGGCGCAGCCACTCCGCCACCTGCCGCTCCGCCAGCCGCGAGCCCGCGAACATCGCCACCATATAGAGGAGCAGCGTGATGCCGCAGACCGTGGCCACGCGCTCGATGCGCAGGGAGTGGATGCCTCGGATTCGCAGAGAGGCGACGGCGGCGACTCCCACCAGCCAGAGGGCCTTCAGGGGGAGCGGCGTCAGGTCCGTATAAAGGATGAGCCCCGTGGTCGCTACGCCGAGCACCAGCCATCCGGCGATGCTCCAGCGGGCGCGCGCATCCGCCATCACGACGGCGGCTCCCGCGAGCAGCCACATCCACGGGTCGATGATGAAGAGCGCGTCGCCGTAGAACCACCGCCCATCAAAGGGCATGAGCACGCGCACGCCATAGTTGTTCATCCAGTCCAGCAGCGTGTGGCTGAACACGGAAAGGTAGGAGAGCAGCAGCAGCGGCCAGAACCGTGCGGGCTCCTTCTCCGGATGGCGTCTCCGGCGGAGGTACGTGTCCCCCAGCTTCACCGCGCCCGCGAGCATCCACGGCAGCACAGCCAGGGCGAGCACCCCGTGCGTGATTCCCCGGCGCAGCAGGAGCGAGGTGTCCGAGTTTCCCAGCACGGTGAAGCCGTCGATGTCCGGCAGGTTGGCGCCGAGCACGAGCGTCAGCGTGGCCAGCGGGGTCTTCCGCTTGAGGCCCGCCTCTCCCATCCAGGCGCCAACGAGCGAGTGCGCGAGGTTGTCCATGCGAAATACGCTAGCCTCTGGCCCTCGCTTGGCGAAGCCGACTTCCCAGATGGAGGGCTCCTCCTCCCCGGCCGTGCGGACCCAGCTCGTGGGCCCGTTCCTCGGCTGGCTGCGCGCTCGCGGCCAGGACCCGAGCCCGCTCATCCAGCAGTTTCAGCTGCCTCCCGACGCGGAGTCGCTGCCCGAGCTCAGTCTCCCGCTCTCCACCCTCCGCGCCTTCCTCGATACCGCCGAGCAGCGCTCGGGTGATGCGTTCATCGGCCTTCACGTGGCTCAGGCCTTCAAGCGCGGCACCTACGGCCTCGTCGAGTACATCGCTCGGGCCTCCCCCACCCTGCGAGACACCTTCCGCCGCCTCGCCCGGTACATGGCGCTCCTCAATGACCAGATGGTCGCCTCCTTCTCCGAGGACGCCTCCACTGGCACCTTCACCTACGGCGTCCCCGGCGAGCCCCTCTCCTACGGCCGCCACGCCAATGAGTTCGGCCTCGCCCTCTTCGTCCACGTAGGCCGCCAGCTCACCGAGCAGCCGTGGAACCCGCTCGCCATCTCCTTCGCCCACCCCGCCCCTCCTGACTTCGCGCCCCTCACCGCCCACTTCGGGGTCACCCCCTCCTTCGGTGGCGGCCTGAACGTCCTCACCCTCTCCGCCTCCACCCTGGACCTCTCTGTCGTCTCAGGCGATCCCGTGCTGCTCTCTGTCCTCGAGCGTGCCGCCGGAACCCCTCCCGCACGTGAGCCCACCCCCGCCCTGCCCGAATTCGTCCAGCGCGTGCACGAGGCCATCCGCGGCTCCCTCCGCGACGGCGCTCCCAAGATGGAGACCCTCGCCAAGCAGCTCCACGTCAGCGCCCGCACCCTCCAGCGCCGCCTTGCCGAGCACCAGACCACCTTCCAGGATGCCGTCGACGCGGTGCGTTGCGAACTCGCCCAGCAATACCTCCGAGACCCACACCTGGGCGTCAGCGAAGTGGCCTTCCTCCTGGGTTACTCGGAGCTGAGCACCTTCGACCGGGCCTTCAAGCGCTGGACCGGAAAGACTCCTCGCGAGTTCCGCGGCTGAGCCCTGGCGTCTTCCGCCAGGAGCAACTCACTGGCAGAGACGCCGGAGCCAGTGTCGCATGTTGTCCTTGTTGAGGGGCGTGAACCATCCGTTGCGCTCCTCATACATGAAGGGCTCTAGCAGGTGAGCCAGCGCCTTGTACTGCGGCAGGTGCGGCTGCTTCTCAATGTCGATGGGGTCCGGCCACTCACCCAGGGTGATCAGCAGGCGCTCGCCCTCCATCGGCTCGAAGGCGACGTCCGGGAAGGCGAGCTTCGGACGCAGCCCCTCCAGTCCACCGAGCTCGCCCAGAAGTGGCTGTCCGAGGAAAGTGAGCCAGTAGGCCCCTCGGGCGCGCGTGCCGATGACCCGGCTGGTGGCACTGAGATCGTAGAGATCCAGGCCCAGGTAGCGGGGAAGCAAGCCGAGGAGTTCCTTGCGCGCGGAGTACCAAAACCCCCGTGGAGCAACAAACGCGAGGCTGGCATAGCCAAAGCTGAAGGGCAGTTCGCCCGCCAGTTGGAGCGCCAGAGCGCGCAGGTGGGCAGGACCGTGCTCCAAGAGGTATTCGGTGGGAAAGGAGAACGCCACCCCGCTGGTCGCCTCCTCGTCATGCGAGAACATCGGATGATCGAGCCTCACACCGCAATATTCGAAATGGTAGTCGCCCGTCTCACTGGGATTATCGTCCAGTTCAACGTTCCAGCCTCCGCGTTCTGGCCCTGCTCGCTCCAGCAAGGTATGGCGAACAGCCTCCCAACCCTTGTCATCCAGCGGGAGCATGTCTCCCTCATTCGAGGCGTACCAAGACAAGGACTGCTGCGGTATGGCTCGGACATAGGTCTGCAAAGCGCGCCAGATGTCGAGAGCAATTTCTGGGTGGGAGCGGCGCATGAAAAAACAAATGACGACGCCGTCTCGTGCCGCCAAGACTCCGTCCTTCGTCCGCAGGCGGATGACAGGAATGCTCTCCCTCATCGAACCATTCCGCTCTTGGGAGCAATGAGCACAGCGGGTCCCCCCAATGCGTCCTCGTAAACTCTGCGTTGATCGAGCCCCGAGTAGGCGCTGCGTTCCCTATACAGAGTCCACTGCGGACGGTTTGTATCGGGGCACGGAAACTTGAAGTCGAATACACCCAACGCCATTCCCTCGTTTTTCCACGTGTTTTCTCCTTCCAGGGATATTTGAAGTTTGCGCCCGTTCAAATTACCCAGGACGGTTCTGCACCAAGTTGTTCACCACCTCCTGCTGCTGCTTCGCCGCCTGCCTCACCGCTGCCAGCGCGTCTCTATCCACCTCCTTACCTCGTAAGTTGTCGGCGTACAGCTGTAGGGTGTTGACGAACTTGTGGCCGGTGAGCGTCTTCGCCTTCTCCACGCCCACGGCCTTCACCGCCTCGGTGACGAAGGTGTGGCGGAAGCGGTGCCAGAGCTTGCCCGGGCGCACTCCCCGAATGGCCTTGGGGAACTCCTCCGGGCAGGCCGCGCGCAGCTTCTCCTCGAGCTTCTCCACGTACGTGCCGTTGTAGGGGAAGATCCACCCGTACGCTTCCCCGTCCGGGCCGAGGCCGCCCGCGAGGCGACCGCGCTTGGCGCCGAAGAGCTTCTGCCCGCGCATGAGGGCCTTCCGCGTCTCCCGGAGGTAGTGCACCGTCTCCTCCGAGAGAGGGAACACGAGGCTGTTGGCGTCGTTCTTCAGCGAGTGCGGCTTCATGAGTTTGCGGTCGCGTTGCTGCTGCACGTGCAGCTCCGGGCCGCCCTCCGCGTTCCAGCGGATGTGCCGCCACTCCACTCCCAGCGCCGTGCTCACGCGCATCCCGCCCTCGTGCCGTTGGAAGCAGAGGAAGGCTCTGGCCCGGTCATCCGGCATCGCCGCGAGCATGCGCGCCCAACTGCGCACCGGGTCTTTGAGCCCCTCCGGCTTGCGCGGCGCCGCCGGGAAGCGCTGGAAGGCCCCAGCATTCAGGAGCAGCGGCCACTTCAAGTCCCGCGCGCGCGCATACACTGTGTGCAGGTGGTCCTTCGTCATGTTGGCCGTGCCGGGCAGAATCTCCGCGCGCCCCAGGCGATCGGAGAGCCAGCCCTGGAGTTGCCCCCGGCTCGGCTTGGCGTGGTGCCCGAAGCGCTCCAGAGCCAGGCGGAAGGTGCTCGCGTAGGCCTTCTGGGTGTGGCGCTTCTGGTGCCGGAGGAAGGCCTTCTCGTACCACGCGAAGAGGGCGCCCAGCGTGGGCGTCTCCGTGAGGGGCAGTTCCTCTTGAGCCTTGGCCCGGGGCTTCTTCTTCGAGAGCGTCTTCAGGCGCTTAGTCGTCATCCCGTTCCTGCCCTTCCAGCCGCGCTGAGAGTTCGTCGGCCGCCTCTCGCGTCACGTCGCTGGCCTCACTGAGCCGGGCGCGCGCCTTCAGCATTGCGGCAACGGCTTCGAGGGCGAAGGTGGTGGGTCTACGGCCCGGCTTCCCTTCGAGCCCAGAGGGCAGCGCACGGGTGAATGCGGCCAACTCCTCGTAGGCCTTGTTGGCGTGGCCCATCGCCTTGCTGAGGTGTGCCAGGGCCTGCGCCGCCTCCTTGAGGCTCTCCTTCGTCTTCTTGCGTGCCTCGGCCGGCGTCGGTTCGTAGGCGCGGCGCTTCGTCTTCCCTTGGCCGTGCACAACGCGAAGCTCAGGAGTGTCCTTCGTCTTGTCGTTCTTCTCGCTCATGTCTGGTGGTTCCTGTGGGGAGTGAATGGATCTTCCGGCGCGGGCTCGGCAGTGCTCCAGAGCCACGCCAGCCTGCGCACGGAGGTGGGGGGAGCTACTCGCTGGAGTCCTTGCGGCTGAGGCCTCTGCCGCTGTGCTCGCGGATGGCCTGCTCCTGCAGCTGCTCTTGGATTCGCCAGCTCTCCTCAACCCCCTTGCTCGTGCCCTTCAGTTCCACATTGAAGGCGTTGAGGTACGTGTACGTAGTGGACGGCTGCTTGTGGCGGAGCATCTGGTGCAGATCCTCCTTCTCCATCGTCCCATCCAGCACCGCCTTGTAGTGGAGGACGGCGAAGGTGTGCCGGTACACGTGCCATGCATCCCCGCCGTCCACCCCGCGCACGCGCTTGGGGAAGTCCTGGGGCGACACGGCCCGGTGAATCGTATCTGTTCGCCGTGCCCCGTCGTGACGAGGTGCTCCCCGGTGTGACACCTCATGGGCTCCAGACGAGGAGGAGTCCATGGAGAAGGAGTTGGAGC